>JASEHH010000169.1 GCA_030017685.1 Thermodesulfobacteriota bacterium | reverse complement strand
GGCGGGTCTGAAGCGGATTAGAAGCGCGAAAAAAACTCACTCTTCATTGCTGGATCACATGAGTTCGAACCTGCAGAAAGGGTCCCCCTTCGCGAGGCAGAGAATTTCATTCACTTCGCTCTCTTTATCAAAGACAACCGAGGCCATCCCGGTCAGGACCCCCCGAATGAAATGGCAGATAGGAGTCCTTGAGGGTCCATAGGCCTCTGCAAAAGGGGAGTGATGAACCTTGACGGAGAGATCTTTGTTGCCTGGATCAAATCTCTCCAATTCAAACCTTCCCCAGCCGATCTGAGGACCCATCTCGATCATAAACCTGACCATCTTCTCATGGGAAAAATGAAATACTTCCCGATACCTTTTTGATGAGAGGCTTCCTCCCTGAAAACCGCTCTGGAAGAGAATACGGTCAGCCCTCTCTCCAAGCTCTTTTTCAATCTCTTTTTGGAAGGTTACTAAAACCTCTGGCCTGACAAGGAGATAACGGACCTCTTTATAAAAGAGGCCTCCCTTCTCCGGAACAAAACAGAGGTCTTTAAGAATCTTATTCTCCATTTCTTATTCTCCTCTTTTTTGAGCTGAGGAATCCTTGCTGAGTGATGGAAATGAGGGCAACGGATCCCACCACCATCAATGCGGCGACGAGGATGCGGAAGGTTAGAATCTCTTCGGCCAGGAAATAACCGAGCAAAACAGCGACGATTGGATTAACATAGGCATAGGTGGAGACGAGCGGGGTCGGAGCAGAGCGCAGTAGCCAGGTATAAGCAGTGAATCCAATCCATGACCCGAATACCACCAGATAAAGCCATCCTAACCAGGATGACCTGGAGATAGAAAGCAAACTCACGCGTCCCAATTCTCCGGTCAGGATTCCCAGAAGGAGTAAGCCCAATCCTCCGGTCAGCATCTCCATTCCCGTTCCAAGCAACGGGGATGATGGAAGTTTGGCCTGACGGCTATAGAGGGATCCGATAGACCATAAAAGGGAGGCCAGCACCAAAACCCCTGCTCCTGCAGGATCAATGGTCTCTTTTGAGCTCACCGATTGAAGAGGGTCGATGAGTATGACAATACCGATAAAACCCAACCCGACCCCTAAGATTGCCCATCGATTTGGCCTTCGGCCATCCGGGTGAAGCATATCAATGAGGATCATCCAGAGGGGGGCGGTTCCAACCAGCAAGGCTGTAACTCCTGATGCCACCCACTGCTCGGCCCAGACGACACCCCCGTTGCCGCCTACCAGTAAAAAGATGCCGATCACTGCGGCAGACCGCCACTCCTTCCAGGAAGGCCGCGGGTCTCCCATGGCCTGCCTGACCAGGTAAAGCACGGAGCCTGCAATGAGAAAACGGACACCAGCCATCAGGAAGGGTGGCATCGTCTGGACAGCGAAACGGATTGCCAGATAGGTCGAACCCCAGACCATATAGACACTGATCATTGCGGACCAGATAAAGAAGGAGGAGGGGGAACCAGATTTTTCAAGCAACGGGTTCATCACGATCGTCAAAATGATTCCGAAGGAAATTTATATTTTGCGTCCCTTTGATCCCTAAGAAAAGCCCTGAGAAAAGGCTTGACAACCCATCCCGGATGACCTATGATGGGGCACCTTTTTGGATACAGTATACTAAATTATCTTCAGAAAGCAAGGGAGAAAGGAGGTGGTAAGGAATCTTGCTCGAATAATAACAAAGAGGTTTACCACCGCTATTTATTAAAAACCCCTGTTCTATCTGAATTTAGATAGCTCTACATATAGGGGAGGGGGGATGATCGAAAAGGAGGGAATGATGAAAAAGGTTATTGTTCTTTTATTTGCTGTTGTGGCTATAAGTTTTTTTCATGTTCCAAATGTTTTAGCCCAGGTGATGGAACTGAAAGGTGTGTCCTTTCTGCCCAAAGATCATCGTCTTTGCGCCATGATCCCCGTATGGATCGACAGAGTCAACGCTGAAATGAAGGATGTTTTGAAGATTACCTGGATCGGTGGACCGGAGGTCACCCCACCCTTTGAACAGCCCGAAGCCATCAGAAAGGGGATTCTTCAAGTTGGTTTTATACCGGCGGCCTACTATATGGGCCTCCTTCCTGAGGGGGATGCCATCTCCCTCTCGAAATATGATTTTAATAAGGAGAGAGAGAAGGGTGGGGTATGGGATTATTTTATTGAAAGACATAAGAAGATCAACATGATGATCGTGGGGACCTGGTTATATGATCCCTTCCTCCTCTATGTGAAGAAACCTGTAAAGGGCATTGAAGATCTGAAAGGGCTGAAGATGAGGACAGCCGCCAAATATGACAAGATGATGCTTCGCCTGGGTATGGTTCCTGTCACTGTAGCATTTGGTGAAACCTACACCGCTCTCCAGCGAGGGGTGGTGGATGGGTTCGGATGGCCCACCATCGGCCCCCGGGAATGGGGATGGCTCGAATTTTCCAAGTATGTCGTTGATATTCCTTTCTATACGAGACAGAACACTTTTTTTGTGATGAACCTCGACACCTGGAACAAATTGCCCAAAGCTGCGCAGGATAAGCTCACGGAGATTACCGTCAAATATGAACCGGAGATGAAAGCCTATTTTGAAAAAGAGATAGAGAAAGAGAAGAAGGAGATGGAGAAGATGGGACTGCAAAGGATAAAATTCTCCGCGGACGATACCAAAAAGTATGTCGATTCGGCCAATTATGCGTTCTTAGATGATCTGGAGAAAAAGGTGCCCGAAGAGGTGAAGGTGATCAAAAGACTGATGGGCTATTAGAAAGAGGAGGGGGGGCTCAGCCTCCTCTTCTCTTAATAGGGATTGCGTGATGGTGGAGCGATTCTTTGAATATCTTCAAAAATTGATTTCAGTTATCAATAAAGCCTTTGTCTTTGTTGCCTCACTCATGATGGCCGGTCTGGTGGTCATCGTCTGCATTGATCTTGTTTTGAGGTATTTCTTTAACGCTCCCCTTCTGTGGGGCACGGAAGTCACAGAGATATTCCTCCTATATATCACCTTTCTTGGAACGGCCTGGGTCTTCAAAGAGGATGGCCATGTGGTCGTGGATGTGTTTACCGGTCAGGCAAAAGGAAGGAGGAGGAAGGCATTGATGGTCATCGGCTATCTTCTGATCGCCGTTGTCTCCGCTGTCCTCATCTATTACGGTTTTTACGCCACCTACGATCACCACAGAAGAGGGGTATTCAATCCGACGATTCTGGAGACCCCGATTGCCTTAATTATTATGATCATTCCCATCGGAAGCATACCACTTTTTTTAGAGGTGTTGGTCAAAGGTTGGAAATTAATGAAACAATCGTAAATTGATGGAATTGTAAAAAGTCGTCATTCCCGTGAAAACGGGAATCCAGATAATTCTAACTACTTGAAAATGCTGGATTCCTGCTTGCGCAGGAATGACTGATAATGGGCTTTTCAGACTTTTGCGAAACCATCAAATTGCAAATTGAAAATCTAAAATTAAATGGACTGGCTGACTCTATTCATCATCATTCTTTCGTCACTGATAGGTCTCTTCTTTTTAGGCGTCCCTGTTGCTTTCTCTTTCCTCTTCATTAATATCCTCTTCGCCTATCTCTTCTGGGGAGATGCAGGCCTGACCCAGCTCATTTTAAGCATCTTCAGGTCAATCACTTCTTTTTCGCTCCTTCCCGTACCGCTCTTCCTGTTGATGGGAGAGGTCATGTTTCTGTTCGGGATTGCCCAGAATATGATGGAGACGATGGAAAAGTGGATGGGGAGACTGCCGGGCCGGCTGAGCCTTCTTGCGGTTGGAGGCGGGGTTTTATTCGCTACCCTTTCCGGTTCTGCCATGGCAGGTTGTGCCATGCTCGGGCAGACCTTGCTTCCGGAGATGGAGAAGAAGGGATATAAGTATCAGATTACGCTGGGCCCGATCATGGGCTGTGGGACCCTTGCAGCCCTGATTCCCCCCAGCGCCCTCGGAGTACTACTCGCCAGCCTCGCACAGATCTCAGTGGGAGATTTTCTCCTCTCCATCATCTTTCCGGGTGTTTTAGTGGCGGCTCTCATTGCAATCTATATCGTCGTGAGGTGTCGGTTAAATCCCCAGTTAGCGCCTCAGTATGAAGTGGAGAAGGTTTCACTGGGGAAAAAGTTGAAGCTGACCGGGAAGTATATTCTGCCTCTGGGCCTGGTCATCTTTTCGGTCATCGGCCTCATCATCTTTGGGATTGCCACTCCCACTGAATCGGCTGCTGTGGGAGCCCTGGTTTGTTTTATCCTGGCTTTTATCTACAAAGGAATTCGGCCTGATATCGTTAAGAAATCGATCGTCAGCAGTGTCAAGATTACAGTGATGATGTTTATGATCCTGACCGGAGCGACAGCCTTTTCTCAACTTCTGGCCTATACCGGAGCCAGTTCCAACCTCGTCGGTTTGGCCACAGGGCTTCCCATGCACCCTATTGTGGTGGTCATTATCATGCAATTTATTCTCGTCCTCCTGGGGACCTTTATGGAACCCCTCTCCATCCTGATGGTGGCGCTTCCCATCTATATGCCGATCA
>JASEHH010000168.1 GCA_030017685.1 Thermodesulfobacteriota bacterium | reverse complement strand
GACCTTCCCAAGTGGGCCTATATCCAGGCCCTGCTTTCGAGAGGAGATCGGAGGGTGGGGCAGATCTTGATGGCCGCTCACCGCCATCAGGGGAACTGGGAACAGGCCCTCCGGGAGACAAGCCTCAATCACGACTTCTTTGTCTATCGGAGAAGGGATCTGGATGAAATCTTTCCCTGGGACTTCATTGACCACGGCATCCCGAAAGAGAAGTTAAAAGAAGAGTATGTGACGGCGATGAAAGAAGCAGGAGTGAAATTGAACGATGAACGATGAACAATGGACGATGAACTTTAGAACAATGGATGAAGGATGATGGATGACGGATACGCCTGAGTGCCGAAACGCAGCACTTCGGCGAGCAGGCACGGACACGAATAAGGGGAAGTTTAAAATGAAAACAAAGAAGGTCTTTTTCCAGAGCGAGGGGCACAAAATTTCGGGCATTCTTCATCTTCCTGACAGAGAACATCCTTTCTGTGTAATTGCCTCTCATGGTCTCCTATCAAGCAAAGATAGCGAAAAGTATATTGCCCTTGGGCATCGAATGTCAGAAGAGGGGATGGCCATGCTTCGGTTTGATTTCAGGGGAATCGGAGAGAGCGAGGGAGGGGAGGAGGACAATACCGTCAGCAAAAAACTGGTTGATCTCAGCTCTGCCATCCATTTTGTCCGCTCTTATCCAGGTCTTGGAAATCGGATGGGACTAGTGGGGTCAAGCCTCGGAGGCTTTCTCTCTCTGATCAAGGCTTCGAGAGATGAGGAGATCCGAGCTGTGGTTGTCTGGGCCACCCCTTTTCATATGGATGACCTTGAGTCGAAGGAGGGGAGCGAGGAGAGGCCACTCCCACCCGAAGCCTTTTTTGAAGATCTGCCAAAGCATCGCCTGCTTCCTCTTTTGCCACGGGTTTCCAACTGCCTGGTCATCCACGGAGAAGAGGATGAACTCGTTCCAATCGAACAGGCCTATGGGATCTTTCGCCACCTCAGCTTGCCGAAGGAGATCCATGTGATTGGCGGCGCGGACCATCGCCTCACCGACCCCGAACATCGTAAGCGCGCCATCGATCTGACCGTGGACTGGTTCAAGAAATACCTGTTTTAGATCAACTCATTCCCTGTGCCCCCAGTGCGACTCGCTATGCATTTTGATAAATGAGTGATTCCTGAATTCCTGTTATATCAAAAAAGGTTTGTCTCAATACCCCAAAATATGGATTTTTAGGAAATGGGGTCCTCCAATTTATTCCTTGACAATCGTTGTACCGGTTTAATATAATCCTATAAAATCGTTATGTTATTTTTATAGTCATATGGAAATAGTTTATGCGCTATCTTGTCCCTGAAATCACCCTATTTTTTGCTGGAGAGACCAGGATGGATTGAGGCGAGTGGCAGGATGATCATCTATAAAGTCTTTTCAAAAAATTATGAGCTGAAGAAGGGTGAGCTGATGGGTATGTTGATAGAGAGGAGGAAAGACCTGAGAGGGATAACGCAGGTTCAATCAGGGATGAGATGGGCAAACGTGACTTTTGGCCGTATGATAAAGGATAAGAAATCGATGTTCATTGTGCCGAGTGAGTTGAAATTAAGAAGCGATACCAGGTGGCTTGTGGACAAGGGTATTTTTACCAAGGAGGAGTTATTCGGGATATCTAAGCTGATGGACCAGGGGATCAAGGCATAAAAAAAGATCTGAGGGGCGACCCTATAAAAAATTGACCATAAAAGTGGGGCGAATCCAATTGGGTTCGCCCCACTTTTATGGAGATTGAGGAGGGGAGACTTTTGGGAGGACATTTCCGATTTGCCTATGGGGGTATTTAAGGGTTAATATTTTTTTATATGGACAGCATCACCCATGCCCTCACCGGCGCCGTCATTGCCAGAGCCATCGATGACGAGAAAGTCGGAAAGTGGGGGACCGTTGCAGGATTGGCGATGGGGCTCTTTCCCGATTCCGATTTTGTCCTCGGCCTCTTCAATCACCAATTCTATCTTCAATACCATCGCGACTTTACCCATTCCATCCTGCTGATGCCTTTCTACTCTCTCTTCTTCAGCTGGCTCTTTGTCAAGATATCGAAACGTCCCTATCTCTGGAATTTCTATAAAATCTGTTTCCCTGTTCTATTGAGCCATGTCCTGCTCGACCTCCTCACTTCTTATGGCACAATGATCTTCTCCCCTTTCTTCGAACACCGGTTTGCCTGGGACCTCGTGTTCATCATTGACTTGATCTTTTCCGGAATCATCATGCTCCCGTTACTGGCGAGCCTTTTCTTGAAGAGGGGAGCGCGATGGATCTGCAGAGGATCTCTCATCGGACTGGCCGCCTATATCTTTTTCTGCTGGTTTCAGCACGGGCAGGCCCTCAGAGAGGTCAGGGGCTTTTCGAAAGGGTTGAAAGGGGAGATCATTCAGATTGCCGCCATGCCCCAACCCGCTTCTCCTTTTCGCTGGGCCCTCTATGTGGAGACAGGAGATAAAGTCTTTCAGGGATTTGTGGATCTGAAGAGGGAGGACCTCCCCGAATCTGCTTCACCTCAGGCCTCGTTCTTCGAAAGATTGGACAGCCTCTATTATCCCTCCGGAAGTATTCCCTTTCAATCCATGGAAAAATTGCCGGACTCTCCTTGGGTGCAAAAAGCCCTCACTACAGAAGGAATCAAGTTCTACTACTGGTTTGCCCGATTTCCCGTTGTGAAGTCTGTCAATTCAAGAGATGGAAGACACAGGGTGGAATTTATGGATGTGAGGTTTTTTCTTCCCGGGATTCGCCTCCCTTTTGTCTACTTCGTGGAATTTGATGACTCAGGACAGATCCGGTCGGAGGGATTTATAGAGGATCGAAGAAGGCTATAAACTCGATTTAATTTCTCCTATCTTCCATGTCGCATCCTCTTTCTTAAAGATCACATCGAGGGTTGTTTTGCTTTCCTGGGGTTGGCCGCCGCTCTTCGGAGAAAACCTGACCAGCCACTCCACCCTTGCTCTAACCATATTCCCGGAAACCGAATGGGTGACAAGATCATAAGTGAGATCGAGAAAAATGAAATTTTCCCAGGATTCAAGCGTCGATTTCTTTTTTCCTTCCCGATCCTTAAAATCCTTCGAATAGCATAACAGGAAGAGGTCAATGTCTTTTCCCAGATTTGCCTTCCTGATATTTTCGAGAACGTTTCTTATTTTCTCTATCTCTTCCGCCTCTGTGGGGGAAGCGCTGGATGGGGGAATCCCCGAAGGGGCAAGCACCGGAGAAGAAGCCTTCTCTTTAGAAGGAGAGATGGCGCTCGAATCCGACTTTGTTGTCACGATGTGAGAATAGGTGGACCAGAGGAGATATCCTGCCGCAATGCAAATGATGGCGATGCCGCTCCAGTTCAAAAAGATCCGCGGATAATCTTTTTTTATCTTTCTTGAAAACCTTCCCTTTTTGATCTGTTCCTCTACGGTTCCTTTAGGAGTTTTTTGATCAGGTGTTTCTTCCTGGAAAAGATCTTCTTCGAATTCCGAAGAGTAGGGTGTTTTAGGCTCGTGCTTTTTGGCTGCATGGGGGTGAGATGTTTTTCTGGTTTGTTCCTCTTGAGCTGGACCTTGTGGGACGAGTCCTGCTCCGCATTTGAGGCAGGACTTGCCGTGGAGATAAACCCTTCTACAAATCGGACAGGAAAGATATTGAGACGGCGCTTCCAACCATTCCCGGGTGGTTAAGACCTGGGGCGACTCTTTCTCGGCATCAGGTTCCTGAACTGTTTCGGCCTCGTCTTTTGCTTGAAAGGAAGCTAAAAGAACGACCTCCACTCCGCACCGGATGCAGGTCTTTGTTTTTTCATAGATGATTTTACAATCGGGGCAGATGAATTTTTCTCTTGGTTTTTCTTCGGGTGTTTTTTCCGGGTCCTCGGAATCAAAAATGGCTGGCTCTTTTCTGACAAGAAAACTTCCGCACTGACTGCAGAACCTGCTGTCCCCCTCATATTCAACCTGACATTTTTTACAAAATAGCATCTTCTGTTTTCGGCCCTCACATCGGTTTGGGTTTTGGGGTTGCACCGGGAGTAGGTTTAGGGGCCTCTGAAGTGGCGGCCTTGCTTACCCATGCCTCACTGCCATCTTGCAGTCGAACCCGTAACCAGCTTCCCTTCTCTTCGAGAATCGACAGAGAAGTTCCCTTTTTAGCATTTCCGATCACTCTGAAATTGAGTCCCGGCCCCTCCCGAAGATTGACGGAATCCCATACGACCTTCGTTGTGCGAAGGGAAGAGGGAGGGGATGGCAATGGCTGGGGTGGTGAGGTCACTTTTGGAGGTTCTGAAACTGATGGCGAAGCGGTTGGTGGAGCAGGTTTGGAAGAGGGTTCTGGAGTGGGTGAGGGGGATAGGGTTTCTTCCTTCTTAGGCTGTTCAACTTTTTCTTCAACAGGAGGAGTAGGTTTCTGTTCAGGCTTGCCTCCTGCGCAACCTAACACAAAAGAGAGAGCAACTCCGAAGGTCAACACCTGTAGCATGAAAAACTTGGCATAAAACCCTTGATCTTTTTTCATTTTTCACCCTCATTATAAATAAGGGAAT
>JASEHH010000167.1 GCA_030017685.1 Thermodesulfobacteriota bacterium | reverse complement strand
CCGTTGTCTTGCCGCTGGCCACTCCTCCCGTCACTCCAACGATGAGCATCCCTCTTCCTCTAAAAATTGGGTTCAGGTCAAGGCTCAGAAATTGATCATTAATCGTCTCCATCTTAACCTCAACCTTAACCTTTCGTATTAAATGTCGAGGCGCTGGACGAAGAGGGCGTTTTCTTCGATGAAGTGGCGGCGCTGTTCCACTTCATCGCCCATTAAGATGCTGAAGGTTTCGTCCGCTTCGATGGCATCCTCCACCCTCACCTTGAGAAGGGTCCGTTTCTCCGGATTCATCGTCGTCTCCCAGAGTTGTGCGGGATTCATCTCTCCCAGCCCTTTATATCTCTGGATGGAGAGTCCTTCCCTTCCCAGATGGCTCAGGGATTGAAGGAGGTCTTCTATCCTCTCGACCATCACCTGTTTTCCCTTCTCCAACAGGATAAAGGGCGGGGGCGCTATCTCCTGAATCTCCTGATAAACCTGAAAGAGGTTCCGGTATTCGACCGATGCGATGAGATCCCATTGGACGCGGCTTCGAAGGCTTTTCCCTCCGTTCGACTCCTGAACCTCAAAGCTGTAGAGGTTATATTCTTCATCCCGGTAGAGATCGAAGACTTCAAACCCGAGCTTTCTCAGACGCTTCTGGAGATCTGCGATCTTCCCCTTCTCTTCAAAGGTTGCTTTGCTCCGGACCTCCTGCTCCAGAAGGAAGTTGAGGAGGGACCGCGGGGTGCCCTTCTTCTGGAGCCTCTGGGTCAAATCGCTAAGGAGATAGATCTTCTCCAGCAATAAGGCCAGCCTCTTTTCGGGAAGTTTCTTCTTCGTCTTCTCCACCGTCACTTCGCTTTTAGCGATGGCCCGGTTCATCAGATACCGGTTGAACTCCTCCTCGTTCTTGATATAGATTTCACTCTTTCCCTCCATCACCTTGAAGAGAGGGGGCTGGGCGATATAGAGAAACCCCTTCTCAATCACCTCCGGCATCTGGCGATAGAAGAAGGTGAGGAGCAAGGTGCGGATATGCGATCCATCCACATCGGCATCGCTCATGAGGATGATGTGGTGGTATCGAATTCGATGAATATCGTAGTCTTCCTTCCCTATTCCTGCGCCCAGGGCGGAGATGAGGATCCGGATCTCTTCGTTGGCAAGCATCTTATCAAACCTTGCCTTCTCCACATTGAGGATCTTCCCTTTGATGGGGAGGATGGCCTGTGTTGCTCGATCCCGTCCCTGCTTGGCGGATCCGCCTGCCGAATCCCCTTCCACAATAAAGATCTCGCTCCGCTGAGGATCCTTCTCCTGGCAGTCGGCAAGTTTTCCGGGAAGGGAATTGGTCTCGAAGGCTCCCTTTTGCCGGCTCAACTCCCGTGCCCTTCGGGCCGCCTCTCTCGCCCTGGCCGAATCGATCACCTTGGTGATGATCTTCTTTGCCATGGAAGGGTTCTCTTCAAAGAAACTCCCTAATTTCTCGTTGACCAGGGCTTCCACCAACCCTTTCACTTCGCTATTCCCAAGTTTGGTCTTGGTCTGGCCCTCGAACTGGGGTTCGGGGATCTTGACGCTGATCACCCCGGCCAACCCCTCACGGGTATCATCGCCCGTCATGTTCTCTTTGGCGCCCTTGAGCAGATTGGCATTGGTTGCATACTGGTTGATCGTCCGGGTCAGGGCGGCCTTGAAGCCGACGAGGTGGGTCCCACCCTCGTGGGTATTGATATTGTTGGCGAAGGAGAAGAGGTTCTCCGCATACCCATCGTTATACTGGAAGGCGATCTCCACATCGATCCCATTCTTCACCCCCTGGATATAGACGGGCTTCGCGTGGATGCAGTTCTTATTCTTATTCAGAAATTCGATGAATGAAAGGATTCCGCCTTTGTAGAAGAAGTCGTGTCGCTTCCCGGATCGTTCGTCCTCGATGCTGATGGACAATCCTTTATTCAAAAAGGCCAGTTCTCTGAGCCTCTGGGAAAGAAGATCGAAGCTGAACTGGACCGTCTCAAAAATTTCGCCATCGGCTTTAAATCGGACCTGTGTTCCCGTATGTTTGGTCTTGCCGGTGACCTCCAGTTTTGTTTTTACCTCTCCCCTTTCATAGACCTGATGGTAGATTTTCCCATCCCTCCGGATCTCGAGATCGATATATTCCGAAAGGGCATTAACCACGGAGAGGCCCACCCCATGAAGGCCCCCGGAGATCTTGTAGCTCCGATTGTCAAACTTTCCTCCGGAGTGGAGTTTGGTCATGACCACTTCCACAGCCGGGCGATTCTCCTTCTCGTGAAGATCGACGGGAATGCCGCGGCCATTATCCCTGACCGTTACACTATGATCGATATGGATGATCACTTCAATCTTGTCGCAGTGGCCGGCCAGGGCCTCATCGATGCTGTTGTCCACCAGCTCATGGACGAGATGGTGGAGGCCTTCCACGCTGGTATTGCCGATATACATGGCGGGCCTTTTGCGAACCGCCGAGAGTCCCTCTAAGACCTTGATCTGTTCTGCGGTATATTGTTCAGGCATTTCCTTCATTCATTCTCCTTCGTTAAATCGTTAGTGGTCTATTGTCATTTGTCCGTAGCGAGTTAAAAAACGTGAACAACGGACTACTGACTACGGACGACCGACGAATGTTTCAAATCCTCATCGGCATAATGATGCAGAGTTGATGGGATGGGGTTTGGGGTGTATGCGGCCGGATAATCCCCGGGCTTCCCTCATCTTTCAGCTCCATGAGAATTTCTTCGGTGTCGAATGACTGGAGGGCTTCAATCAGATATCTTGCGTTGAACCCGATCTCAATCGGAGGACCATCATACTGAATATCGACCTCCTCCTTCGCATCTCCAAAATCCTGATGGTAGGAAGAAAGTTCCATCAAATTCTTCTTAAATGAGAATTTGACTCCCTCCGCCCTTTCGCTCGCCATGGTGGAAACCCTTCTCAGGGATCCATAGATGATCTCTTTACCCATCGTTAATTTCTTATCATTATTTTTTGGAATGACCTGGTCATATTCAGGGAATTCACCTTCGATCAACCGGACGATCATCAAAGACGTTCCCATTTTAAAGAAGGCATGGGTGTTGTCGAAATAGATCCCCATCTCCTCCCTTTTATCATCCTTGTCCCCCACTATCTTCCTGATCTCCAGAACCCCTTTTTTAGGAATGATGATTCCTTTTTCAATCCCTTGAATGATCTGTCCTTCCCGGTCGACCAGGGAGAGGCGGTGTCCATCGGTTGCCACCATTCGAAGAAACTCTTTTTCCCCTGCTTTCTGCTGGGTGAAAAGGATTCCGTTAAGATGATATCGTGACTCCTCATTGGAAGCCGCAAAGACTGTCTTTTCAATCATCTCTCTGATGATTTGGGTTGAGATGGTTGAAAAGGATTTTTCCTGCCAAGCGGGTAGAGATGGAAATTCTTCCGGATCCAAGCCTGCAATATTAAAAATTGATTTTCCACACTTAAGATGAATCCAGTGGTTCTCTTTTTTGTGAATATGGATGGCCTGTTCAGGTAATTCCTTAATAATCTCATATAATTTTTTTGAGGAGACAGAAGCTTTCCCCTCTTCATGAACCGTCGCCTTTAACTCCTCCTGAATGCCTGTTTGCAGATCGGTTCCGGTTAAAAAGAGTGAATTCTTTTTCCATTCCATATAAATATGAGAAAGGACAGGAAGGGTCGTCTTTCTGCCTGCAATGCCTTGCATTAAACTTAATCCCTTTAGAAGTTCCTTCTTCTCAATTTCAAGATGTGCCATCTTTTCCTCCTATGAAGTATTATATATAATCCTTTATCATCATCATCATCATCTCTGTGGAAATGAAGAAAAAGAATGTAAGTGATAAAAAAGAATAGAGGATTTAATGTAAAATTCCATACGAAGAATAAAAAGAAATTAATAATGGATGAAATATTTTTCTTCTTCTCCTCCTTTTACACAATCATTCAACTCGATTTATGACTTAATTCGACCCCGTAGATTTTCAATCATCTCCTTAAAAGAAGGATCATTCGACATCTTCTCTTCCACTTTTTTAATCGAGTGGAGGACGGTGGAATGGTCTTTCCCTCCGAATTTTTCTCCGATTTCAATGAGCGATGAACCCGTCAATTTTCGAGAAAGATAGATGGCAATCTGACGAGGCACCACAAAACCCTTACTCTTCCTTTTTACCTTAAAGTCGGAAATTTTAATATTAAAATAATTGGCGACCACCTTCTGGATGACATCGATGGAGATCAATTCCTCCTTCGGTTTGATAATATTTTTTAAAACCTCTTTGGCGGTATTCAGGTCAACGTCCGTTTTGGAGAGGGAGGCGAAGGCGCCAATGCGGATGAGACATCCCTCCAGCATCCTGATATTGGAATCGATTTGAGAGGCGAGAAAAAAGGCCACATCATTCGGAAGCTTAATATTCTCATTCTCCGCCTTCTTTCTAAGAATCGCCACCTTCGTCTCAATATCCGGCGGCTGGATGTCAGCGATTAACCCCCACTCAAAACGGGACCGGAGGCGCTCCTCAAAATTGGGAATATCTTTGGGAAATTTATCGCTCGTGACGACAATCT
>JASEHH010000006.1 GCA_030017685.1 Thermodesulfobacteriota bacterium | reverse complement strand
CCGTAACCATTTGACGATTTACGAAACGGGCCCTGAACCTAGCATGGTACAGGGCGGGCTTCGTAACCGTAACCGAAACCTGAGAACTTGATCAATTTCCATGATTCGAGGTTGAAGAACCTGTCATTAAAGATTAATCCGCAGAGATGAAAGGTGAAATGATGAGAAGATACCTGATCTTGATCCTGGGAATCCTTTTTCTGGTCTCTCCGGTTGAGGCGGCCCGGTTGAAAGATATCTCCGCCTTTAAAGGGGTGAGAACGAATCACCTTTTCGGATACGGATTGATCGTAGGGCTCAATGGCACCGGCGATGGGTCGAGCAGTGAATTCACCATCCGTTCCATCGTGAATATGTTAGAGAGGATGGGGATCCATATCGATCAGGACAAACTGAACCAGGTCAAACCGAAGAACATCGCGGCGGCCATGGTGACCGCCACCTTGCCGCCATTTTCAAGGGTGGGAAGCAGGATCGATGTGACCGTTTCCTCGATCGGAGATGCCAAAAACCTTCAAGGAGGAACACTGCTTCTGACCCCTCTCAGGGGAGTGGATCAACAGGTCTATGCCCTGGCCCAGGGTCCGATTCTCACCGGTGGATTTGCCGCCGGAGGGGCGGCCGGCGGAGGCGTTCAGAAAAATCATCCCACCGTGGGAATGATCACAAAGGGCGCGCTCATCGAGAGAGAGGTGCCGGTGAATCTCAACGGGAAGAAGGAACTCTTCCTCACCCTCTTTAACCCCGATTTTTCAACGGCTGAAAAGACGAAAGAGGCAATCAACCGTTCTCTGAACGGTTCTTATTCAACCTGTCTCGATTCGGGAACCCTTTCCATCACCGTTCCGGATACCTATCAGGAGCGGATAACGGAATTGATCGCATCACTCGAGAAGGTGGAAGTCGTTCCGGATTCAGTGGCCAAGGTCATCATCAATGAGAAGACAGGGACAATCGTCCTGGGAGAAAATGTGCGTATTTCAACCGTCGCAGTGGCCCACGGTAATCTCAACATCCAGATCAAGGAGGGTTCAAATGTTTCGCAGCCCCTTCCTTTTGCACCGCCTCCGCCCAAAGGAACGGGAACGACCATTGTCCCTCCGGGCAGCGGGACGGTTGTGGCTCCGGGAGGGTCAACCGTGGTGACACCCGAATCGAGTGTGACGGTCAAGGAGGAAGGGCAGGCGCTGGTGATTGTGGCAGGGGGAGTGAGCCTTGGAGAGGTGATCCGGGCGCTCAATGCCATCGGAGCCACCCCCCGGGACCTCATCTCCATCCTGCAGAGTATCAAGGCCGCGGGGGCCCTTCAGGCGGACCTGGAGATACTATAAGATATTTCTGAAAAAGTCCAGAAATCTCTGATTACATCGATTAGAGACCGATTACACAGATACGAAATACATTGAAAAAACAGGAAAATCTGTGTAATCAAGAGAGCGTGTAACAGCTTTTTAGATCTCTCTATAAAGATTAAGGGAGAGGGCGGAAAATGCCGATAAATGAGGTAAGGGAGCGGCCGGAGTCTTGGAACTCCTCGAAAATCCAGGGCCATGGACGGATCGACGAGAAGAGGCTTGAGAAGGCCTGTCAGGAGTTCGAATCGATCTTAATCCATCAGATGATGAAAACGATGCGGCAGACCATTCCCCGAACAGGATTCATGGCTGAGGGCAAGGAGAGAAATATCTTTCAGGCCCTCTTTGATGAAGAGATCAGCAAGAATATTTCAAAAAGCGGCGGGCTGGGTCTGGGAAAGATGCTCCTTCGTCAGATGGAGAAAAAGGCAGGCGAAAACGCCTCTTTTGAGATGAAAAAGGCCGATATCTCCCGGGACCCTTTGAGGAAAGGAGGAGTGGAGGAATGATGAAGGATTGGAAAGAAGATATGGATCTCTTATATCAACTGTTTGAACAGGAGGCGTCGAACTACCACCGGTTGATCAAAGAGATGAAGATAGAGTCGAAATGGTTGAGGGAAGGGGACACCGATTCTCTGATGAAATCGGTGAGATCGATCGAGGAGCGCATCAAAACGATCCGGATCATCGAGGAGGAGATCCGGAGAACGAGCGAAACGATCCTCAATGGTCTGGGAAAGGGAGAAAGGGACCGGACGCTTTCGTGTCTCTCGTCCCTTCTGCCCCCCACTTATCAGACCCGTCTCTCCTCGTATCAGAAGACGCTTAACCAGCTCAAGGCATGGGCCGGACAGATTAACGATCAGAACACCACCTTCATACGGGAGTATATGGCTTTTCTTTCAGAGCTGATCTCTCCTCTGATCGGCCGGTGGAGCGAGTCGACGGGTTATCCGGGCCATAAAAGCCCATCTGCTTCTTCATCCTATGCGTTGAATCGGGAGGTTTGAACATGAGCGGCATCCGGAATGTGATCGACATTGCCAAGGGAGCCCTTCTTGCTAACCAGAAGGCGATCAGCGTGACAAGTCACAATATCGCCAATGTCAACACTCCGGGGTACACCCGCCAGAGGATGATTCTTGAATCGAATCCCCCTTATTTCGCTGACCGGTTGAAGGTGGGAATGGGGGTCAGGGCAGACTCCGTCGTCCAATATACGGATCAGTTCATCAACCGGAATATCCATCAGAAGACCTCCATTCTGAAAGAATATGAAACGAAGGCATCTGTCCTCTCTCAGATGGAGACCATTTTTAATGAGACGAATGAACAGGGGTTGGTTCGGGCCATGAATGAATTCTGGAATGCCTGGCAGGATGTGGCCAGCAACCCGGGCGGGTTTTCGGAGAGGACGGCCCTCCTCGCAAAAGGGGAGGTCCTCACGCGCCGATTTCAATCGATGAACGAGTCTCTCTATCAGATCAAAAGGGAGATGAACACCAACCTCAAACTCTCCATTCGGGAGGTAAACCGGCTGGTCAAACAGATTGCGGAGTTAAACGAAAAGATCGTGTTTGCGGAGTCCGACCAGACGGCGGCCAATGATTTGAGAGACCAGAGGGCAAATCATATTGAACAGCTCTCCGAACTGGTGGGCAATGTTTACCTGACCGATCAGCAAGGCGCACTGACCGTCATGAGCGAGGATGGGATGATCCTGGTCGACGGCAAATATTACTGGGAACTGAGCCAGGACGGGAATGCGATCTACTGGAATGGTATTGCAAGCGATATCAGCCGGAAACTCCAGAACGGAAAGATCGGGGCATGGCTCGATCTCCGGGATGAAATCATTCCCGAATATATCGCCAATCTGGATGAACTGGCAGGGACCCTGATGAGAGAGGTCAATACCCTGCACCTTGCGGGATATACCCTTTCGGGAGAGACCGGAAAGTATTTCTTCGAAAATTTTAAGACCGCCCCTGACACCCCCAACGCCAGCGATTTTACCGGAGCGGCTTCTTATATCAGATTGAGCAGTGATGTGAAAGGGATCCCGGCCAATATTGCGGCAGGTGGGGTATCGGGCGCCCCGGGTGATAATGAAAATGCGATGAGAATCCTGTCGATTCAGACCGATGGGTCCATCCAAATCAGAAAATGGAATTTCGATCAACGGGGGGCGTCTATTTTGAGCACGCTTCAGGCGGAAACCCTTGACGATTATTATCGTATGCTGGTAGGGGAGATCGGTGTTCTGACTGACGAATCAGCCGAGAATCAACAGTTTACCCAGGCCTTCCTCGCTCACCTCTCGGAGTTGAGGGATTCCGTATCCGGAGTAAACCTGGATGAGGAGATGGTCGAACTGATGAAGGTCCAGAGGGCCCACGAGGCCGCCTCGAAACTGGTCGCAATCGCGGATGAGATGTTGCAGTCCCTACTGGAGATGAGATAAGGAAGCCAGGAACTCAGGAAAAAATCTTTCTTGGTTTCTGTTGGAGATGAGATAGAGGAGGGAAGATGAGAGTAGCGACGCGGTCATTCTATCAAGGCATTCAAGAGAGGATCCTCCGGCTGTCAGGCGATCTGAAGAGGATCAACGAGAAGATCTCTTCTGGGAAAAATGTGAATCGGCCGTCGGATGATCCGCTCTCCCTCATCGACTCGCTCGGCCTTAAGGCAAGCCTCTCACAATTAGAGCAGTATCAGCGCAATATGAAGAGGGGGGAGTCATGGTTAAACATGAGCGAGTCGGTCCTTTCCCAGACCCTCCAGCTCGTTGACCGGGCGCAAGAGATCGCCATTCAGATGGCCAGCGATACGCAGTCCGGTGAGTCAAGGACTTATGCGGCCACAGAGGTGGGTCATCTCCTGGATCAGGCCATATCCCTGGGCAACACGAGACTGGGAGGATCTTACATCTTTTCGGGCTACAGAACAGGCACGGCTCCTTTTTTGAAAGTGACGGTTGGCGGGATTGAGACTGCACAGTATGACGGGGATGCCAATGATTTTAGAATCCTGATCGGCAAGGGAGAGGAGTTGACCGTGGGGAAAAACGGACAGGCCGTTTTGATGGACTCCGGAATTTTTGATACTCTGGGTAGGCTGAAGAGAGCTCTCGAGGATAATGACCGGAGCGCCATCGGTCAACAGATCGACCAGTTAAGAGGGGCTCAGGACGACTTCAATAACGGGATTGCCGATGTAGGAGCGAGAACGAGTCGACTGGAAGGAAAGAGAGAGATCCTGAATTATCTGGATTTGAACCTGAAGGAACGACTTTCTCAAATCGAGGATGCGGATTATGCGAGAGTGGTCGTGGAACTGAGGGAGAAAGAGCTGGCCTACCAGGCCGCCCTCCTCTCCTCGACGAGGATTGCGGAACTGACCATTCTCAATTATATTCGTTAGTCACAGGATGTGCGGCTACAAGATTTTCGCCAGGGAAGGTGGACATGCTGATTCTGACCCGCAAGGCGGGTGAGCGTATTGTCATCGGAGAGAGGATCAAGGTCCATGTCATCGAGATCAGGGGACAGCAGGTCCGCCTGGGCATTGAGGCGCCGGGAGACACCCCCATCCATCGCGAGGAGGTCTATCAGAAGATAGCGGAGGAGAACCGGCTTGCCACTCAGATCGGGTTAAGCCATCTGAACAATATTACAGAAGGAAAGGAGTAAGCCCCCTTTGAAGGTATCGACCAGCCGTTTCGGAACGATTGAGATAGAAGAGAAACAGGTCATCCATCTGCTCAACGGAATGATCGGGTTTCCGGAAGAGAAGCGGTTTGTCCTTTTGAGGCACGCCGAGGAATCACCCTTCTTCTGGTTTCAATCGGTCGAAAATGACTCCCTTGCCTTCGTCCTGACCGATCCCCTCTGGTTTCAACCCGATTACGACATCGAAATCAGTCCGGAAGATGCGGAGGGGCTTGAACTTGACAGGGCTTCAGAGGGGATTCAGACCCTGGTGGTGGTGAGTATTCACCCGTCAAACGGAAAGTCCGAAATTACCGCCAATCTCCTCGGACCCATCGTGATCAATCTACGCAACAGACTGGCAAAACAGATCGTCCTTTATCGCAGTCCTTACTCTCACCGCCATACGGTCCCCATCCATGGAAACAAAAAACCCTGAAGGCCTTTACTCTCAGCTTTCAGGGTTTTCAGGCAGATGATTTAAAGGTGGTTCTATTTGATCAGATCGAGGATGGATTCTTTGATGATCTTTTCTGCGAGGGTTTCACTGTCCACACGATACTGGCCATCCTCTATCCGCTTTTTAATCTCGGAGACCTTATCCGATCTCACTTCCGGAGTCGTCTGAAGGACCTCATAGATTTTCTGCATCTCTCTGGAGCGGGTGGAAAACTCCACCCTGTCTCCGGAGGCAGTCTTCGCATCCGCTTCTCCGGGCTTTTGATTTTTCTCCGGAGGATGAGTTGAATTGGCCTGGCCGACATTCTGCAACATGTTGTTCTTCTGGTTGATGTCAGAGACTTTCATTATTCTCTCCTTATTCAAATTCAAATGAGTTGTTCATTGACGAACGATTTCGTCATCTCATAAAGCCTTTTTTCCAACTGGTTGTTTTCGGCAGGAGCCAGATACTCTTTGACCCCGCCATCGGTTTCACCCAGAACCTTGAAAGCAATCCCCTGTCCGCCATCCGAAGCAACATCGAGCGGCCGTCCATACTCCTGGCTTAAACGCTTCAATATTGCCTGACTGGTCTCATTGCGCTGGGAGCCATTTGTCAATTGCGCAATGAGTTCTTTTGCAATTTTGTCAACGACCAGCATCTTCTTACTCTCCTTCGATAGAGTGACCTCATCCTTTTGGCCGTCTTGCTTATTGACCCTATCTTTTGAGATACGGGATCGCACAGACAGTTGCTGACTGTAAGCCTTTAAAATATGCTGTACATGGAAGTCACCGATGATCATAAGCGGTCCTTTATTTCTTCACTTACTTTATCGTCTAATTATAAAAAAACTTTAAGTTTTTTTAATACCTTATCAATTATTTAAAATACCCTTACAAATCAACGGGTTAAAAAATACAGGGCATTTCATTTGTAACCCCGCAAAAATTCTTTCTAATTCTTAACCGCCCGGCAAAACTTTCAACTTCAACCTTCGATAGATGGATATTCTTGCCTGCCCTTCTGGTTATCTAAAAATAATGTCTTGAAATCATTAAATAATTTATTTCTTTAACCTTTGGCACAGCCTTTGCTGATGTTCAAGTGAAAGTTAAAGTTTAATGGAACAAATCCGATGAGTATCAAAGGGAATAACCAGTTGGAGATAAAATTTATGTATGAAAATAACCGGCTTCTAACCATATCTGAAGCAAGCCAAAGGCTTCATCTTCCAAAGCATACCTTACGCTTCTGGGAGAAAGAGTTTGACGGCCTCTTTATTCCTGAAAAAACTCAAGGCGGCCAGAGGCGATATACCCATCAAAATATCATGGTGATCGAAGAGATAAAAAACTTAAGAAATAAAGGAATGAGTTTGTCGGATATTAAAAGAGAACTCCATCACGGCTACAGAGGAGAAAGTTCAAACAAAATTGATCTCCTAGCACACCGTGTCGCTGAGGTGGTTAAGGTTGAAGTTTATAACTTTTTTAAGGAGTAGAAGGAGGACCCATGAGGACTTGCGTCCTAATTACAGGTAGTGCTGGTTACCTGGGTTCAATTTTATGTGAGCATCTTCTCAATGCCGGGTATCAGGTGACTGCCATTGATAACCTGATGTATGGCCAACAGAGTTTATTTCATCTCTGCTCCCACCCCCATTTCGAATTTGTGTGGGGAGATGCCCGAAACGAAAAGTTAATGCGCGATCTTATGAAGGATGCGGACGTGTTGATACCTCTCGCAGCCGTTGTAGGGGCGCCAGCCTGTGATCAAGATCCTCAACTCGCAAGATCAGTCAATCTGGAAGCAATACAGATGCTGAACCGTCTTCGAAGCCCAAACCAATTGGTGATCTTCCCGACCACCAATAGCGGCTATGGCATCCAGTCAGGGGATGTCTATTGCACTGAAGAAACGCCTATGCAACCGATCTCCCTCTATGGCCAGACCAAAGTACAGGCTGAAGCCGAGCTACTGGAGAGACCTAATGTGATCAGTCTCCGTCTGGCAACGGTCTTCGGCATGTCACCTCGCTTGCGGTTGGATCTTCTGGTAAACCATTTCGTTTGTGTAGCCATCACAGAGGGCTATCTTGTCATTTTCGAGAAGGATTTCAAGCGAAATTTTGTCCACATTCGTGATGTGGCAGATTGTTTTATTCATTGCATCGAACATGCTGAGGAGATGATCGGGAGGCCCTACAACGTAGGGTTGGATGTTGCCAACCTTTCCAAGGCTGAACTGGCCTTGAAGATCAAAGAACACGTGCCTCACTTTTACATCCATTTCTCAGAAGTGGGTAACGATCCGGACAAACGTAATTACATCGTTTCGAGTGAGCGGTTGCGGAAAACAGGTTTTGAGGCTCGGCGTTCTCTGGACGATGGGATCAAAGAGTTGTTGAAGGGATTTCATATGCTGGGACGCAGTCCCTTTAAGAACGTGTGAAGAGGATGAAAGACCTATCCAATATTACGGCAGCCATTCTCGCTGGTGGCCTGGGAACTCGACTTCGTTCCATGATCGGAGACCAACAAAAGGTCCTGGCAGAGGTTTGTGGACGACCTTTTTTGGCTTACCTACTGGATCAGGTAGCCGCTGGCGGACTCCAGTATGTTGTCTTGTGCACAGGCCACCGGGGTGAGGAAGTCCGGGCTATGTTTGGAGATACTTACCGCGGACTCCATTTGGTCTATTCCCAGGAAGCAGAACCCTTGGGTACGGCCGGTGCCCTCCGGTTAGCATCCCCTTTGTTTCAGTCGGATACCGTACTGGTCATGAACGGTGATTCCTATTGTTCAGTCGACTTGAGTGCTTTTTGGTCCTGGCATCTGGCACGAAATGCAAACGCCACGATCCTCTTAACTGAAGTCCCCAATACGAATCGTTACGGCAGGGTGAACGTGGATGCGAATAGCCGTCTGACGCAATTTGCCGAAAAAAATGACAACGGTACACCCGGCTGGATTAACGCAGGCGTCTATCTTATCCATCATCAGCTATTGCTGAGCATTCCGGCCAACAGACCTGTCTCTTTGGAACAGGAGATGCTTTCCGCTTGGATCGGCCAGAGACTTTACGGCTATCTCAGCAAGGGACTCTTTTTAGATATTGGCACTCCTGAAGCCTATGCTTCAGCAGAACATTTTTTTGCTGGGAGGACAGAGGCATGACCCAGCGACGTTTCGTAGTTTTGGATCGTGACGGGACGATAAACATTGAGCGTCATTATCTTTCGGACCCTGATCGGGTCGAATTGATCCCTGGAGTCGTTCAAGGCATGCACCAAATGAGTCAGATGGACCTCGGTCTCGTTGTGATCACCAATCAGTCCGGCATCGGAAGAGGATACTTTGACCCAATGCGTCTGGAACTCATTCATCAGCGTCTCCGTGAACTACTGAAGGCGGAAGATGTTCACTTGGATGGAATCTATGTTTGTCCCCATAGACCCGAGGAGGATTGTTCCTGCCGTAAACCCAGACCCGGACTCCTTGAGTTGGCGGCGAAGGAACTTGACTTTGATCCAAAAGCCTGTTTCGTGATTGGCGATAAGGCATGTGACATTGAGCTTGGGAAAAGAGTTGGGGCCACGACGCTATTGGTTCGTACTGGCTATGGAGACCAGTCTTCTGCTTCTTGTACCCTGCTCCCACCCGATTATGTTGTGGATGATTTATTAGCCGGGGCCAACCTCATCCAGCAACTTCTTGCCTCAGGTGGGACAAAAGAAAAAATGCAGCCCAGCGTGGATCGGCTTCGCAATAGGGTCAGGAACCACCTCTTTGAGAGTGGTGAGGTGAAGCGGCAGATGGTTGAGAGCTGTGTAGATTCGATTATCGCTGCGGCTGACCTGATTTCGGAAACGTTCCGGTCTGGTGGAAAGTTGCTGTTGTGCGGGAATGGGGGAAGTGCAGCCGATTGCCAGCACATGGCTGCGGAATTTGTCAGTCGGCTGACGAAGAACTTTGATCGACCCGGGCTGCCAGCCATTGCCTTGACCACGGACACCTCCTTTCTGACAGCCTTCGCCAATGATTGTGGGTTCGAAGGCATTTTCGAACGTCAGATCCAGGCCCTTGGAAGGGGAGGAGATGTCCTGATCGGCATCAGTACGAGTGGCAACTCCGCTAATGTGGTCCGTGCGGTCAAAGTCGCACAAGCAGGAGAGATGCATACCATCGTTCTGAAAGGCAAGGAGGGCGACCGGGAAGGGAGGGCGGATGTGACCATTTCAGTTCCGAGCACCGATACCCAATACATTCAAGAGGCCCATCTGGCGATCGAACACATCTTATGTGCCTTGGTCGAGCGTGACCTGTTTGGTCAAGAGAAAGAGGTGAATATCCATGATTATTAGCAGAACTCCTTTTCGGATTTCTTTCTTCGGTGGCGGAACAGACTATCCAGCATGGTACCGGAAACATGGGGGGGCAGTGCTCGCCACTGCCATCGACAAATACTGTTATCTGACATGCCGCTATCTCCCGCCTTTTTTCGAACACAAGATCCGATTGGTTTACTCGAAGATCGAAAGCTGCCAGACCATTGACGAAATCGCCCACCCCGCTGTCCGGGAGATCTTACGCCATTTGAATATCGATCGTGGCGTGGAGATCCATCATGATGGGGATCTTCCAGCACGGAGCGGGATGGGGACCAGTTCTTCTTTTACCGTGGGACTCCTTCATGCCCTGTACGCCCTCAAAGGCTATATGCCAAGCAAGCAGCAATTAGCCACAGAAAGCATCTATATTGAGCAGGAGGTTCTGAAGGAGACCGTGGGGTCCCAGGATCAGGTGTCGGCGGCTTTCGGTGGCTTCAACCATATCACCTTTCTTCCAAATGGCACATTTTCTGTCAGACCTATTACCCTTTCGCCGGAGCGGATCAAAGAACTGAATTCCCATCTGGTGCTCTTCTACACAGGGATCAAACGGACGGCATCCAATATTGCCGAGAGTTATGTCAATGATATGGAAGGCAGAAAAAGGCAGCTTCGGATTATGAAAGATTTAATTGAGGAAAGCATTTCGATCCTGAATAACGGTGAAGATATATCCGGCTTTGGCGAACTCCTCCATGAGGCATGGCAGGCTAAACGGAGCTTGAGTTCCAAGGTTTCCAACTCTCATGTGGATGAGATCTACGAGGAAGCCATCTCAGCAGGGGCCATCGGCGGAAAATTAACAGGAGCCGGAGGTGGCGGATTCATTTTGCTTTTCGTCCCTCCTTCCAGGCAGGGAGAAGTGAGAGAGAGACTGAACAAATTGATCCATGTCCCGTTCAAAATTGAATTCTCCGGAAGTCAGATCATCTTTTTCGATTCGGAGGAGGATTACTCGGCGGAGGAAAGGGATCGGGCTTGCCGGCCGATCCGGTCCTTCCAAGAACTTACCCCTAATCCATCTTAGGAGAGGGATTTGGAAAAGCATGAAAAAATTTATGTGGCGGGTGGCGAGACCATGATCGGAGGAGCCATCCTGCGCGCATTGGACCGCCAAGGGTACACTCACATTGTCGACAGACCAAGAGAAGAACCTGAGTTGATCAATTGGACTCAGGTAGACGCCTTCTTCGCTCGTAAGAAGCCCGAATACGTCTTCTTGGCCGCCGGGAGATCAGGTGGCATCATGGCCAACCAGAAATATCCTGCACAACTCATGCTCGACAATCTTCTGGTGGAATGTCATGTCATTCGCTCTGCCTACTGCCACGGGGCGAAGAAACTTCTTTTTCTGGCAAGTTCCTGTAGCTATCCAAAGTTCTGCACGCAACCCATGAAAGAAGACGCCTTGCTCACCGGGCTCCTCGAACCGACCAATGAGGCCTATGCTCTAGCCAAGATCGCTGGCATGAAATTGTGTCAGGCCTATCGTCAGCAGTATGGGGTGAATTTCATTTCAGCTATTCCGGCCAATGCCTTTGGTCCAGGGGATGATTTCAGCCCAGAGAACTCCCATGTGGTGGCTGGACTCATCCGAAGGATGCATGAGGCAAAACTCTCTCATGCAGAGTATATAGAGATCTGGGGGACGGGCGCCGCACAGCGGGAATTTATCTTCGCTGGCGACCTGGCGAATGCCTGTATTTTCGTGATGAACGAATATGACGATGATCGACCCATTAATCTCGGAACAGGGATGGCGCTCTCCATCAAGGAACTTGCCGTCTTGATCAAAGAAGTCGTCGGTTACAAAGGGGAGTTGCGATTTGATGCCAATAAGGCAGATGGCATGCCCGTGAAACTTCTCGATTCCAGCAAACTCTGGGCCATGGGCTGGCGGCCTTTCCATGACTTCAAGTCCGCATTAAAAGAAACTTTTCGATGGTTCTTGGAGAAAGAAAATGGAGATGGATGAGGCAAGAGATCGAACAGTACTTTCGATGAGACCTCCTGTGAGGAAGAAGTTTTTCCGTGAAAAGAGAAGGGTTACCTTCGGGACGATCCAAATCCCGGAACTCTCCAGGAGGCTTATTGGAGACATCCTTGAGATGGCTCGTATCTCAAGCGGCAAGTACGTGCGACAGTTCGAGGAAAGATTTGCAGACCTCCTTGGGGTGAAGGAAGCCGTGGCCGTAAGCAGTGGCACGGATGCGGATATTCTGGCACTTGCCGTGCTCCATGACTTTGGAGCGAAGCGAGGCGATGAAGTGATCCTTCCAGCCCTCTCCTTCGTCGCCACGGGCAATGCGGTGGTCCATGCGGGTTTCAAGCCGGTATTTGTAGATATCGACAGGAAGACTCTCAACATCGATATCAGCCAGATTGAGGGAGCCATCACAGAGAAGACGCGAGCGATCATGCCGGTCCATCTCATGGGAAAGCCAGCCGACATGGATGTCATCAATGCGATTGCCAGAAGGCATGGACTTTACGTCATTGAGGATGCGGCCGAGGCCCATGGAGCCATGTATAAGGGAAAGCCGGTTGGCACGCTCTCGGATCTTGCGGCCTTCAGTCTCTACGTAGCCCACATCATCACCACGGGAGAAGGCGGCATTGTGACGACGAATCGGGAAGAGTTCGCCGAGATCCTGCGCTCCCTCCGCTCCCACGGCCGGGCCTGTAAGTGCAAGCGGTGCACACTGAATACGGCATCCGCGTACTGCCAGAAGCGTTTTCATGGCAACGGGGGTGAGGACATCCGGTTTGTATTCGAGCGGGTCGGTTATTCCTCTAAGATGAACGAGATTGAAGCGGCCATCGGGCTGGGAAATATCGAAAATTATCTCGATATCGTTGAGAAACGACGTCATAACCTCCTTTATGTCCTTGACCGATTCAACCGCTTCAGCCCCTATTTAACTACAATCCATGAGGAGCCTCATGAGCGGATTGGTCCTCATGCCATTCCGATCATTTTTCAGGAAGGGGCATCTTTCACCCGTGCTGAACTCACCCACTATCTTGAGGAGAATGGCGTTGAGACCCGTACCCTCTTCGCCTCCATGCCAACCCAATGTGCGGGGTTTGCCTATCTTGGCTATCAACCCGGACAGTTCCCGAATGCGGAATATATTGGAAAACACGGCATACACATTGGTGTCCACCAAGACCTGGGACTGGAAGAGATGGAGTATGTTCTGGATGTATTGGGAAGGTTTCTGGAGACTCGTTAGAAAGGATTAAGAATTACTTGATGAGGAGGATCAAATGAAGAAAAGAGCGGTCATCATCACAGGTCCTGGCTTTCAGGATGAGGAATATATTTATCCGTATTACAGGCTGATTGAAGCTGGATTTTCAGTCGATGTGGCCACCAAAGATAAAGCCGTTGTTTATGGTAAATACGGTGTCCCAGCCAAGCCAACGATCAGCACAGATGAGCTCGATGCCGATGCCTTTGACCTTGTGCTATTGCCAGGGGGGTTTGAGGCTCCAGATCGACTTCGGCTTCTACCAGAGGTTCTGGAATTTGTGAAAAAGATGAACGATCGGAAGAAATTGATTGCGGCCATCTGTCATGGCCCGTGGATTCTCATCACAGCAGGGATTACCCGAGGCCGTAAGATGACTGCCTTTTGGAGCCTGGAGGTTGACCTTAAAAATTCCGGCGCCGACTATCAGCATAAAGTCCCGGTGGTCATCGATGGAAATTTCATCACCTCACCCCACTATAACAATAATGGTGACTTTATGAAGGCGGTCATCGACTATATGGCAAAGGAAAGAGAATGAGGCTGTTGAAATACCGTGTGATCGTTTTCGACTTCGACGGGGTCCTGGTGGAATCAGCCGATATCAAGACAAAGGCCTACGCCGAACTCTATAAAGAGTATGGGCCTGAGGTGGTGGAGAAGGTTGTCCAATACGATCAACGGTACGGAGGCATCTCAAGATTCGAAAAGATTCGATATTGTCATAGGGAGTTTCTGGGAAGGGATCCCTCTCATGACGAGGAAGTGAGCCTCTGGGAGCGTTTTTCAGAGCTCGTTGAGAAGGCGGTGGAACAGGCCCCCTGGGTGCCGGGTGCGGATCGTTTTCTCAATCGGTACTATCGAGTCACCCATTTCTACATTGCCTCGGGAACACCCGAGGACGAACTCTCCCGGATCATCTCAGGCCGACATCTCAGCCACTATTTCAAAGGCGTCTACGGCGCACCCAAAAAGAAAGGGGAGATTATCGGATCCATCCTTTCAGAGTCAGAGGTGAGATCGGATGAGATGGTGATGATCGGCGATTCCATTACGGATTACGAAGGGGCCATGAGAGCGGGCATCGACTTTATTGGCCGGGAGCACCGGGAAGCGGTCTTTCCCAAAGAGGTGATGAGGATCAAGGACTTTAACGATTCATTGGCGATTCAAATGGCCTTATTTTATGAGGGCTGAGCATGGCAAATCTTTTGGAAAAAAATAGGGAAGCCGTTCCAGACGAGGAGGCCTTAGGGAGATCACCCTCCTTGGGTGTGATTTCGGATCTTATCCAGTCTTTCCATCCCAACACCTCCCTCACCCTCTTTCGCCGGATGTGTCTGATCCGATATTTTGAACTTGGAATCGTTCGCGCCGCAGGGGACGGTCTGATCACCTATCCGGTCTATCTCTCTCTCGGGCAGGAAGCCATCGGGGCTGCCTTATCGCTGGTCATCCCCGAATACATGATCTTTGCCCAGCATCGATGTCACGGGATCTATCTGGCCTTTGGAGGTGCCCCGGAGAAACTGCGAGATGAGCTTCTGGGATTGCCAGGTGGGACAAGCGGAGGCAGAGCAGGATCAAATTGCATTCAATGCCATGAAAACAATATTACCATGTTTGGCCATCACGGACTCATCGGGGAGAACGTTTCCCTTGGTGTGGGCGCGGCCCTGGGAAGCAACAAACCGACAGTATGTCTCTTTGGAGACGGAGCGGCCGAGGAAGATTATGTCTTTGCGGCCATGGGGTTTGCAGTGACCCATAGATTGCCGGTCTTATTTATATGCGAAGATAATAATCTCTCGATCCTAACCACGGTGGACAAACGGCGGTCATGGAGCATGACCAAGGTGGCAGGGGCCCTTGGCATGCAGGCCTTTGAGACCAGCGATGACCCATGGACCCTCATCCAACGGACACAGGAATTGATCAAGGGTCTTCCCGCCTTTTTGAACATTGATACCTGCAGAGCCCACTGGCATGTCGGAGTAGGACAAGACGGGCCTACAGAGTGGGACAGGTTTACCCTGGTAAAAGAAGAGCTCAGGAAAATGGGCCTTCTGGAGAAGATATCAAACATCGAAGAAGAGGTTCGAGAGTCGATAGAGAAATTATGGGATCCAAAACAGTTGCGGAAACGATTAGGGAGATAACGAGAAGCCACCTGCTCGAGAATAACGGATTACTTCTGGGCCAATCGATCACGGCTGCCGGGTGGGTGAATAATACGGTTCCGGACTGTCCTGGAATCGTGGAGCTTCCGATGAGCGATGTCGCAGGCGCTGGCATTGCCGTCGGTGCGTCCCTGGTCGGCCGGAGGCCTATCTTCGTCGTCCGGTTTCAGGATTTTCTCATCCTGAATGGAAGCCCCCTCATCTTTTATGCGGCCAAGACAAAGGAACTCCACGGGAAAGGCGCGCCCATCTTTGTCAGGGCGATCGGTGCGGAGGGTATAGGGCCTGTCCATTCAGGGATTCTTCACAGCATTTTCATGCACTTCCCCGGCTTTCGCGTCTGCTCTCCCATGACTCCAAAGGAGTATGAAGAGGTCTGGAAGGTCTTCATGGAAAACGATGACCCCATGATTGTCAGTGAGCACCGCATCAGCTTTCCGAATACCGAGGAAATGAACGATGTCTTCGTGGATGACGCTGACATCACCCTTTATGCCATTTCATCTACAAGATTTGAGGTCACCCGGGCCACTCAGATGCTCAAAGCCGATGGAATAAAATGCAACATTATCCATCTTCTGTGGCTTAAACCAATTGTTTCCACAAGACGTCTGATCGATCCGCTGAACCAGAGCAAACTGGGCCTTGTGATTGATTCAGGCTATGAAATCGCAGGGGCTTCCCAGTCCATTGCCTATGCATTGAACCAAGCCACAGGTCACTCTGTGAAGGCGCTAGGGTTATATGATAGAACCAAGTGCCTATGCCCTCCGTTGCAGAACGCGGCACCCAATGCAGACAGAATTTATATAACTGTCAAACAAATGCTTCAGCGATAAAAACTGGGAGGCAGCTATAAATGGACCATAACTTAAGTCCTATCTTTAATAAAATAAAGGAAGTTTTTCCAAGGGATTGTAGGCGTATTTTATTGATAAATCCGCCAGTTATCCCTGAAGAAGAATTTGATTGGGAAGTGGCTCGACAAAAAAGGTATCCGGTTTTTCCCCCCTACGGTTTGGGAATAATATACAGGAAATTAAAGGAGAACGGCTACCTGGCTGACATTGTAGATTTGAATTATGGGGTTTTGAATCAGAAAGAGTTTCGATACAGTGTTTGGAAGGATCAGCTAAAACAAAAAATCTTGCAGTTTAAACCCGACCTCTGCGCCATCACTTGCCTGTACAGCATGAGCCATCAATCTATGAAAGACGTCGCCGATTTTATTAAGGAATATAACAGAAAATTACCTGTCATCGCTGGCGGGGTGCATCCATCTGCTGCCCCTGAGTGTGTCTTAAATGATTGTGAGAGTATAGATTTTGTATCTTTATATGAAGGTGATTCCAGCTTTATCACGTTAATTGATTTTATTAATGGCAAAACTCTGAAAAATAAATTCAGTCAAATTGCCACAAAATATAAGAACACCTACATTATTATTGATAATCGCAAGATGGAAGACGATATTGCTTCCGCACCGGAATTTGGCGATTTACCGATCGGCAACTATCATCATCTCGGAAAGATAGGAGCATACCATTACTTACTATCCGATGAGGTAAAAGCGTCAACTGTTCTTTCAAACAGAGGCTGTAGAGGCAATTGCACATTTTGCAGCGTCAAGGCCTTTTATGGAGGAAACGGAGTCAGGCAACGTGATATCACAACGGTTGTGGACGAGATGGAATCCCTGTATAAAAAATATAATATTAGGCATTTTATGTGGCTGGATGACGATCTCTTGTTCAATGAGAAAAGGGCTATAAACCTTTTTAAAGAAATAACCAGGCGGCAGCTGAATATTACCTGGGATGCGTCAAACGGTGTAGTGGCAAGCGGCATTACCCCTGAAATCGCTCTTGGTGCTTATGAGTCTGGTTGCATTGGCTTGACCATAGGGATTGAATCAGGCAATCCAGAAATTCTTCATTCAATCCGGAAGCCCAGCGGAATAAAGCATTTCAAAAGGGCCGCAGAAATATTGCAAGAATACCCCGACATATTTACAAAAGGTTTCTTGATGGCGGGCTTTTTGAACGAAACCCTTGGTCAAATACTCGACACGATTCACCTTGCTCGCGAACTATCCCTTGACTGGTATCCGATTCAGATTCTAACACCTTTCCCTGCGACAGGTGTCCGAAAAGTCCTGGAAGAAGAAGGGATCGTAGAAGCGAACGATATTACCAGTCGATTTTTCGTCGGATCAACCGGAGGGCAACGGCTTCGTGAAAAACAGGAAAAGACTGAGGCAAAAGAATTTTACAACCCCTTTGAAGGAAGCCTTAACAAAATTCCAACAAGGGAAGAATTGAAAGATATTTGGTTTATCATGGATTACAAGGTGAATTATGAAAAGATTTTACTTGAGGGGCGCCCTGTAAAATTGAGGATGCTGCAAAAAATGCTAAAAGACGTATGCAATCGCGTCCATGAAAATCCTCTTGCTAACTTATACCTGGGCATTGTCGAGAAAAAACTGGGTAATTACAACGAATCTCAACGACTGAAACATTTTGCAGAAACCTATCTGGAGGGTTCCACTTTCTGGAGAAAAAGATTTGAAGCCCTGGATTTGTACCGGCTGGTATAACGGCCGATCTGGGAAGAATGATGGAGTCCGATATGACCAGTTATGAACAGATAATCGTTAAAAAACCTTGGGGTTTTGAATACTTGATGTTTCAGAACCACATGGTTGGAATATGGTATCTTTATATCAAGCAACATGCAAAGACCTCCCTCCATTGCCATCCCCGTAAGAAGACAGGCCTTATTCTTCTATCCGGAGAGGCTGTTCTCTCCTTTTTAAATGACTCCGTTCATCTAAAATCCCCGAGCAAATTGATGATTCGGGAGGGGCTCTTCCATTCGACAGAGGCGGTTTCGCCTGAAGGGATTGCCGTGATCGAGGTTGAGACCCCCCGTGAGAAAGACAATCTGGTGAGGCTGGAGGATGCCTATGGCCGCAAAGAAAAACCTTATGAAGGGACGGAGGCGATCGTTCCGCTGACAGAGAATTGTATTCAATTGAGTCCGGCGAAGAAGGGTCTGGATCAACGCTACAACCTCCACGGGCATACTCTCTCCGTTGAAAGGGTTGAGGAGATTTCAGAACTTCGGCATAGGGACCCGGAAGAGATCATCGTTGTTTTAGAAGGAGGTCTGGTAAGTCGCACAGGAGAGCCGATTGTGGGACCGGGCGATGTTGTATCCATGAGCACTTTGAACCGTCTTGCAGAAACCTTTTCTGCCCCTAACGGAATCTCTCTGCTCACCATTCGGGGAGGAGAGGGGAGAGATAGAATCAAAGAAGTGCCGCTTCGGAAGAGGACGCAACGAAGCAATTCAGGGAAGCCAGAGGTACAACGTTCTTTGGTTTCCCCAAGACAGTGCAAAAGAGGAGCAAGACAGGCTTAACCCATATCAGATAGAGAAGGCCTGCCACCGACGGCGGGGTAGAGATTCGATTGGAGTGGATGGGTAAGGAGATGAAATGTTGGTGAGAAAAAGACACCTCGACCTCTTATTGGTCAACCCTGGCGGTCGAAGTCAGGTCTACCAATCCCTTGCCTCAGAACTGGTCGCTGTGGAACCTCCGGTTTGGGCGGGTCTTATGGCTACCTTCATTCGTCAACGAGGATTTGAAGTCCAGATTTTGGATGCCAATGCGGAGAATCTTTCCATTGAGGAGACGGTTCAGCAGATCGCTGACATCGCTCCATTGTTAACGGCCTTGGTGGTTTATGGACATAACCCTTCTGCCTCCACCCAGGTGATGCCCGCTGCGAGTGCCATCTGTGCCGCTTTGAAGCAGAATGCTTCAGAACTCAAGATATTGATGGTTGGCGGTCATGTGGCCGCACTGCCTGAACGGACGCTACAGGAAGAAGATACGGATTTTGTCTGCGGAGGCGAAGGACCCCATACCATCCTGGAACTCCTTCAAGCTCTCAAGTCGTCTCAAGCCGATTACAGAAAGGTGCATGACCTCTGGTATCGAGAGGATGGGATGATCAAGTCGAATCCACCGGCTCCTCTCATAAAAGACCTTGACGGAGAGATGCCTGGAATCGCCTGGGACCTCCTTCCCATGGAGAAATATAGAGCCCACAACTGGCATTGTTTCGGTGATCTCAAGCGGCAACCCTATGCGGCGCTCTATACCACTTTGGGATGTCCTTACCATTGTACCTTCTGTTGTATCCAGGCACCGTTCCGGAAGGGCGAGAAGGTATTAGGTTACAAAGGTGGCGTGAACAGTTACAGGCTCTGGAACCCCCAGTTGGTTATTAAAGAGATTGACGTTCTGGTTCGTCAATACGGCGTTCGGAATATTAAGATCGCAGACGAGATATTTATCCTCAACCCAAAGCATGTGGAGACGATCTGTGACCTAATCATCAAGCGGGGCTATGACCTCAATATCTGGGCCTATGCCCGGATCGATACCGTGAAGAAGAGAATGCTGGAAAAGCTGAAGCGGGCGGGCGTCAACTGGCTTGCCTTTGGAATCGAGTCTGCGAGCGAGCGCGTGCTGGCTGATGCGAGCAAGGCCTATAAACCGGGAAAGACGCTTCATGTTTTGGAGGAAGTCAGGGAGTCAGGAATTCATATCGGCGCCAATTACATCTTCGGCTTGCCCGAGGACGATATAGCGAGCATGCAGGAAACCCTGTATCAGGCTCTCGAGCTCAATGCCGAATACGCCAATTTTTATTGTGCAATGGCCTATCCTGGCTCCCAATTGTACAAGACCGCTCTAAAAGATGGCTGGCCGCTGCCGGAGACTTGGAGCGGATATTCCCAACATGCCGTCGATACACTGCCTCTGCCGACCAAATACCTATCAGGGGCTGAGGTGCTCCGCTTCCGGGACAACGCCTTCCAGTGGTACTTCAACAAACCTGACTACCTGGGCATGATTGCCCGAAAGTTTGGTCATGCAACCGTTCAGCACATACAGAAGATGGTTTCTTATAAGCTCGAGAGGGAATTATACAGGTTTTCACGGAATGTTAGGGATCCATCAAGTAGGTTGCGAGAAAGATATCCCTAAGAGGTGGTTATAGGATGGATTCAATGGAATATCGTAAGTCGCATGCCGATGTTTATGTAACCGGTCGAGCCAAGGTAAAAGTATTGCTCATAGAACTGGAATTCCAGACTTGGGCAAGGGCTCGGAGTTGGTCCTACATCGCACAACTTGGCATTGAGGAAGGATTCCAAGCCAATGGTTTAGAGTATCTTACCATTCCAGCAATCCATGAGCTATTTCCATCTTCACCTGGATCCTGGCTAAGGCATGCGCAGAAGATTTGCGCCGGGAAACATTTTGATCAGGTTTGGGTTGAAATCGTTCATAGCAGCCTCGATGAGACATTTTTGGAGTGGCTTGCCACGCTGGCACCGGTACGCGTTGGCTTTTTACCAGAATCTATAGAGTACACTCCTGAGGAGTATGTTCTCGCTCCAAATTTGAGGGGGAGAAAATCTCTGGTTGAAAAACGGTTTAAGTATTTGACACATGTGTTAGCGGGTGACGAGAAAGATGCAGAAGATATCAATTCGCGGGGACTGGCGCAAGCGATGTGGTGGCCTGGAGCAGTGCCAGAGCGTTTTATCTGCGAGCAGAATAGACGGCCACCGAATAACCATGCCATCTTCTGTGGTGCGCTCTACGGAGAACGTGCTGTTTGGCTGGAGCGCCCTGATTTGAGAGGGCTATTTGTTTACCTGGCGCCGCCGGAAGACGCCACGGATTATCCAAAGCAGTTTGACGAGTTGAACCGGGCTGCCAGCGCCCACTTGAATGATGGGTTGCCAGTAAACGAGAGCTTCCTCTCTGCGTACCTCGACTCCCTGCGCCGAATTCGCCGGGAAGTATTTGCGCTGTGGCTGGAGGGTCTGCAAACCGGTTGTGCAGTGGTCAATCTACCTCACTATGTTAAGTCTTATGCAGGCCGGGTCTTTGAAGCCATGGCTGCCGGACGACCGGTCATTTCGTGGGAGGTGCCGAATCGCCCACGCAATAAAGCGCTGTTTGATGACGGCAGGGAAATTTTACTTTTTAACAAGAAAGATCCTTCCCAATTAGCGTCCCATATACAAAGGCTTCAGAACGAACCAGATTTCAGCAGAGTCATTGCTGAGAATGCCTCCCGCAAACTCCGGCGATTTCATACCATTGAAAACCGAATTCGACAGGTTCTTGACTGGATAGAAACCGGAAAGGAACCAGACTATGGAGAGTTAGAAAAGGATCCGAATACGGTTTCTCGTTTTGGTCATTCTGATGACATGGAAAAATCCTCAGAGGGAAGTTCGCTATCTTATAAAGAGAAAAGGGCCTTTTCTTCCGATAAAGCGCGACAGGATGCCTATTATGTAAACTTGTTTACGAAGGGTTCGTATTTTTCAGGACCGGATCCGAATGAGGATGAAAAGGCTCGTTGGTCCAAAATATCTTCTATCTTAGTCAAGATTATTCAATCGGGGAAGGTGGACTGCACTCAAAAATTACGAATTTTGGATGTTGGTTGCGGACGTGGATGGTTAACCCATTTGGCTTCTTCTTATGGTATTGCCGGAGGGGTTGATCCGGCCGCTGAGGTGATTGCAGCTGCCAGAAGGTATTTCCCCAATCTGAATTTCTGTGTGGGATATGCCAAAACGATCCTCACCAAGCCGGATTTCCACCCTTATGACGTAGTTTTGGCTTCTGAGGTTATTGAGCATGTTCCCCGAGCAGAGCAGGCTCAATTTGTCCGTGAGCTAAGCTTTCTAACGAAACCGGGTGGCTATGTCATCTTGACCACCCCACGAGCCGAGGTCTTCGATACTTGGATGAAACTCACAAATCACAGCCGACAGCCAGTGGATGATTGGCTAAGCGAGGAGGAACTTCACCGCTTATTTCTAAGTCAGGGGTTTAGCTCGATAGCTCAGGATAGGATTTATATCGAAATACCCAGCGGGTCTTATGTCCTGAATCCTTCTCGAAATCAACGTCAATCTGGAAACCTCTTGGCTCTTTATCAGGTCTGGGGGATTAAAATGGAAAGAAGACCTTGTTTAAGGGAAAAGAAGGAATGTAGAAATACCGCAACGGAAAGGCCAAAAAACCCAACCTCAACAAATGGCTGGACGAGTCGCTTCCCGGTTCAGGTCCATTTCCTCATGATCGACAAATGCAACGCCAAATGCATTTTCTGCGGAGGGGACTATTTCCGGAGCGAGAGCAAACGGCTCATCACTCTCGAAAAGTTTCAACGGATGGCTGCCAATTTGAAATTGGAGCGTTTTCAAAAAATCGTCTTAGCTGGGGCGGGAGATCCATTATTGAACCCCCACCTGATCCCGATCATCCAATATACCCATGACCGATATTCAGGCGTAGGCATCTCCATCACCACCAACGGGATCGCCCTCACCGAGGAGATCTCCGAGGCATTCCTTCGGTGCAAGATTTCCGATCTCAACATTTCCATCAATGCGGCCAGTCGAAACGTCTATAAACGAGTCATGCAAGTCGACTGTTTCGATAAAGTATGCCAGAACGCCAGAAGATTTGTAGCCCTCCGGAGGGAAAAAGGGACGGGCCCGGTGTTGCAATTCTCCAGTGCGATCAACCGCCTGAATATCGAAGACCTGCCGGCCCTGGTTGAGCTCGGGAGGGAGATTGGAATCGATGCTCTCAATATTTTCTATACCCGTTTTTATCCTGAACGAATTCGTCATCTTAATGTAGATCGGGAAGAAGACCGATTAAACAATCAGGACTCCCTTTTCTACCATAAAGAACTCTCCGATCAGATGGTTGAGAAAGCCAAATCTCTTGCGGAGAAATATGGAATTCATTTCTTCCATGAACCTTTATTCAAGGAATATGCTGGCCCTCGACCTTGTGTGTGGCCGGAGACTCAGTTGATGGTCGGTTTTGACGGTGAGATCTATCCCTGCGGAGGAGCCGAGGTCCACTTCAAGGAGAAAGTTGAAGGAGGGGTTTATCCTTTTGGAAATGCTTTGACCCATCCTATAGAAGAGTTCTGGAATGGGGAGATGTACCGAGCATTGCGAATCTCCTCACAGGCCGGGAAGGATTGCCCTATTGCGGAATGTAAGGTCTGTGCCAACCGGATGAATCCCGGCGACGAGAAGGCGCACATCATGCATTGGGATACCCCCAGCGAATCCACATTTAAAAAAGAGGGAGAGAGAATCGACAAGATCAGGAAGGAGGAACCCGAAGGAGAATTCCCTCTCGTTTCTGTCATCGTCCCGACCTATAATCGACCGGACATGCTGGTGGAGACCCTAAGGAGCATTCTCAACCAGACTTATTCCAACTATGAAATTATCATTGTCAATGATGCAGGAGTCGATGTTGAGAATGTGGTGACGTTTTTGAACCAGGCCGGAAGGATGACCTATGTCAGGCATGGCCGGAATCTTGGCCTGGCTGCGGCCCGGAACACGGGGATAAAAATGGCAAAGGGGAAATACATTGCCTATCTGGACGATGATGATCTTTACTACCCTGATCACCTGGAGACATTGGTCCAGTTCTTGGAAGGCAGTGATTATAAGGTTGCTTATACGGATGCCCACCGGGCTCACCAAAAAAAAGTGAATGGCAGATATGCTGTTGTAAAGCAGGATGTGCCTTATTCCTTTGATTTCGATGATGACCGGATTCTGCTGGAGAATTTTGTTCCTGTTCTCTGTTTTATGCATGAGAAATCCTGTTTAGATGAAGTAGGCTGCTTCGATGAAGATCTGACCACCCAGGAAGACTGGGACCTGTGGATTCGCTTGTCCAGAAAGTTTAAATTCGCCCATATCCGGAAGGTCACCTGTGAGTTCAGCTGGAGAGAAGATGGCACGACAATGACCGGTGGCAAAAAGATCGATTTTCTCCGGAATATGAAAAGGATCTATGAAAAATATAGGGAATATTCAAAAGGTAAGCCCAATTTGCACCAAGTGCAGGAGACCTTTTTTAAGAATTTTGATGAAATGGTTAAACGGGAATATGATCGAATACAACAGCTGATCAAAGAAAGCCTAATAGAAGAGGCGATTTCAGCACTTGAAAAGCTCTTAATCCTATTTCCTGCTCATTCTCTTGCCCATGACGATTTAGGCGTCCTCTATTTTCACCGGGGCGACAGAAAACTTGCTCTGGAACATTTTATCCAATCCATCAAAGCTGACCCAAAGAACCGGAATGCCATGAAAAATATGGCAGACTTGCGCATGGAATTAGGGCAGATGAAGGAAGCCCTTCAGCTTTATCAAATGGTGCTTGCTGACCAGCCGATGGATGTAGAGGCGCTCCTGGGAGTGGGAAATTACTGCCTCAGAGCAGGTCGGCTTGGGGACGCTTCCTATTTTTTTAAACAGGTTTTGGAAATCGAACCTGAGAACATGGCTGCCAAGGAATACCTTGATGCCTTGGCAAATCCAGAAGAAGAGGGGGTTTCTCCGGAATTAAGAGTAAATGGAGAATCTCAACCTTTAACAGCTTTACCGCCCAAAGAAGAGAAAGAGAAGATTGAGAATCCGAAGGTCTCCATCATTATTCCCGTTTTCAACAACCTGTGCCTGAATCGACAATGCCTGAAATCTATTTATCAGAATACGCAGGATTCAAATTATGAAATTATTGTCGTGGATAACGCCTCGACGGACGGAACAACCGATTTCCTGCGTCATGAGGCGGCAAAGGGGCTTCTGCGGGTCATACGGAACGACGCAAACCTCGGCTTTGCGAAAGCCTGTAACCAAGGAGCGGAGGCGGCCCGATCGAGTTATCTCATGTTTCTCAATAATGACACGGAACCTCAAAAAGGATGGCTGGAACCTCTTCTCGAGATCCTGGAGAATGATCCCTCTGTCGCCGCCGCAGGGAGCAAGCTTCTCTTCCCCGACGGGAAGATTCAGCATGCTGGTGTGGTCATCATCGACGACAGGAAATTACCAGACCCTTTGGTTGCCCGTCATGTCTACTATGAAAAGCCGGGAGATTATAATGATGCGAATCAGAGACGGACGTTTCAGGCACTCACGGCCGCCTGTCTGTTAGTGAGAAAATCAGCCTTCCGGCAGGCTGGAGGATTTGAAGAAGAGTTCTGGAATGGATACGAAGATGTGGATTTATGTTTCAAATTCCAGGAGAGGTCATGGAAGCTCGTGTATCAACCTGAAAGTGTGGTGATCCATCATGAATCGAAAAGTGGGCCGGAACGGCATAGAAGAACTGATGAAAACACACGTCTCTTGCATAGAAGGTGGTTGGGCAAGATTGATCACGACTTTATCCTTAAAAAGGATGGTTCCTTTACTCACTCCAATTTCGGTTTCATCCGACCTTATTCCTTACCAAACAGGGGTGACGAGGGGGTTTTGCAAGAATCCGAAAGTATCAATATCCCGCTGGTCTCTATTGTGATTTTAGTCCACAATCAGCTTGAATATACAAAGAAGTGCATTGAAAGTCTCTTTAAATATACCCGTGAACCTTTTGAATTGATCCTTGTCGATAATGGATCCACTGATGGAACACTACAATATTTAGACGGGATCAGGAAGGGAAGAGACGATATTGATGGATGGAGATTAAAAGCAGATAAGGATGGAAAAGTGGAAGGGTGGGATGGAGATCTGAAGGGTAAAGGTAAGATCAAGAAGAAGAAGAAAAAAAAGGAAAGGAAATTAGAGGAAAACAAATTATTTTGTAAGACCATTAAGGTAATTCCTAATGAAAGGAATCTTGGATTTGCCAGGGGAAACAATCAGGGCATGGCAGAGGCGAAGGGGGATTACCTTCTCCTCATGAACAATGATGTGGTTGTCACACCTGGCTGGCTGGAACGGATGATCGCTGTGGCCGAACGGGAACCTAAGATTGGCATTGTTGGGCCGATGTCGAATTATGTTTCGGGACCTCAATGGATTAAAGAAGTCACTTATGATCTCCAATCGTTGGCCGGTCTAAATCAATTTGCCCAGGATTATGCACAGACACATAGGGGGCAGGCCAAGCCTTTCTGGAGGGTGGTCGGTTTCTGTATGCTCATTAAGAGCGCGGTTGTGGAGAAGATCGGAGGCTTGGATAGCCGATACGGTCTGGGAAATTTTGAGGATGACGATTTCTCTTTACGGGCAAGATTGGCAGGCTTTGAATCCTGGATCGCAGAGGACTGTTTTGTCCACCACTTCGGGAGTCGAACTTTTGCGGGATCCGGCATCGACTATAGTGAGAGTTTGAAAAGAAACTGGGAGATCTTCAAGAAGAAATGGGGTATTCCTGAAGACCTAAAATGCGGAGATCCTTATGATTTGACGGAGATTTTGAGGCAGGGTTTTATCCCCGGCCGACACTACTCCCCCCTCAAACCGGAAGAATATTCTGTCTCATTAGGGGAAGAGCTTTTCCAGTCAGGAGATGTGGAGGGGGCAAGAGACCTTTTTAATAGACTCCTTCAAGAAAATATTGAAGATGTCGATGCAATCAATAACCTTGGTGTTATCGCTTATCAGGAGGGAAAGTTCGATGAATCGATGTCTTACTTTAATAGGGTTTTAACACTAAACCCCGATCACCTCGACGCTTTTGAAAATCTCGGACACTGCCTGGTTATAAAAAAGTCCTACAAAGAGGCCATCCGGTGTTTTGAAAAAGTCCTGGAGTTCAAGCCCGGTGATCTGTCCTTGTTAAATTCCCTCGGTAATTGTCTCATTCAGACAGGAGATTTTCTCAGGGCAGAAGAGATTTATACCCGGTCTTACCGGCTCGACGGCACACAGACAAAGGTCAGAGAGATTCTTGCAGGGTTGGAGAGAGTGAAGTCAATTGAAACTGAAAGGAGGGTAGCCCTTTGAAGAGAAAACAAAGGAGATGGCAACCCAGATCCCCCATCTATATTCGGAAGGGTTTCAGGTCCTCCGGGATGAAACTCTCGTTGTGCATGATCGTCAAGGACGAGGCCAAAAATTTAAGGGATTGTATCCATTCGGTGAAGCGAGTGGTTGATGAAGTGGTTGTTGTCGATACCGGGTCAACGGATCAAACGAAAGAGATTGCAAACGAATTGGGCGCGAAAGTTTATGATTTTACATGGTGCGATGATTTCAGCGCCGCCCGGAATGAATCGATCCGGCATGCCACCGGAGATTATATCCTGTGGCTCGATGCGGATGATCGAATGGATGAATCGGAGGTTGAGAAAATTAGACGACTCAAGAGAGGATTCCCTTTCAGAAAGAATGATGCCTATTATTTCATCATCAACAGTCAATCTCCGATCGATGGGGAAACCCTCTTTTATCAGATCAGGATTTTTCCGAAGGCGGACGGAGTGAAATTTGAGGGGAAGATCCATGAGCAGGTCGTCTACAACCTTCAGCGTTTAGGTCTGAGACTGGTCAATACGGATATCCACATCAGACATTCCGGATATCGAGACCTCACAACCATACAAGAAAAATCAGAGAGGAATTTAAGGATTCTTCTAAAAGAATTGGAGAAGGATCCTGAAAATCTTCTGCTCCATTTTTATACAAGCCGGACCCTGTCGGGCATGGGACGACCGGGCGAGGCGGTCTTTCACATGAGGAAAATTACAGAGAATGAAAGGATAGAAAAAAATGAGAAACAATTTTTTATGGATGCCTCCTTGCTCTTGGGGAAATACTACGTGGAATTAAAATTGTACGATGAAGCCATTTCCATCTTCAAAAACCTCTCCAACGGATATGAAAAGAAGAGTCTGGTCCATTTTTGTCTGGGGGAAAGCCTGTTTATGGTTAAAGATTATAAGGGGGCCATCGAGGCGTTGCGGAAATCACTTCTTTTTCCCATCAACGTGAGCCTCTTACCCATCAACCCTGACCAGATTCGTTATTCCCAATACCAGACACTGGCCCAGTGTTATTTGGAGACAGGAGAGATCGAGATGGCAAAAGAGATTCTATCAAGATTTCTCGATGGTTACCAAGGCCACTATAAAAGCTTTGAAGCCCTTGGGCTTCTGAGTTTAAAGGAACGGAAATATAAAGAAGCGGCTGAATTTTTTAGTAAGGCCATTCGAGAGGGAGGAATCTCCGATCAAAACTGCGCTAATTTGGGACTTGCCTACCGAAAACTCGGCCAATGGGCCGAAGCGGAGAAAGCTCTACTTCAGGCATTAGAGATTAACCCTGAAAGGATCGAGGTCCTTACCAATCTCGCCTATCTTTACCGGGAGATGGAGGAAGAATCAAAGGCTTTGCAATTTTTTATAAAGGCTCTGAATATGGACCCTAACCTGCCGGATGTAAGGCTCACATTGAGTGAGATTCATTTCCTACATTGTGATCTTGATCCTCTGGTCGAGCAATGTGATGCATTGCTGAAGGGTCTGAACCTTCCCACAAATGTCAGCATCGAGAGTTTTAAAGATTTAGGTGATCTTTATGAAAGGATTGGCGAAGTCTTTTTAGACAGGGGAAGAGGCGCCCTTTCCCTTATGGCGTATCATCTCTCCTTTCTGATCCATCCCTCCGGAGACGTACTGGATAAGATCATCTCCCAGGCTGGCATTTCAGGGGGGTTGGAGCGCTCCATGGAAAAAATTAAGGATGTCCTGGGCTTTCATCAAATAGACCCGTCGGTCTCCTTATTTGAAAAGTCCTGTAACTCTATGCTTAGCCCTGAAGGGCCGGGCTGAAATGATAAACCATTGTAACACTTAAGTTTTTTGAAAAAGAGGTCTGATCAAGATATCGTCTATCCTAAATCCCCTTCAATCCCCCTTTTGCCTGTCTTTGACAGGAAAAAGATTACAAAGGGGGAAGTGTTTCTCCTCCCTTTGGTCTCCGACCCAGAGCGCCTGCCTGCCCCGCCCTCGGTCGGGACCGCCTGCCTGCCGGTAGGCAGGGGGCCGGTAGGCAGGGGAGGTGGGGAGGGATTTTATGAAGCTTTTTCAAAGCGCTAAATTGATACAAACCATTTAAGATGGAATCGTAAAAAGTCGTCATTCCCGTGAAAACGGGAATCCAGAGAATTCTAACTATCTAAAAATACTGGATTCCTGCTTGCGCAGGAATGACTGATATTGGGATTTTCAGACTTTTTACGAAACCATCATTTAAGTTTTTCCCTCCATCCGTCGATAGATATGGTGAAAGAAGTCCGGGCTTAAATTCAGAGGAAAGGAGGGGTAAAAAGTTACAAGTTGCAAGTGTCAAGTGACAACTATTAACCTTTAACCACCGGGCATGGAAGCCCAAAATTAAAATCCAAGGAGGAAAAGACTATGGCACTTCGAATTAACACCAATATCGCTGCGTTAAATGCTCACCGTCAGCTTGCCGATACCGACACCCGGCTGTCTGTATCGATGGAAAGGCTCTCATCGGGCTACCGGATCAATAAGGCCAAAGACGATGTCGCCGGACTTTCCATTGCCAATAAGTTCAGAATGGAGGTCAGAGGGCTGAGGATGGCCCAGCAGAATGTTGCCCAGGGCACGGCGATGCTGCAGGTGGCAGATGGAGGAACCAATCAAATTGAGGCGATTATCGAACGTCTGAAGGAATTGGCGACGACCGCTTCATCGGATAACAGCGACACCAATGCCAGAGCTCGAATCAATGCCGAGGCAAGCGCCCTCCTTTCAGAAATTGATCGAATTGCCTATGATACGAAATACGGCACCACGAACTTGCTCAGCGGAGCCCTCAGTTTCACATTTCAAATCGGATCCGCAAATACAGCCACAGAAGACAGGGTTTCGGTTACGACCTCAAGTGGATTGCTCTCCAGTAATTTGGGATTAAATGGTCTGAGCTTGGCCAATCTTGCAAGCGCCCAGGCGGCCTTAACCGCCATCGATAATTCTCTTACCTCTTTGAGCATTGTCCAGGGAGAAATCGGAGCGGCCCAGAGCCGGCTCGACTTTGCTTCAGCCAACTTGGCGATTTCTATTGAAAACCTCGCAGCCTCCGAATCGACCATTCGGGAGGTGGATATGGCCTATGAGATGGTCAATTTCACAAAGAATCAGATCCTGCTCCAGGCAGGCACAGCCATGCTTGCTCAGGCCAACATGGCGCCCCAGGGTATCCTTGCCTTACTCGGGGGTCGTTAATCCTGAAGGTTAATGTTGAGAGGGGAAAGGATGATTCCTTTCTCCTCTCTCCTCTTTTCCCATAGAGAGCTCTGAAAAACTATTTTTCGCTCTCTTGATTTTTTAGACTTTTTCAGAAATCTCATCATGACGGAGAAGGTTGAGATGGAAACCCCGACCATAAAAGATACCCTCATCCGGTCGATGCTTCATGATCCTTCCCAGAAGGTCCTTAAAAAGCCGGCTCAGACCAAAGCGGTGGAGTTGCCCCACAGGGATTCCATTGAAAAAGTGACGGGGGAACAAGAGGAGACCATCAGACAGTTAGCTGAAAATCTCAACCAGTTTATGAGGAGCATCGATTACAACCTGCAATTCATTCCGGACCGGGAAGCAGGGATCGTCATCATCAAGGTCCTGGACGAAAACGGAAATGTGATCCGCCAGATACCGCCCGAAGCCATTCAGTCCCTCTCTTCGAAGATCGGAGAGAGTATCGGGATCTTATTAAATTCGAAGCTATAAGGGCCATGAACTTTTTACATTCCCTATACCTCTTCTTCTCTATCGAGATGAAATTCTCTTCCCTGAGGATCAAGAGGGCTTGCCTTAAACTGAGCAGGAGGTTGAAATGGCTGCAACCAGTGTAGTCAGCGGTCTTGCAAGCGGCCTGGACTGGCGGAAGATCATTGATCAATTGAGACAAATCGAATATAAAAAAATCGAAATGGTCGAAGGCCGGAAAAAGATCCATGAGGAGAGGACCAGCGCCTGGCAGAGCCTCAATACTAAATTGCTCTCTTTAAAAAACTCAGCAGGCGCCTTAAATAAACCCGCCGGTTTCAACCTCTATACCACCGCGCTCTCTTCCGACACGACGACGAAGGCTGAAGACATCCTTTCCGTGACTACGAGCACGGATGGTTCTCCGGGGACTTATCGAATTGTCGTCAGCCAATTAGCCAGCGCCCAGAGGCTCTCCTCCAACAGCTACGCCAGCCAGAGCGAGGGTCTCAACCTATCGGGAGACCTCGTCGCAGGAGGCCGGACTGTTAAAATTTCGGCCACCGACAGCCTCGCTTCCATTCGGGACAAGATCAATGCGGTTAACACCGGAACGAACGCCTCCAAGGTTACGGCTTCCATTGTCAACTATGGGACGAGTGGTTACCGGCTGATCCTGACCAGCGATGATGAGGGCTCTGCAGGGATGAGCCTTTTGAATGGTGGTCCATCAGACCTTCTCGGATCCCTTGGTTTTGTCGATGCCTCGGCGAAGACCGCAAAGAATGCGGTTGCGGCTGGCCATAAAAGCGATGCCTTTTCGGCAGCGGACAAGGCAGTGGGCGGCTCCGATCTGCTCAACCTCACCAGCCCCCAGAGCGGGGAAGTGACGATCACCATCAACGGCACTGTTAGGTCCTTTGCGATCGATCTGGCAACCGATTCTTTAAATACGATCCGGGATGCCATCAACACGGTCTTCAGCGGTGTGTTCTCCTCCAATCCTGCCTCCGTCGTGAGCGAGACGGTCGATGGAACGACGAAATATAGGTTACTCATCGAAGGGAATACGATCACTTATACCGATGCCGGCAACATCCTGGAGACCCTCGGTATCCTTAAAAGGGCGGGTGTTTCTGATGTAAGAGGAGTGACAGGCGATGTGGCCAATACATCGGGTGGGGCTGCCATTACTTCATCCACTTTGATTAAAGATATCGATGGTTATGTTGATTACATCTCTGGAGATACGATCACCCTGACTGGAACTAACACCGACGGCACCGCAGTCAATAGTGTTTTTACCATTAACGATGCCACCACCATCGGAGCCCTTCTGACGGAGATTCAGACGAGGTACGGGGAGGTGGCCGCTTCGATCACCGCAGATGGGAAAATCCAGATCGTGAACAATAAAATCGGTGATACGAATTTGGCTGTCACCCTGACCCCCGGCAAAACCAGCCTCAAGTTTGACACCGACAACAATTTTGGAGCCATTTCGACCCTCCGGTCGCGACAAATCCAGGCCGGCGCCAATGCGAGCATCTCAGTCGACGGGGTGGCCATGGCCCCCTCCTCCAATACAGCGGATGACATCATCCCCGGTGTCACTCTCAATCTGAAAAAGGCAGCCAGCGATACCACGGTTTCCCTCACGGTGGGAAGAGACTACGATGGCGTGAAGGAAAAAATTGAAGAGTTTGTGACCGCCTATAATGACGCCGTGGACGCCATCAATGGACAGTTGGCTTACAATTCGGAGACACGGAAACCCGGGGGTCCTCTTTTTGGGGATGGCACACTGCGGACGATCAAATCGAATCTTACCAGAATCGTTTTGAACCAGGTCTCAGGAGTGTCGGCCAATTTTTCAACCCTCGGACTGATCGGCATCAGTATGGGGACGAATAGTAGGTTGACTATCGATGGCAGCAAGCTTCAAGATTATTTTGAGACTAACTTTGTTGATGTTAAAAAACTGTTTGCCGCCGATTGGTCATCCACCAACAACAATTTAAGCTATCTCTATCATACGATCGATACCAAGGCGGGGACCTACAACGTTCAAATCACGGGCGTGGATCCGGTAGCAGGCTATTTTGAGACCCCAGGGGATGCTACCGGAGAGGGTGAGTTCCTGAAAGGCATAAACGGAAATGCCAAGGGCCTTGTCGTCCGTTACTCTGGAACGGCCACAGGGGGAGTGGGAAGTTTTTCCCTCACTTATGGCATCGCCGAGCTCCTGGATCGTTCCCTCTATTCCATTACGGATTCAGTCGATGGGACGATCACCCATAAAAAGGAGACGAACCAGGATACGATCGATCGTTTGGAGGATAATATTGAGACCATGAAAGCTCGACTGGACCAGAGGATGGCCGAATTGGAGCGTAGATTCGTCGCCATGGAGACGGCTCTCAGCACATTGCAGAGCCAGACGAGCTGGCTCACGGGCCAGATCAATACAGTCAGCCGGGGCTGGTGGTAAGGGAGAGAGGTTAAAGTTTAGAGTTAAGAGGTTAGAGTTAAGGGAACCTCTAATAATTCCCAATTTGTCACTCCCGCGAAGGCGGGAGTCCAGTAATGTCAAAAACTTATGGATTCCTGCTTTCGCAGAAATGACATTTTTAGAGGTAGCCTTAAGAATTGAGAGTTTAGAAATTTGGATTTAGGTTTTTAGAGGGAGGAGGCATTGTCAATATGTTTGGATCCGGATACCAGGCTTACCAGAAATCTTCCATCCTGACAGCAGACCCGAAGAGACTGATCATCCTCTGTTATGAGGAGGCCATCCAGGGTCTGGTTCAGGCGAAAACGAAATATCTGTCCCGGGATTATGAGGCAAAGGGCAGGGCGGTTCAAAAGACGCTGGACCTCCTCAATCATTTGAGAGAGACCCTCGACTTTGAAAGAGGGGGAGAGATCGCAAAACAACTGGATCGCCTTTATGGATTTATGATCGGTCATATTCTGAAAAGCGATCACAGAAGGGATGTGAACGGGTTTAGCGAGGTGGCGGGAATGCTTGAACAGTTGAAATCAGCCTGGGAGGAAGCCTTGTATCGCCAGCCAGGCGGTAAAAACATCTTCCCCCAGAAGGAGGATCTGTCTTTCTCCACTCCGGAGGAAGGAATCCTGTTGCGTTGAGGAGAGCATGGACCCTTTTCGGTTTCATCAGTACCTGACAGAAAAGCTGAGGACCCTGAAAGAGTTTTTATCCATTTCCGAATCGATGAGGGCGAGCCTGGACCTGCCGGACATGGGAGAGGTGACCCGGTGGATGGCGAAGCGCCAGGAGCTGATCGGCCGGATTGACCGGATGGACGATGAAATCAGAAGGATTGCGGGTAAGCCTCCTCTTTCCGGGACCGAATGGCCGGAGCGATTAAGGGAAGAGATTCTCCTGCTCTACAGGGCGATCGAAGAAGTGCTTCAAACCGTGAAGACCTTTGACGAAGAGTGTCAGAAACGCATTGCGGCTTTGCGGAATGAGGTCAAGGCCGAGTTGCAGAAAGCCTTTCAAGGGATGCTCACGGTCCGCGGCTATATGGGGAAAGCGGCCCATCCTTCGAGGTTTTTAGATGTAAGAAGATAATGAAGCTCTCCGCCCACAGGGCGGGGCTTCCCGGTAAGGTAATCTCATTTTATATTGTGCCCCTTGACCCCGCCTATCCCGCTTCGGCGGGACGGGGCACGTTCCGGTCACGATATCCTCGTTTTCTTCAATTCGAACGGGATTTAAAAATGAACCCAGGTCCAGCACAGCCAATTCGTATCTGGATCGCAGAGGATGAGGATGAACTTCGAGAGATTCTGAGAGACTCTCTTTCCGGAGGGAACCGGACTGTCCGATTGTTTCAGAATGGAAGAGAGGTGCTCGAGGCGCTGAAAAAGGAGGTTTTCGATATCCTCCTCACCGACCTCATCATGCCGGAGGTGGATGGGATTCAACTTCTCAATGAAGTCAAGAGCCGCCATCCCGACAGCATCGTCATCATCATGACCGGTTACGCTTCCCTCGATTCGGCCATTCAGGCCATCCGGGGAGGGGCCTATGATTATATCCGGAAACCTTTCAAACTGGATGAACTGGAGATCCTCATTCAGAATGGTTGTGAAAAGATTTCGCTGGTCCGGGAGAACAGGGACCTCCTCCGGATGCTGAAAGAGACGAAGGAAGAACTGGGGCGGTTGAAAGAGACCTGGGATGAACATTTGAGCCATGTGTTGAGCATCTGCTGGATGATGTTCGGAGAAAAGAAGAATCCGGAGATGGAACTGATCCTCAAACAGGTCAGTCCCCTTGCCCCGGATTTCGATTTGAAGAAGAGGGAGGCTGAGGAAAAGGCGCTTGAGAGTCTTCAGCGTCTGGCTGACCTTAAAAAGGAAAGATCGATCACGGAGGAGGAATTCTCCACCTTCAAGAAGATTCTGTTGAAGAAGCTGATCGAGAGATAAAAGGGAGGAGTTATTTGAAATTTGGGTTTGACAAAGGGAATGGGATCAGGTTAATGTGAGGCCGCTAATGCTATTCAATCCCCCTTTCAGATGGACACCTGAAAACCATGGTTGATCAGAAGATTTTTGAAAACATCGAGACGCTCTTTGCCGTCCTGAAAGGCCGTTCCAGGCATTCGAGGATGGGATCATTGATTGGCGGGGTCGTCCATAACCTGAACGGATCCATCCAGATCCTCTCCATGCAGATGGAGATGATTCAAAGGACGATGGCCAGAAAGGACGGAAAGAGCCATTCCTCCATCCAGGAGAAGATGGACCAGTGCATGGCCCAGATCGATAAGTTGAAGTCGATGTTAGAGGGGTTGCATCTGAGAGAAAGAGATGAGGAGGGTTCCCGGAGGATCAATTTGAATGAGGTGATCGAAAGGGAGATTGGACTGTTTCATCACCACCTCTTTTTTAAGCACCATGTAAAGGTGAAGAAGAACTTCTCCGGCCGTTTGCCTTCGCTCCAGGGCCATGAGGTCGATTTCAGCGAGGGTCTGTCGAGCCTGATCGAGAATGCGGTGGAGGCAATGGAAGAGACCCCCCGAAAGGAGCTGACGCTGAGCACCCGGGCCGGGAACGATCATATTCAGGCGGTGATCACGGATACGGGTTGTGGGATCCCGGGTGAGCTTCGGCCCCGCCTCTTTTCCCCTTTCTTCACCACGAAAAACGGAGGCCATTACGGATTGGGATTATTTATGGCCCGGAAACTCCTCACTCCCTACGGAGTTTCCATCGAGCCTCATTTCAAGGAAGGCGAGACCTTCTTCTCCGTAAAGTTTCCGCTGACTCCTCCTTCCACCTTCCCCAAAAAATCGTAAACCGGCTCAGTCAGAATCCAACAGACTACAAGGAAATACAAAGCAAAGAATTGAAACCCTAAACTCTAAACAAACCCAAAATCCAAAGCCTAAAGTTTAAAATATGGCATCAATTTAGTGCTTTGAAAATTGTTTGGTGATTTAGCCCAATAAGCTTGTCATTCCTGCGGAAGCAGGAATCCAGAGGTTTTAGATTCTGGATTCCCGTTTTCACGGGAATGACATAAGTGGGGACTTTTTCAAAGAGCTAAAGTGATACGAGTTTTTTAATTTGTGTTTTGAGTTTATTTAGGGTTTCGTGTTTAGGGTTTAGAGTTTTTTCTTTGTTACCATTTTGCGCACAATTTCATTCATAAAGGACTAAATCGGGTTCTTCTGCTCCTGGACAGTTTCCTTCTGAGGTTCGGATTCCATCTCCTTGTTGCTCAGGATGACAAAATCGACCCTCCGGTTTTGGAGCCTTCCCTCGGGGGTGCTGTTCGTATCGACAGGCCGGAATTCAGCATAACCTGTGGCTGAGAGACAGTCCGGATCGAACCGGAAGTGGTCAAGCAGATAACGGACGATCATTGTTGCCCTTGAGGTTGAAAGCTCCCAGTTGGAAGGAAATCTGGGAGTATTAATGGGAACATTATCGGTATGCCCTTCGATCCGGATGTGGTTGGGAATCTTTTCGAGGGTCTGGGCCAGGACATTGAGGATTGGCTCCATGTCCGGACGAATAAAAGCCTCTCCGGAGTTAAAAAAGATGTGTTCAGAGACACGGATAACCAACCCCCTTTTTTCAAGAATGAATTTGATCTGATGGGCTAAATTTGAGCTGGTTTTAGATGTTTTTCCCTTTGAAATATCCTCAATCCCCTTCTTGATGTCCTCGGCCATCTTAATGAGAGCCCTTCCATCCGGACTATAAGCCTTTCCTTCTATGGGAGGGCTGATGCTGAAATGGATGGGAACGACCTGATTCGAAAATACCCCCGGCTCCTTATGGGTCATCTGGATTGGCATCACAGAGCCCAGAGCCCTCTGAAGGGACTCGACGGCAGAACCCATCTTCTTTTCATCCACCCTCGACATTGAATACATCGTCACAAAGAAAGCGAAGAGAAGGGTGATGAAGTCCGCATAGGAGACCAGCCATCTTTCCATGTTTTCATGTTCTTCTTCGCCGTGCTTTTTCTTCTTTCTGGCCATTGGTTAAATGATTTCCTCCATCAGGTTCCATATCTGCAAGAGACATACCACATTCAAAATCCTCGTAAGCGATTGGGATCATAAAGAAATTTATTACTAATCAAGCGGGGCGGTCTTTCTCAAAACGACTTTTTGTCAAAAGGTTAAAATTTTTGTTACCTAACCCACCGGATGCAAATAAACAATATCGGACCCGGGCGGGGGGGCTGGCAAAGCCTTGCAGCGGCACCTTTGGGATTTGGCTACATGCGTTTTTAGGCAAAACCGGGACTTCACCTAAAGTGAAATCCTCTGTAACCCTTCCTTTTCTAAAAATCCGCAATTGCAAGGGTTTGGAAGTACCCCTGCCCGGGTTCGATATTGCAACATCTGGGTTAATCATCCTATTTCTTCGATTCCGTAGCGTTGAGGCTCTTCTGCTTCTCCGTCAGAAAAGCATTCAACTTCTCTTCGATCAATCTCGGGTTTTCACCCGTGGAGACCGCCACCACTCCTTCAAGGGTTAGCTCCTTCAGGATCATCTCACCTCGGTGTCTAAGCTCCAATTTGCTTGCGATGGGCAGAAACAGGAGATTGGCCGATCCCACTCCGTAGACCGTCGCAACAAAAGCGGTTGCGATCCCTGATCCGAGTTTCGAGGGGTCATTCAAATTCTCCATCACATGGATCAGGCCCAGCACCGCCCCGAGGATGCCGATGGTTGGAGCATATCCTCCTGCGGCCTTGAAGACCTTTGAGCTCGTCTTGCCATGTTCATCGAGATACCCCAATTCCATTTCCATTGCATCACGAATGGCATGAGGCTCGATGCCATCGACCGCCATGGTGAGGGCCTTTTTTAAAAAGGGATCTTCGACATTCTTGATCTCTTTTTCGAGAGAGAGAATGCCCTCTTTCCGGGCCTTATTGGCATAACCGGTAATCTGGGCAATCATCTGATGAGGATCATGAGAAGGTTCTTTGAGGGCAATCTTCACTCCCTTAAAGGCGTCCATGACTCCATCAAAGGAGAAGCTGACAAAGACAGCTCCGAAGGTCCCACCCAGAACGATGAGGGCCGCCGTCGCCTGCATGATGGAATGAATGCTACCTCCCTCGAGGACTTGTCCTCCTAGGATTGCTCCTATGCCGAGTATGAGTCCGATTAAAGTGGCTTTATCCATAAGAGAACGCGCAAGAGATTGGAAGAATAGGTTTTTCGGAAGAAAAACGAATTGCTCCTATTCCTGTTTACATCCTTTCCCATCATTCCATCATTCCAATATCCCAGGTCTTTTATTCGATTGGTATCGATGGATTGAAAATACATCTCCTGTAATCGGTCACCCTTTTAATGACCTCGCTCACCGACTCCTGAACCGTTATCTTCTCTCCATTGGAAAGCGTAATGATGGTGTCGGGTGTTTCTTCAATAAAAACGATGAGATCGGGATTAACCACAATAGGAGTGTTATTCAACCGGGTGACGGTAATCATAAAGAGACAGCCTTTGAACAGTTTTAATTATTCATCGGCTCTAAAAGAGGCTAACTTTAATGCCATTTAAGGAAAATTGCGTTTTACCCGATAAATAGAATGAATAACGGAAAAAGACAAAGATCAACCTCAATTTATGTAGAAACTAAAAATCATTGGTCAAAAGGCCACGGGCAAGATGCCCGTGCCACCTAGGTCATTCAATAAAAGGGGTGAAAGATGGTTGAAAATAGGGCGGACCTTTTCGAGCTGATCGAGCAATTAGCGATTCAAAGCGTGATGGTTGAGCCGGACGATCTCCCCGGCCTGGGCGCCATCCTCGAGAAACTGGAGAAAGCGGAAAAGATAGGCATGGAAAGCGGCTTTCATTCCATTCAGCCGCTGGGCCAGGCCATTAGAAAGGTGGTTGAAAAAATCGTCCTGAATGAGTGTCCGGATCTCCAGGAGGGCCTCAGCCTGATTAGAACCGGAGTGAAGGTGATCCAGAATCGGATCGCCTTCCCCGATCATCCGGAGTCGTCCGAAGAGGAATCGTTATGGAAAAGATGGAAGTCTCTGACCGGGGAGAAGAGGCCTGCCGGGAGCGAGAGTGAAACCTGCGGCGAAAGAGGGGAGAAGGTTTCATCTTCATTTCCTGTGGATCAGGATATCGAATTTTACAAGGATTTTATTTCAGAGGCTCTGGACCATCTTGGAACGATCGAGCTGAATCTGATCAGTCTGGAACAATCTCCGGAAAACAGAGAGTATATCAATGCGATCTTCCGCCCCTTTCATACCATCAAGGGAGTTTCGGGGTTTCTTAACCTCCACGATATTCAAAAATTTTCCCATGCCGTGGAATCCCTGCTCGATGAGGCAAGAAACGGGAGGCTTCGAATCACGCAGGGAATGGTTGATTTTATTCTCGAATCGGTAGACTTGCTGAAAAATATGATTCTCGATTTGAGGGGCCATATTGAATCGGGCAGGATGGAATGTTCCACATTTGAACTGGAACCCTATCTGAAGAAGATCGAGATCCTCAAGGGGAGCGGTCCGCCGGCTGAAGGCGTCGAACAGGGGAGGACGGAAGCAGATCCTGAGGATAAGTCGGTACGACTCGAAACCGAGAAAGCCCCGCGTCTCGGAGAGATCCTCAGCTCAAAGGGCGTGGTCTCTTCCGAGGATATTTCCGAAGCCCTGAAGGAACAGGGAGAGGGGGGAAGTTTAAAATTAGGGGAGATTCTGATCAAGGAGAACAAGGCCAGACCGAAGCAGGTCCTCGATGCCCTGAGAGAACAGAAACGAATCTCATCCCAGTTCAATGAGGCTTCGGTAAAGGTTGACACGGATAAGCTGGACAACCTGGTCGATATGATCGGTGAACTGGTGATTGCCCAGTCCCTGGTGGAACAAAATCCTCTCTTTTCATCCCTCCGGGATCAGAAGCTGGTGCGGGATTTTTCACAGTTTAAAAGGATCACAGCCGATCTCCAGAAGACCTCCATGTCCCTCCGGATGGTCCCGATCCGGCAGACCTTCCAGAAGATGGTTCGTCTGGTCCGGGACCTGGCGAAGAAATCCGGGAAGCAGGTGGAGTTGATCATGTCCGGCGAGGAGACGGAGATTGACCGCAATATGGTGGAGAGCCTCTATGACCCCCTGGTTCATATGATTCGCAATGCCATCGATCACGGGATCGAACCTCCGGAAGAGAGGCGGAACACAGGGAAAACGGAGACGGGAAATATCTTTTTGAGGGCCTACCAGAAGGGAGGAAATGTGGTCATCGAGATCGGGGATGATGGCCAGGGTCTGAACCGGGAAAAGATTTTAAGAAAGGCAAGAGAGCGGGGGCTCGTCTCCGATGAGATGTTGACCGATTACCAGATCGATAACCTCATCTTCGAGGCCGGGTTTTCAACGGCGGATCAGGTCACCGATATTTCAGGCCGCGGAGTGGGGATGGATGTGGTGAAGAAGGCGATTGAGAAACTGAGGGGAAAGGTCGAGATCTTCTCGTGTGAGGGAAAGGGCGCCCGTTTTATCATGCGCATTCCACTCACCCTGGCGATCATGGACGGAATTATCGTCCGGGTCGGCGAGGAGCGATACATCATTCCCACCGTCTTCATCAAAGAGACCCTGAAGCCGCGGCGGGAAGATGTCTTTTCCATCCATCAGAAGGGAGATCTGATCAAGGTGAGAGAGAATTTTCTCCCTTTGATCCGGCTTCATCAACTCCTCGGAGTCGCCACGGAGAGGCAGGCTCCATGGGAGACGCTGGTCATTGTGGTTGAAAACGAAGGAGCGCAGAAGTGCCTCTTGGTGGACGATCTGGTCGGGAAACAAGAGGTCGTGATTAAAAATTTAGGGGAGAGGTTGAGGGATGTGAAAGGAGTGGCAGGCGCTACGATCATGGGGGATGGCCGGGCCGGTCTCATCCTCGACATCCACGGCATTTTCCAAATCGATCGGGCCTCTCCTTTAAAGAAGGAAAACGCTGCCTTTCATCAAACCGCAGAGACGAGAAGTAATGCTGTAAGACTTAGTTAGAAAAAAGGTTTCGTTATACGGTCAAGGTTAACCTGCCCGTATCAATTAGAGACAATGAACATTAAACGATGAACGATGAACAGTGTATCATCCTTTTTTCATTTTGTTTATTGTTCGTTGTCCATCGTTCATTGTTCGATACGGGCTTCGTCACCGTAACCTTGGCCTTTAGGCTATGTTCGAGGATAAATAAAGATGAAAGAGATCACACTCTACACCGTGGTTCCGCAGATTCCGGAACGTCTGAAACCCTTGGAGGAGATGGCGCGAAACATCTGGTTCTGCTGGAACATTGAGGCCATCGACCTTTTCAGGTCCATTGATTCGAATCTCTGGGAGGAGACCCGGCATAACCCGATCGCCATGCTCGGCCGCCTGGGAAGAGAACGGCTCGAAGAACTTCTTGATGATGAGGGATTTCTGCTCGAGATGGACCGCATCTATCAGGAGATCCGCCATTATTGCAAGGCGAGAAAGCCTTATGATTTCGGCCTGGAGACTCCTGTCGAATTTACCGTGGCCTATTTCTCAGCGGAGTACGGGCTGACGGATTGCCTTCCCATCTACTCGGGAGGCCTCGGAGTCCTCTCAGGCGACCACCTGAAGTCAGCAAGCGACCTCTGCATCAATATGGTGGGGATGGGCCTGCTCTATCAGAAGGGTTATTTCCGACAGTATCTGAATGGAGATGGCTGGCAATTGGAGACCTATCCGGACAACGATTTTCACATTCTTCCGGTTGAACTCGAAAGGGATGAGAAGGGCGAGCCTCTGTCCGTCGAGGTGGAGATCGAGAACCGGAAAGTCAAAATCCGGATATGGAGAGTCCGGGTGGGAAGAATCCCTCTGTGGATGCTCGATACCAATACGGTTGAAAACGAGGAGAGGGATCGGAATATCACCTTCGCTCTTTACGGAGGAGATGGAGCGATGCGTTTGAAACAGGAGGCCATCCTCGGCATCGGCGGAATCAGAGCCCTGGACCGACTGGGAGTGAGGCCTTCGGTCTTCCACATGAATGAAGGCCACTCCGCATTTGCCATCCTCGAGAGGATCCGCTGTCTCATGGAAAAATCCAATCTCTCTTTTGAAGAGGCGCAAGAGGCTGTCCATACAAACAGCGTTTTTACGACTCATACCCCTGTTCCGGCGGGGATCGATGTCTTTGACCGGAACCTGGTCTCCGTTGTGCTCGGACAATATATCTCTTCTCTTGGCATCTCGCTCGATGATTTTATGGCCCTCGGCATTCAGGGAGAGAGAGGAGTGGACCGTTCCTTTAATATGGCCGTTCTGGCGCTCAAGCATTCAGCAAGGTCTAACGGGGTCAGCCGGCTCCACGGAGTCGTATCCCGGCGGATGTGGAGCCAATTATGGCCCCGGTTGCCTGAAGCGGATGTTCCGATCGACGCCATTACAAATGGAATCCACATCCCTTCGTGGATCTCCGGCGATTTAGCCGGACTTCTGGACCGCTATTTGGGCAGGCGCTGGGCAGAGGATCCCGATAACAGAAAAATCTGGGAGAGGGTGGAACGGATTCCCGATTCGGAACTCTGGCGGACCCATGAACGAAGAAGGGAGCGGTTGATCGGCTTCGCACGGCGAAGACTTATCGATCAGCTCATCCACCAGGGCGCAAAGAAGGGAGCGGTTCAGATGGCCTCCGAGGTGTTGAACCCGGAGGCGCTGACCATCGGCTTCGCAAGAAGGTTCGCCACTTACAAACGGGGGGATATGATCCTGAGCGATCCGGAGCGGCTGGCGAAAATTCTCAATGATCCTCAGATGCCTGTTCAAATCATCTTTGCCGGAAAGGCCCATCCCCAGGATCATCCTGGAAAAGAGGTGATTAAGAATATTGTCCATCTGGCCCGCCGGCCCGAGTTCAAACACCGGATCGTCTTCATCGAAGATTACGATCTCAATGTGGCCCGTTATCTTGTGCAGGGAGTCGATGTCTGGCTCAACAACCCCAGGCGTCCGCTCGAGGCGTGCGGAACGAGCGGAATGAAAGCAGCGGCCAACGGAGCGCTCAACCTGAGTATCCTCGACGGCTGGTGGGTGGAAGGGTATGCTCCCGGCCTGGGATGGGCCATCGGAGGCGGTGAGGAGTATGATGATCAAAGGGATCAGGACGAGATCGAAAGCCACGCCATCTACGGTCTATTGGAGAAGGAGATCGTTCCCCTGTTCTATGAAAGGGGAAGGGATAATCTTCCCAGAGAATGGATACGGATGATGAAACAGTCGATGAAGACCCTGGCCGCCTATTTCAACTCACACCGGATGGTCCAGGACTATCTTCACCATTTCTATATTCCGTCATCCCTGAGGTGGGACCAGATCCGGGCGGAAAATTTTAAAGGTCTCCGGGACCTGACCGCCTGGACGAACCGATTGAGAAAGAATTGGAGTAGAATCGAGATTAAGGGAAAGAGAACCGATGCGAGAAAGGGGGTTGCTCTCGGAGAAACCCTCCCTGTGGAAGTGGACATCAGCCTGTTAGAACTGACGCCTCAGGACCTCTCCGTAGAGGTCTACTATGGCCCTGTCGATTCGAAAGCGAATTTCTTCAGCCGGTCGTTCCTTTCACTTCAGCCTTCTCAACAGAATGGAGATAAGACCACATTCAAAGGGGAGATCCCCTGTCAGTCTGTTGGCCGTTTCGGCTTCAGAATCCGCATCCTTCCCTTCCATCCACTGCTTGCCAATCCCTATTCGATGGGGTTGATCTTATGGGGTTAGGGGAATGGAGACCTTCATCGCCAGACAGCCCATCTTCGATATGAACCAGAAGGTCTATGGCTATGAACTCCTCTTCCGTTCAGGATTAGACAATGTCTTCCGGCATACGGATCCTGATCAGGCCACCTCCAAAGTCATTGCGGACAGTTTCTTTCTCCTGGGCATCCAGTCCCTGACCGGAGGGAAAAGGGCTTTCATCAACATCACACGGGACATCCTCCTCAATGAGTTTCTCTTTCTCATCCCGAAGGAACGGATCGTCGTAGAGATTCTTGAAAATGTAGCCCCGGATGGCAAGGTGGTGGCCGCCTGCGAAAAATTGAAACGCGCCGGCTACCTTCTGGCCTTGGACGATTTTGTCTATGACGACCGGTACCAGCCTCTGATCGAATTGACGGACTTTATAAAGGTCGATTTTTTGTCGACGGAGAAGGAGGCTCGAAGCGGTCTGGTGCAGGAATTTGGACCTTCGGGAGTCCGGTTTCTGGCCGAGAAGGTGGAGACCCTGGAGATGCTGGAAGAGGCAAAGGGGATGGGCTATACCTACTGCCAGGGCTATTTTTTCAGCAAACCGAAGATCATTTCGGGAAAGGACATCCCGGGGTTCAAGCTTCATTATCTGAGTGTGCTTCAGGAGATCCACCGGCCCGAGCTTGATTTCGGGAGGTTAACGGAAATCATCAAGAGAGAGGTCTCCCTTTCGTTCAAACTCCTCCGTTACATCAATTCCGCATTCTTCGGATTGAGAAATAAGATCTCGTCCCTCAAGCAGGCCCTTCTGCTGTTAGGAGAGAGGGAGATCAGAAAGTGGATCACACTCGTCACGCTCGCCACCCTTGGAGAGGATAAACCGGAGGATGTGGTCACGCAATCGATCCTCCGGGCAAAATTTTGTGAATCACTCGCCCCATTTACCGGACTCTTCCGCCGTTCCGAAGATCTCTTTCTCATGGGAATGTTCTCGATGATCGATGCCATCCTGGGCCGGCCGCTTTCCGAAATTCTCCTGGAGATTCCGATTGCGGAGGACGTCAAGAAGGCATTATTGGGAGAAGAGAACCGTTTGGGAGAGGTTTATCAATATGTCCTCTCTTATGAAAGAGGAGAATGGAATAAACTCTCCGAACAGGGGCTCAAGCTTGGAATCGATGAGGGGAGGACTGCCCATCTTTACATGAATGCCGTGGAGTGGAGCTCAGGATTTTTAGTGGAAGCGTCTACAATTTCGTGATGGCAGAATGGACTCCAGAGGGGCAGGCAAGCCAGACTCCGAAATCTTTAGGATTGCGGATCATTAGACGGTTAAGGGAAACTTTCGTAGTCAATGAAAATGAGGTTTTTGTTGGTCTTGGAGCGTCTGGAGTCACTCCTTAAGCGGTGCCGCCCTAAATCTTTCTCCGCTGGCCCGCCTGCTCCTCTGGAGTTGACATTCCCATGGATTTCTATCACGGAAAAAATGATGCTACCATTCTTAGGATTGTAGTCTCACCGTCTTACAGTCCAATGTCAGGCGGTGGATCAAAATTTTTTGACGGGGAAATGTCATTTTAATGACATGATATCAGTTAAATTGGGATGTGTAAGGGCGTTTCAAAATAATACAATGATGCAAATTGTTATTCCGAGCTTGCATCGACATTTAAATAAAATCAATAAGTTATGAGGACGTTATACCAATTTTGGCGAAATTCAGGACACTTATGGCATAGGAGATGCAAATAATTGATAGACCTGCCTCACCTTTACCCTCTCCCCTGTAGTCGGGAGAGAGGGGAGGGTGAAGGTGAATATCAATAAATCTGTCCCTTGAGTGAATCAAAAATGGAACCTGTAAGGAAGGAATGTTAAATGGAGAGAGACTTTGATTCAGACCGAATGGCATTACTTTACGAGGAGACGAAGAAGAGACTGGACGAATTGACCATTCTCTATGAGATGACGAAGATTTCTCACTCCGCACTCAATTTCGACCAGATGTTAAGTGAGATTACTAAAACCCTTTACGACTTTTTTAACTTCGAAATGCTCTCCGTGCTATTGATCGATCAAACCACCGGCCGGTTCACCCTGCATCCCTCTTCCATCGGTTTTTCCGCCGATGCAATTGAGGCTCTCCATCTCAGAGTGGGAAAGGGCATCACCGGATGGGTGGCTGAGGACGGGGCCTCGCTTCTGGTCAACGATGTCCGGAACGATCCGAGATATATTGGGAATGGAGAGTGTGTTCTTTCAGAAATGTGCGCCCCTCTCGGAGTGGGTGGAAAAGTGATCGGGGTCATCGATGCCCAAAGCCAGAGGCAGAATGCGTTCTCGAACGGGGACCTCCAGTTGTTTGAAACAGCAGGAGGACATCTGGCCAGCATCATCGAGAATGTGAGATCCGAGGAGCGATATAGAACAGTGGTCGAAAGCGCGCTCGACGGAGTCCTGGTGATGGGAGAGGGCTTTCGGTTGACCTATGTGAATGAGAGGCTGGCTGAGCTTTTAGGTTTTCAAAGAGAAGAGCTGGTCGGGGCCGAATTTCTGGACTTCCTCGACGAGAGAAGCCGGCAAATCCTGACAGAGAGGAGTCTCCTGCGTCAAAGAGGAGCGGAGGTGCCGCCCCGATATGAAATCAATATCCTCCGGAAAAACGGAGAAGTCCGGAATGTGGAAGTCAGCTCCACGACGATCCTCGATTATCATGGGAATACGAACAAGATTGCATTTCTGAAGGACATCACCGAGAAACGGAAGATGGAAGAACAGCTCTTTCAGGCAGAAAAACTGAGGGCCGTGGGAGAGATGGCGAGCGGTGTGGCCCACGACTTCAACAACGCTTTGGCCATTATCCTCGGAAATGCTCAGTTATTACTCCTCGGCACAAAGGATAAGGAGCAGGTGGATGCATTGAAGATTATTGAGAAGGTAGCTAAAGATGGCGCCCAGACCGTCCGGCGCCTTCAGGAGTTTACGAAGAGTAAGGTGCGGCAGGATCTTTTCAAGATGGATATCAATGCCATTGTAAAAGATGCGGTTGAAATCACCCGTCCGAAATGGAGGGATGAAGCCCAGGGCAGGGGAATTCATATCGAGATGATCACTCACTTTGAGAAAGTTCCTCATGCGGCAGGCAATGTCTCAGAGCTGAGAGAGGTGATCACCAATATGGTCTTCAATGCTGTTGAGGCAATGCCTGAAGGTGGAAGAATCGAGATCAGGACCTTCCAGGAGCCGGAGAAGGTTTGCATTCAGGTATCGGATACGGGCCTCGGAATGTCTGAGGAGATCAGAAAGAAGGTCTTCGAACCCTTCTTCACCACCAAACCCTTCACGAATACAGGGCTGGGATTAAGCATGGCCTACGGAATCATCAAACGGTTCAGAGGCGAGATCGAAGTCGAAAGCGAGCCGGGAAGAGGGACGGCCTTTACCATCTCACTTCACACCGGCGGTGAAGAGAAGGAAGATCGTGGACCTGTCGAGACGATCAAGCAGGGAAGAGAGGCCAGGATCCTGGTGATTGATGATGAGGAACATGTGAGGGGTGTGCTGATGCGGGGCCTCTCTCAAGTCAACCATCAGGTCATGACGGCCAAGAACGGGGAGGAAGGGCTGCAGTTATTCAGAGAGAAGAAGTTTGATATTGTCTTGACCGATCTCGGAATGCCCAATGTGTCAGGTTGGGAAGTATGCAAAGCCATCAAGAGAATGAGTCCGAAAACTCCAGTAGGTATGATCACCGGCTGGGGAATGGAGATTGATGAGACGAAAAAAGAGGAAAGCGGAGTCGATTTCGTCATCTCCAAACCCTTTGATTTCAGCCGGATTCTCAACCTCGTGACCGAATCAATCGAGCACAGGCCGTAGGCTGTTTCTCTGCGAAGTTAGAATACCTCATTAATTGATGGGCAACGGCTACGTCACCTCCCGTTTATACGGGACAGGCACGAACAATAAAAATCAATCAAGTCCTTAGGTTTCGGTTACGGTGACGAAGCCCCTGCCTACCGGCCCCGGTCCCGACCGAGGGCTGGGCAGGCAGGCGTTTCGTAAATCGTCGAATGGTTACGGTTAAAGATTGAGAAGACGAACAACGTAACCGAATGACGATACGGGCATCTTTACCATTACCTTTGGACTTTAAACTTTTATTTTCTGAGCAATTGACAGTTGAACAGGCTGTTGCTCAAACTCACCATTTGCCCTTCGACAGGCTCAGGGCGAGCGGTGATATATTGAAATCATATAACTTTTCCGGTCTGCTGAGTTTGTCGAAGCATGAGCCCTTCCTTCGACTTCGCTCAGGACATTCGGAAAAAACCGTTCGCCCTCAGGCTCTCGAAGGGTGAATCCCGCTCAGCGCGGGACTCAGGACAGGCTTGTCGAAGCATGAAATCGATTTGGGCAACAGCCCGTGAAGATGTGACCCCAATGCTGCCTTGATTCATCATTCATTTTGATTTATTATCCTTCTATCTTAAAACAGGGTTGACAAATCATGGATGAGTTGGAACGTCTGGCCAGAGAGAATGCGGTCGTGGCGGAGATCGGCCGGATCGTCAGCTCCTCTCTCGATATCGGAGAGATTTATGAACGCTTTGCCGGGGCGGTCAGGAAACTCATCCCCTTTGACCGGATTGCCATTGTCCTGATTGACTCCGAAGGACATTCCACCAACTACGACTATGTGAAAGGTCTTAAGGTCCCGCTCTGTGGGCCCGGGGATAAGGGAACCATCTCAGGAACGATCGTCGAAGAGATCGTCAAAACCCGGAAGGGGATGCTGATCCAGGGAGAAAAGATCCAGAAATGGATCGAACGGGATGAGAGGCTCTTCCATACTGTTCAGGCCGGGCTTCAATCGATGATTTCCGTCCCGCTGATTTCGAAGAATCAGATCATCGGAGTTCTTCATCTGAGATCGAAGAGACCGAATGCCTATTCTGGAAACGATCTCAGGCTTGCCGAAAATATCAGCTGTCAGATCGCCGGAGCCATTAATAGCGCAAAACTGTTTAGCGAGCACAGGCGAATGGAGGAGAGGATGTTTTTCCAGGCATCCCTTCTTGACCAGACCCGGAATGCGTTGATCGCAACGGATCTGGATCGAAGGATTATCTTCGGGAATAGATTTGCAGAACGCCTTTTTCAATGGCGAAATGATGAAATCAATGGAAAGCACATCACGGAAATCATCTCTCCCAGCAATCTTTCGACACTCAAACAGTCCGGTTACTGGGAAGGTGAATGTATTGGAAAGAAGAAGGATGGGAGCGCCTTCCCGGTCCTCCTGACCAATTCCATCTTCCGGGACGAGAAGGGAAAAGTAAAAGGAATGATCTTTGTCGCCAGCGACATCACAGAGTGGAGGCGGGCAGAGGATTTACGCAAGCAGTCCGAGGAGAAGTATCGAAGCCTCTTTGAAGAATCGGAGGATGCTATCTTCATCACGACCACAGAAGGAAGATTTATCGATATCAATCCGGCCGGCGTGAAGCTATTCGGATACGATTCAAAAGAGGAGCTTTTTAAAGTCAATGTTGGAAGAGACATTTATTTCAGCGTTGAGGAGAGAGGAAGGGTTAGAAACCTGTTGGATCGGCAGGGGTTTGTCAAAGATCTGGAGTTGCAGTTGAAGAAGAAGAATGGAGAGAAGCTCATCGTTCTGTTGACGGCGACGACGATTCACAATGACCAGGGAGAGGTGGTTGGCTATCGGGGGATCGTCAGGGATGTGACCGAAAGGAAGATTCTTGAAGAACAGCTCTTTCAGTCACAGAAGATGGAGGCCATCGGAATGCTGGCTGGAGGCGTGGCCCACGACTTCAACAACCTGCTCATGGTGATCCAGGGAAATGTGGAGTTGGGCCTGATGAATGTTGACCCCTCCCACCCCATCCACGAATCCCTTTTAAAAATTGAAGAGGGAACCCAAAAAGCATCAGACCTGACCCGGCAACTTCTTGCCTTTGGACGTCGCCAGATGCTTAACCCAAAAGTCCTCAATGTGGCGGATATGATCGGAAATCTTTCCCGTATGCTCTCCCGTCTGATCGGTGAAGATATCGAGTTGAGAATGGAGCTCAGGCCCGGCCTCAGTCCGATCTATGTGGACCCTTCCGCAATGGATCAGGTCCTGATGAACCTGATCGTCAATGCAAGGGATGCGATGCCACGGGGAGGAATCCTGACCCTTCAAGCCCGGAATATCCGACTCGATGGAGGCTTCTGCAATCAACACCCCTTTGTCACGCCGGGCGAGTATGTCCAGGTATCGGTCATCGATACGGGCAAGGGAATGGATAAGGAGACGCTGTCGAGGATCTTCGACCCCTTCTTTACCACGAGAGAGAAAGGTTCCGGACTTGGGCTTTCCGTGGTTTACGGAATTGTGAAACAGCACAAGGGGCATATTTTCGTATCGAGCCGGCCGGGCGAAGGGTCCAGGTTCGATCTCTACTTCACTGTTCATCAGGACGCCTTTACTCAGGAGGCCGTGGAGGCGCTTTCGGAGGAGATCCCACGAGGGACAGAGACGCTTCTGGTTGCCGAAGATGAGAAAGAGGTCCGGGAACTATTTAAGCCCCTCCTCGAAGGGCTGGGTTATAAAGTTTTGATCGCCTGCGATGGAGAGGAGGCAATCGAAGTCTTCTCAGCTTATCGAGGCCGGATCGATCTCGCCATCCTCGATGCGGTGATGCCGAAACTGAATGGTCCCCAGGTCTATGAACATATCATCTCCTCCTCTCCTAATCTGCCCTGTCTCTTCTTATCGGGATATAGCGAAGAGATTGTCCAGAGATATTTCAGCCAGAGGTTAAAGGTTCCCATGCTCCATAAGCCCGTGACCCTGCGGGACTTAGGGAAGAAAGTCAGAGAAATTCTGGACCAGACGAAAAAAAAACTAAAAAAGATTGAATCCTTCAAAACATAACGATTTAACCCCTCCCTTCCCTATCCCCTCTGAGACTGTGTGGTAATACGCCGTTTCCCCTTCGACACGCTCAGGGCGAACGGCTAACTAATGGATTTAAATGTGTCCTTTTCCGTTCGTGGTGAGCTTGTCGAACCATGAACGGACTTGTGACACAGTCTCCTAATCGCCGTAATCGTTTCATAATCTGTGTAATCAGAGATTTCTAACCTTTTCCAGAAATCTCAAGAAAAATCAGAAAAATGCCGATAAGTGATTCGATTAGAAAGAGGAGGCCGGAGGAGTCTATCTGTCCGATGGGAGTCATCTCTCTCGATGCGATCAAACCGGGTATGATCCTGGCCGGCGATGTCAAGGATCGAAATGGCAGGGCGCTGCTTTCGGCCGGAGCGGAGATCACTGAAAAACATCTTAGAATTTTTAAGATGTGGGGCATTCTCGAAGCCCATATCCAGGGGGGAGAGCAAGAAGATGCCTATTCGAAAACCGCTTCGGAGATCGACCCGGATCTGCTCCGTGAGGCAGAGAGTAGAACGGCTGAGCTGTTCTGTCACAATGACCTTGCCCATCCCTTCATCAGGGAATTATTCCACCTGATCACCCTCGAGACCCTCCGCACACCAGAGGAGAAGCGCCGTGGCACTTCATCCCCATGACCTTTTGAAGGGATACGTGGAGGTCTCGTCCCTGCCGATGGTTTACTATAAAATTGACGAAGCCATCAACCGTCCGAATGGTTCCATGGCCGATATTGGCAGGATCGTAAGTGAGGATCCCGGCCTGACGGTGAGACTGCTCCGTCTGGTCAACAGCGCCTTTTACAGCTTTCCTTCAAAAATTGAGACGATCACCCAGGCCCTCATCGTGATCGGGACCAAACAGCTTCGAGATTTTGTCCTGGCCACCTCCATTGTCAACCTCTTCCAGGGAATTCCGAAAGATCTGGTCAGCATGGAATCGTTCTGGCATCACAGCATCGCCTGCGGCCTTGCGGCCAAGACGATCGCCAAGTACCGGCGTGAAACCAATATCGAGCAATTCCTCATTGCCGGTATGGTTCACGACATCGGTCGCCTCATCATGTATAAGAAGATCGGCGACCAGTCGCGTTCTGCTTTGATCCGGTGCAAAACGAGCGGTATTCCTCTCTTTCTTGCAGAACAGGAGATCATCGGGTTCGACCATGCCCAAATGGGCAGAATCTTATTACAAACCTGGAACCTCCCCTCCAGTTTGGAGGAAGCGGTCGCCTTCCATCATCATCCCCTTGGAGCAAGCCGATACCCTGTTGAAACAGCGGTGGTTCATATAGCGGACATCATGGTCAATGGTTTCCGCTGGGGGACGAGCGGAGAGCGGACAGTCCCTCCTTTAAAGGCGGAGGCATGGGAGCGCATCGGACTTCCGGTGAGCGTCCTGCCTTCCATATTGAATGATTTGAGAGGCCAGGTCAACGATGTCATCCATTCGATCTTGAACGGTGAACAGTGATGACCCCTTTTTTGGATGAAGGCCCGGACATCGTTAAACTGAACACTCGTATCAAACAGTTAGAGGATCATAACCGGTGGATGATGGAATCGCTGGAATGGATGGTTTCCCTCGGCGATGTCCAGGCCAGTTTCTCGCCGGACCAGGAGCCTTTCAAAATTTTCAGCACGGCCCGGCTGTATTTGAGGCGGCTGATGCAATTCCAGACCCTCGCATTTATGACTGTCGACGAGGAGGATTTCGATTTCGTTCTCACCCATTGCGAGCCGGAAGCCGACCGGCCTCTGCTCCGGAAGGAGCTGGAGTTCCAGATCGAGGAGGGACACTTTGCCTGGGCCCTTCAACAGAATCGAAGCCTGACGGTTTCACCGAGGTATTTCGACCAGCCCATGATCCTTCATCCCCTGGTGACGAGATCGAATGTGGTGGGAATGTTTGCAGGCGCCCTGACTTCGGAGAGCCATTCCTTGAGCGATGTGCAGTCCAATCTGTTGACGCTCATTCTATTCAATACCGCCCATGCGATTGAGCATTCGGTCCTCTACCGGAGAATTCATGATCAAAACCAGAATCTCGAAAGGATCGTTCAGAAGAGGACCGATGAACTGCGGAAAGCGCTCGAGTTGGCAAAAGTGGCCAGTGTGACAAAAGGCCAGTTTCTTGCAAACATGAGCCACGAGATACGGACGCCGCTCAATGCCGTGATCGGTTTCACGGATATGCTCCTCGAAACAAAGCTCGAAGAGGAACAGTTCGACTATACTATCACGATCAGGAGCAGCGGCGAAGCCCTGCTTTCCTTGATCAATGACATTCTCGATTTTTCAAAAATGGAAGCGGGGCAGGTCCATCTTGAAAAGATCGATTTTGACCCGGAGATGGCGGTTTATGAGGTTTGCAAGATGGTCGTCCCTAAGATCAACCGGAAACCCGTGGAAGTCTTATGCCGAATCGGGAAAAATCTTCCCTCTTCTGTAAAAGGGGATATGCACCGGTTCAGACAGGTCCTGTTGAACCTTGCGGGAAACGCCGCCAAATTCACGGAGTCAGGCGAGATCGAAATGACCATCGATCGGGAAGAAGAGCAGGCCGACCGCGTGAAGCTCCATGTGATGGTCCGGGACACGGGGATCGGCATCCCGAAGGATAAATTGACCGTCATCTTTGAACTTTTTCAGCAGGCGGATGGCTCCACGACCAGAAGATATGGAGGGACAGGGCTTGGGCTGTCGATCTGCAAACAGATTTCCGGGGCGATGGGCGGAGATGTCTGGGCCGAGAGCGAGCCCGGTAAGGGAAGCCTCTTCCATTTTATAGCCTGGTTTGAAAAATCGGAAAACGATCAGGTAAAAAGATTTATTTCCCCGTCTTTTTCCTCTAAAAGGATTCTCCTTGTCGATCGCCATCAGGCCCGCATGAACCTGATGCAATCGATTCTCGAATCCGCCGGGATTCGCGTGACCACACTCACGAAGGAAGAAGAGATTCTCCCCACATTGAAAAGATCCTTTGATGGAGGAACTCCGTTTCATCTCTGTTTCATCGATATTGAGATCCCGTGGGGATTCGGGGCGGCCCAAAAGATCAGGCAGGCCGGGATGACAGACCTCTTCATTCTGAGCCTCTCTCCGCCATTGGAGCGGAATGCACAGAAGTTCAGGGAGGCGGGGTTTGATGGTTTTCTCAACAGGCCGGTCCGCAGGGACAGGCTTTTTCAACTCCTGGAGCGGCGCTTCGGAGAAGAAAAGAAAGAGGAGGAATCGATACGGATTGGGTGCGAAAGGGATCGACAGACCAAGGATGGGATCAAGCATCCGCTTCGCATTCTTGTGGCAGAGGACAATCCGGTCAATCAAAAGATGATGGTAAAAATCCTTGAGAAACTTGGCTGTGGTGTTGATACGGCTGGGAATGGGATAGAAGCGATCGGAAGAATTGAACAATTTGCTTATGATCTGGTGTTGATGGACTGCCAGATGCCTGAGATGGACGGCTATACTGCCACCGCGGAGATCCGTCAGAGGGAAGGGCCATCCGGGCATATCCCGATTATTGCAGTGACAGCCCATGCCATGGCCGAAGACCGCGAGCGCTGTCTGAAAGCGGGTATGGACGATTACATGTCCAAACCTGTTCAAAAAGAGGCTGTTTCTGAAATGATCAAGAAATGGATTCGAGATTAGGTTTCGGCTACGGTAACGAAGCCCGTTTCGTCATTCGGTAACGGTTACGTAAAAAGAATTAAAAGACGATCAACGTAGCCTTTTATTAACGATACGGGCCTCGTTACCCTTACCGATAGACTTTTATTTTCTAAGTAAATGGAAAGGAGTTAACCATGAACTTGAAGACATTGGCGGAAAAAGTGGATCTGGATGAAGCTGAATATCAGGATATGATAGACCTCTTCCTGAAGACGACCTCTCTGCACCTCATTCAACTGGAGACCGCCATAGAAACGGAAGACACAAGGAAGGTTATCGAATCGGCTCATTCCATAAAAGGTTCTGCGGCCAGCCTTGGATTGACGGGAATCTCCGGAGTCGCCTGGGGGATGGAGGCGAATGCCCGCGCGAATAACCTGACAGGGGCCGGCAGAGCAGTTCAAACCATCAAAGCCGAGATGGAACGGGTTGCTGAACTGGTTTCGGTATCCTCAACAGCGAGGAATGGCTAAGCTGGCAACGCTAAAACCTTTGCCCTGGCCTGTATTTTTAGTTTCTGCCAAAGAAGAGACAGGCATATCCTACAAGGGGAGAGATGGAAATCGATCTTTCTGGGGGAGTAAAGATGAAAGTGCTCATTGCTGAAGACGACCCGGTTTTCTGCCGTCTGATAGAGACCAAACTGGTCAAATGGGGGTATGAGACTGTGGTCACCCACAATGGCATTGAGGCTTGGGAGGTCCTTAAAAGGGAGGATGCGCCTCCGCTGGCCATCCTTGATTGGATGATGCCTGATATGGACGGTGCGGAGGTCTGCGGGAAGGCACGCGAATCAAGCCAGATTAGACCGGCCTACATTATCCTCCTCACAGCAAAGGACCGGAGTGAAGATATCACAAAAGGATTGCAGGCTGGAGCGGATGACTACATCACCAAGCCCTTTGATGACGAAGAATTTCAGGCCCGCATCAAGGTGGGGGTGCGAGTTGTGAGACTGCAAAGACTCCTATCAGACCGGGTGACAGAGCTTGAGGCATCCCTTCGCCGGGTCAAGCAGCTTCAGGGGCTTCTGCCGATCTGCAGCTATTGTAAAAATATACGCAATGACCAGAACTACTGGCAAAAGGTTGAATCCTATATTTCCGAGCATACGGAAGTTCAATTTACTCATGGGATTTGCCCGGAATGCTTTCAAAGGATTGTAGAGCCGGAATTGGAGAGATTGAAAAAGGAGACCCCCCTGTCGGATTTATGAAGAGGGATCAACCGGATAGATGAGCCGACGTTTAAAAGGTGCGGCGAGTAAAGGATGATAAGAGAAAGGACGGGAGAGATGGAGAAAAAAAGCCTTGTTGTCGATAATGATCCGGTCATGTTGAAGTGGATAACGAACCTCCTCGAAAAGGAAGGGTATCAAGTCTTAACCGGGGAGGACGGTCTGTCGGCCCTGGATATTTTGAAAACCTACAGGCCGGATATCATCTTCACCGACCTCATCATGCCGAATATCGACGGAGAGAAACTCTGTGAGATGATCCGGAAAGACCCTGACCTGAAGAATGTATTCCTGGTGGTCTTTTCCGCCACGGCATCGGAGGAAGAGACGAACATCCTTCAATTTGGAGCGGACCTTTGTATTGCAAAATGTTCATTCGATAAGATGACTAAACATATTCAAAAGGCTCTGGACGAAGTGGATCGAAGGGCTCCCGTCGCGGGGACAGGACATGTCATCGGCCTTGAGGATTCCTTTCCACGGCAGATTACAAAGGAGTTACTTAGTGACAGAAAGCATTTTGAAGTTATTCTGGGAAGTATGGCGGAAGGAATCCTGGAGATTACCCCTCAGGGAAGAATTGTCTACAGCAATCCGTCAGCCGTTTCCCTGATTGGAATCCCTGAAGAGAAGTTGTTGGCCTCCAACCTCCTCAACCTGTTTCACGATAAAGACCAAGAAAGAATGAAAGGGCTTCTCTCCACCTTCAACACTCACCGAAAGACGGTCAACGGTGATCCCCCGTTGCAACTGGACGGCAAACAGGTTTCCCTCAGCCTTTTACCTATCCTGGACAAGGAGCACCGGACGACCATCATTCTTCTCAACGATGTGAGTGAGCGAAAGAAGATGGAGACCCAGCTTCTTCAAGCCCAGAAGATGGAGGCGATCGGCACCCTGGCAGGAGGCATTGCCCACGACTTCAATAATCTTCTCATGGTGGTTCAGGGAAATGTTTCGCTCATGCTTCTCGATATGAACCCCTCCCATCCCCATTATGAGATGCTCCGAAGCATCGAGAAGAAGGTGCAGAACGGGTCAAGACTGACGGCGCAGCTTTTGGGCTATGCGAGAAAGGGCCGCTATGAAGTCAAACCCATTCTTTTGAATCAGTTGGTGGAAGAGACTGCAGAGGCATTTGGTCGGACCAGAAAGAATATCGTGATCCATATGGACCTTTACAGGGACCTTCATCCTCTGGAAGCCGATCCGGGTCAGATGGAGCAGGTGCTAATGAATCTGCTGGTCAATGCGGCCGATGCCATGCCCGTGGGAGGAAACCTATTTCTGAAAACGGCTAATGTGACCCACCTGGAGATCCAGGGAGATCTCTATGAGGCGGTTCCGGGAAACTATGTTCTGCTCTCGGTCACTGATACAGGAATCGGGATGGATCGGAAGACGATGGAGCGCATCTTCGACCCCTTCTTCACCACGAAAGAACTGGGCAGAGGCACAGGGCTGGGACTGGCCTCGGTCTACGGGATTATCAAGGGGCATAACGGATACATCAATGTCCGGTCTGAGGCGGGGAAGGGAGCCACCTTCCTCACCTACCTTCCGGCTTCGGAAGGGAAGGTCGAGGAACAGATCAAGAAGGATGAAGAGGTCCTGATGGGGAGAGAAACGGTCCTCCTTGTGGATGATGAGGAACATGTCCTCGATGTGGGAGAAAAGATATTAAAGACGTTAGGCTACAAAGTCCTGATCGCCGATAGAGGTGAGAAAGCTGTCGAACTTTATAAGACGAACCGGGATCAAATCGACCTGGTCATTCTCGATCTCATCATGCCTCAGAAAGGAGGAGGGGAGACCTTCGATGCCCTGAGAGAGATCCATTCAGAAATGAAGGTGCTTCTTTCGAGCGGATACAGCATGAACGGGCAAACCGAGGAGATCATGAGACGCGGCTGCAAGGGCTTCATCCAGAAACCCTTCTCGATCAAGGAACTTTCGCAGAAGCTGAGGGAGATTCTGGATAAGAAGTGATAATTACCCCTCCCTTTGCCCTCCGGGTCAGAGACCCCGCCTACCGGCAGGCAGGCGCTATGGGTCGTAGACCAAAGGGAGGCTGGGAGGGATTTTAAGAAGTTATTTTTTAAGCAATACCTCTTTTTTAATTTTTTCGAGGGATATACCTTTTAAAATTTCTTTCCTGTTCTCGACGTAATTTCCTTCTCCTTGCTCATAGAGAAGAATAAATTTCGTAGCCCCTCCGTAACCGAGCTCTTTAATAAGGGCATTCCAGCCCTTCTGTCTGATTTCTGGAAAAGCAAGACCCATTTATTTCACCTCCTTTAATACAAATTCCAACAAATTGATGATGCTAACCTTGATGGCCTGAATATTTTCCTTATAATGATGCACTATTCGATCATCAGAGGTAACAAAAAAATCTATGCCCCCCTTTTCTGCCATTGCGATATGCAGGGCATCCATATCTGATGGTCTCGTAAAAAGTCGTCATTCCCGTGAAAACGGGAATCCAGAAAATTCTAACTACCTGAAAATACTGGATTCCTGCTTGCGCAGGAATGACAGAAAATAGCCTTTTCAGACTTTTTACGAGACCATCATATCTGGAAACCCTATTTCATTCAGGAATCTTGCCCTATTGAAATCGGATTCTTCTAATTTAATGAAATCTTTTGCTAACTCAAAATAGGTCGATACCCTCTCTCTTCTTAGGCTGTCCGGATTCTGGTTATTTTCATATACAAGCGCCTCCGAGCATATAAGAATATAGTTCTCTTTTTCTATCTGTTCAAGCAAATAGATAAATGCTCCTGTCTCAAGAGCAATCCTCTCTTGGCCCTGGTAGTCAAAAGGTCTATTAAAAACGCAAAGATCGAGATAAAGTTTCATTTTTTTCATATTTAAATTCATGATACCCGCAAAACCCTGTTATGTCAAACAAGAATATTTATCTTGGCGAAACATGAGGTTATCCCGTCTATTTTCTTCTTCTTTCTTATTCCTTCCTTTTTAACCCGCATTTCCAACTTAAACTTTATTAAAGTTTTTGCGCCTATATGTCGAAAAGTTCATTGAAATGCTTCTTAAATATCAACCCTCTCACTTACCCTTTCCCTCTACCAGGCGGGAGAGGGCACCCACCATTCCCCCTCTCCCCTTGCCTGCCTGCCCCGCCCTCGGTCGGGACCGGGGCCGGTAGGCAGGGGGGAGAAGGAGGGGGTGAGGGGGGAATTAAATGCGTTTTCTTTAAAAGTCCTGAATTATAAAGCGATTACAAAGACCGAAACATACTAAAATTAAAAAAATTTCTGTGTAATCATTTTTGGAATCCCTGCCTGCGGTAGGCAGGTGCGTAATCGAGAGAGCGAAAATTAGTTTTTCAGAGCTCTCTCAAAAAGGAGACGGGGAGGAAGGAGGTGATGGGTATGTTGATGAAGAAAGGTTGTCGGTTTTACAGGGACACTGACAGCCCTCACTTTGGCCGTGGCATCGGGTATTGCGATCTCGGTGTCATCTGGTCGATCTGTGACGGGGATGTCAAGTTCTGCGAAAGCCCCGATGTGATGATCAGGTTTCTTTTTGAAGAACGGAAGAGAGGGACGGAGAGGTCGGTTGCCTACTCCCAGCCTTAAATAAGCTGTGATTCAGACAGTAAGACTATAGACCTCACGCCGCGCAAGCGCTGGCGCTGCGGGCAGACATTAGACTGAAGAAAGAAAAATGGCTGGAGAATGCACATGGATAAGGGCTTCGGCGTGAGGTTAGCCGAACGGCTGACAGCTACCAGAAGGAATGACACTCTTGCATATACGAAAGAATTTCAAAAGAGTGGAATAGAGTTAATTTCCTATATTAGAAAAGTCTGATGTCTAAAGTCTGAAGTCCAGTGTCTGAATTACAGTTAAATAAGAATGAGGGGACAATATGCCGAATATCGTGACAGCCAGGGAACTGGGGAAATATCTGAAACTGTCCGAATCGACGATTTACAAATTAGCCTCTGGGGGAGAACTTCCCGGGTTTAAGATCGGAGACTCGTGGCGATTCGACATGGATGAGATCCTGAAACGGATCAAAGAGGCCAAAAAAGTGAATCATCGGAACAAAATAAGAGGCAAGGCTGTAGCGCCCTCATTTACTGAGGGCGACGAGAGATGTCGTCGGTAGTACCTGCCTGCCCCGCAGGAAGGAAGGCTATGCACGAATTTTTCTTGTTTGCATGGGTTAGCGGACACGTGACACGTTTTTAGCAAAAAAGAGAGGAGGTAAAGAGATGACGGAAATGACCAGGACCATGGATCAGGCGGTGAAGGCGATGGGAGACAGGGAAGGGAAATATCTCACTTTCTCCCTTGCCGGCGAGGAATATGGGGTCGGAATATTGAAGGTGAAGGAGATTATCGGGATGATGCCGATTACAACGGTTCCCCGGACTCCCTCGTATGTCAAGGGTGTAATCAACCTCCGGGGCAAGGTGATCCCGGTGGTGGACCTGAGGCTCAAATTCGGGATGGAGGAGATAGGATATACGGAGAGGACCTGCATTATTGTGGTGGAGACGAGAGGCCAAGGGGGTTCGGTTCTCATTGGGATCGTAGTCGATTCGGTCTCAGAGGTATTGAACATCAAGAGTGCGGATATCGAGGAGACGCCCACATTTGGCGCCAGGTTGGATACGGATTACATCCTGGGGATGGCGAAGATGAATGGCGGAGTGAAGATTCTGCTCGATATTGACAAGGTGCTCAGTGCGGAAGAAGTTGCCGTTCTGGATAAGGCAGCATAGAAGATTTGGGTAATGAGCAATCATTTTTTCACAAACAGTTTTTGAGAGATAAATCAAGAATAAAGGAGGAAATAACATGAAGAACTTGAGGTTAAGTGTAAAGTTAATCGGGGGCTTTATCATCGTGGCCCTCATTACGTTAATCGTGGGTTTTATAGGATACAGGGGCATTGCACAGACCGACGATGCCTTAAAAGAAGTGACCGAGAATCACCTGAAAGCTGTCTTGGCACTCGCGAAATTGAATGAAGCCGAGATGCTGATTTCGAGTTCTGAGCACATATTACTCTATGAGAAAAATCCGGGGATTGTCCAGAAGCAGTTTGCCCAGATAGAGGAGGGATGGAAGCTTGCGGAGACGGGGCGGAAATTATTTGAGCCGCTGCATAAAACAAAAGAGGAAGAAACCCTCTGGAAGGAGTTTGGAACAAAATGGGAGGAATGGAAGACGAAACACAAAGAGGTCCTCGAACTTGTCAAGAAGGGAGACCATAAGGGCGCTTTTTCCCTGAGCTTTGGCAAGGCCGAAGAGGCATTCCTTAAGTCAGAGAAACTCCTCCATGAACTAACGGAGCATACTGTGAAAGACGCGGAAGAATTCGAGAAGAGAGCCCATGCCGATGCCTATAAAGCTGAATATATGTCATTGGCTGGTATGATCATTGGCACCATTGTTGCTCTGCTCCTGGGGTTTTTCTTATCCCGTTCTATCACCAAGCCCATCAATAAAGTTGTAGCCGGTCTCACGGATGGCTCTGAGCAGGTGGCATCGGCTTCAACACAGGTATCCTCGGCCAGCCAGTCCCTGGCGGAAGGGGCCTCGGAGCAGGCCGCAGGGATTGAGGAGACCTCCTCATCGATCGAGGAGATGTCGTCTATGACGAAGCAGAATGCGGACAACGCCAACCAGGCCAATACCCTGATGGCCGATACGAGCAGGGTTGTGGAAGAAGCCAACCGCTCCATGAGTGAACTGACCGGATCTATGAAAGAGATTTCTACGGCCAGCGAAGAGACGGCCAAGATCATCAAGACGATCGACGAGATCGCTTTTCAGACGAATTTGTTAGCATTGAATGCGGCGGTGGAAGCAGCGAGAGCCGGAGAAGCAGGGGCCGGGTTTGCGGTAGTGGCAGATGAGGTGAGGAATTTAGCGATGCGTGCAGCAGATGCGGCCAAGAACACGGCGAATTTGATCGAAGGCACGGTCAAGAAAATCAAGAATGGTTCGGAGATAGTCTCGAAGACCAACGAGGCCTTTGGGAAGGTGGCAACCGGAGCGAAGAAGGTAGGGGAGCTGGTGGGAGAGATTTCAGCAGCTTCCAATGAGCAGGCGCAGGGGATCGATCAGATCAACAAGGCGGTGGCAGAGATGGACAAGGTGGTTCAGAAGAATGCGGCCTCTGCGGAGGAGTCGGCCTCGGCGGCCGAGGAGATGAATGCCCAGGCGGAGCAGATGAAGGCGTTTGTCGGAGAGTTAGCGGCTGTAGTGGGGGGGAGTCGGAATGGCAATGGGGTGGTATATGAGAGGGCCTCAACTCATAAGAGCGGCAATGGGGGTCATATTCCGGCCCTGAGTCATCATCCGAAGGTTGAGGTGAAGAAGGTTCAGGCAAGTCTGGTAAAGAAGGGTAAGGAGTTGAAAGGACTGATTCCAAGGACCAAGGAAGTGAGACCGGAGCAGGTCATCCCTATGGGAGAGGGAGATTTTAAGGAGTTCTGAATCGAGAATAACGTGTCAGTGATTCGTGTCCGTGTCCGTAATGCAAAGGACACGGACACATTTCCTTGGAGGTATGAATGATTTGTTCGAAAACCTTAACCTTTGCCTTGACCTTAACCTTAATCTTAACCTCAACTTCGGTTTTTGCCGCCCATCCCTTGATCACTGATGACGCAGGGACTCAGGGGAAAGGGAAATTCCAATTGGAGTTAAACGGTGAGTATGGACATGAAAAAGAAGACGGGGTTAAAGAGCAGGCCTTTGAGATTTCTTCCATCATCACTTATGGTCTGTTTGATAATTTGGATCTTGTACTGGGTATTCCCTATCAATCCATTAGGACTAAAGAAAAGGTGGAAGAAGAATGGGAAAAAAATAGGGAAGGAGGGCTTTCAGATATCTCCTTTGAAGTGAAGTGGCGTTTCTACGAGATAGAGGGATTCAGCTTTGCTGTGAAGCCAGGGATTACATTGCCCGCAGGCAATGAGAGGAAGGGATTGGGGGCAGGCAGGGTGACTTATAGCTTCCATTCCATTGTGACAAAGGAGATCGGTCCTTTGGCGTTTCATGCGAATTTTGGTTATTTCAGAAATGAAAACAAGGTGAATAAGCGGAAAGATCTCTGGCATGTCTCGCTGGCGACGGAAGTTGAAGTGGTGAAGGATCTGAAAATAGTCGGAAATATTGGGATGGAAAGAAATCCTGAGAAGGATTCTCATCGAAATCCCGCTTTTCTTCTCGGAGGCGTCATCTACTCGTTTACGAAATATTTCGATATCGATTTCGGAGTCAAGTATGGTCTCAACAAGCCGGAGACCGACTTAACACTATTGGTGGGTATTGCATTCAGGTTTTGAATTTGTTCGGAAGAATTACCCTTAGTAGAAACCTGAAAGAGGAGAGAGTTATTTTTTAATGTCAACAATGTCAAATTACCCCGTTAGAAATAATGCCCCGCTGGAATTTCTAACGGGGTTTACTGGCGGTTCGATATGGAAGAAGTCGTAGATGTGATCAAAAAAGCAAAACAAGGGGAAACGTTAGCAAGGAGCATAGGGCATAGGGTAAAAAAATAATCCTTAATACGAAGCTCGCTATGCGCTTTGCTCTCTGCTCTATGCTTTTAGAAAGGAGGCAATAAGATGACAGAAGTGACCAGGACCATGGATCAGGCGGTTAAGGCGATGGCAAACCGGGAGGGTAAGTATCTAACCTTTTCATTGGCAGGCGAGGAATATGGAATCGGTATTTTAAAGGTGAAAGAGATCATCGGGATGATGCCGATTACAACGGTTCCCCGGACCCCTTCCTTCGTCAAGGGGGTGATCAACCTCCGGGGCAAGGTGATCCCGGTGGTGGACCTGCGGCTCAAATTCGGGATGGAGGAGATGGGATATACGGAGAGGACGTGCATCATCGTGGTGGAGATCCGGGGTGAGAGGGGATCGGTGTTGATAGGGATCGTGGTCGATTCGGTCTCGGAGGTTTTAAACATCAAGGGTGGAGATATCGAGGAGACGCCGACGTTTGGGGCGAGGCTGGATACGGATTATATCCTGGGGATGGCGAAGATGAACGGAGGGGTCAAGATCCTCCTCGATATCGATAAGGTGCTCGGTGATGAAGAAATTGCCGTCTTAGATAAGGCGGCATAAAGTATATCCAAGCAAAAAATCTATGAGAGGAGGAATTAAAATGTTTAAGAACATGAAACTTGGAACCAAAATTGGATTTGGTTTCGGGATTTTACTGGTTTTTATTGTTGCCATTGGAGTATGGAATTTCATTTCATCAAATTCAAATGTTGAGAAAGCAACACACGCTAAAGAAGAATCGGTTGTTTTTGCAAACTATGCAACGGAAATGAAACTTGCGGTCATACAAGTCCAGCAGTGGTTAACCGACATATCTGCAACGAGAGGCGCGGAAGGGCTTGATGATGGTTTTAAGAAGGCGGAGGACAATGCCAAACGATTTAAAGAACTATCGAATCACTTCAGGAAGATGTATCAAGAGGAGAATGACCAGCAGAATCTGAATCAGCTGGAAAAGCTGGAGAAAGGCTTTGATGAGTATCATAGTATGGGCAAGAAGATGGCTGAGGCCTATATCAAATCAGGTCATGTAGAAGGAAACAAGGTCATGAAACAGTTTGATCCTTATGCCGAAAAAATAGCGACGGATATTGAGGAGTTTAAAAAAATCAGATGGATGAATTGAATCAGTCAATGGAGTCTGTGATTAAATCAGCCAATCTTATGAAAACCTATACGGTTCTCATTTCTTTGGTTTCTATTGCCATTGGAGTATTAACATGCTTTCTAATTACGAGAATGATTACCAAACCCATCAACCGGACGATTGAGGGCCTCACGGATGGAGCGGATCAGGTGGCGTCGGCTTCGTCACAGGTATCGTCAGCCAGCCAGTCCCTGGCTGAAGGGGCTTCCGAGCAGGCAGCGGGGCTGGAGGAGACTTCCTCTTCGATTGAGGAGATGGCCTCCATGACCAGAAAGAATGCGGACAATGCCAATCAGGCCAATACTCTGATGGCGGATACGAGCAGGGTGGTGGATGAGGCCAACCGGTCCATGGGAGAACTGACCGGATCGATGAGAGAGATTTCCACAGCCAGTGAGGAGACGGCCAAGATCATCAAGACGATCGACGAGATAGCATTTCAGACGAATCTATTAGCTCTTAATGCGGCGGTGGAGGCAGCCAGAGCCGGAGAGGCAGGAGCAGGGTTTGCGGTGGTGGCGGATGAGGTGAGAAACTTGGCTATGAGGGCAGCGGATGCGGCCAAAAACACGGCCAATCTGATTGAGGGCACGGTCAAGAAGATCAAGAATGGTTCGGATATTGTTTCGAAGACGAACGAGGCGTTTTCAAAGGTGGCAACGGGGGCGAAGAAGGTAGGAGAGCTGGTTGGGGAGATAGCAGCTGCCTCCAGTGAGCAGGCTCAGGGGATTGAGCAGATCAACAAGGCTGTGGCCGAGATGGACAAGGTGGTGCAGAAGAATGCGGCTTCTGCGGAGGAGTCGGCTTCGGCGTCAGAAGAGATGAATGCTCAGGCAGAGCAGATGAAGGGATTTGTGGGAGAGTTAGCGGCTGTAGTGGGGGGGAGTCGGAATGGCAATGGGGTGGTATCTGAGAGGGCCTCAACTCATAAGAGCGGCAATGGGGGTCATATTCCGGGCCTGAGTCATCATCCGAAGGTTGAGGTGAAGAAGGTTCAGGCAGGTCTGGTAAAGAAGGGGAAGGAGCTGAAAGGCCTGATCCCAAAGGCCAAGGAAGTGAGACCGGAACAGGTCATCCCTATGGAAGAGGGTGATTTCAAAGAGTTTTAGTTTCAATCAACGGATTGGAGGAGGGAGAAGAATGATAAAATCTTGCTTTCTCCTCCAACCAATCTTTAACATGGGAGGATTCAGACCACCTTAAGAAAGGGTAATTCTAATGAAGATAAAGAAGGTGGCAAACTTATTTTTTGTGTGGTGTTTTATCTTTCTGACATTCCAAGTTTCTTTTGCCGCCCATCCCCTAATCACCGATGATGCAGGGACCCAGGGGAAAGGGAAGTTTCAGGTAGAGTTAAACGGTGAGTATGGGCGTGAAAAGGAGCACGGGTTAAGAGAAGGGACCTTCGAGATCAGCTCCATATTTTCGTATGGCCTGCTCGATCATCTGGATGTTGTATTGAGCGTGCCATACCAATTCATTAGAACAAAAGAAGAGGGGGAAGGAGGATGGGTAACCAACAGGGAAAATGGGTTCTCAGATATCTCTTTTGAGGTGAAGTGGCGTTTCTACGAAATAGAGGGGTTCAGCTTTGCTTTAAAGCCAGGGATTACATTGCCCGCAGGCAATGAGAGGAAGGGATTGGGGGCAGGCAGGGTGACTTATAGCTTCCATTCCATTGTGACAAAGGAGATCGGTCCTTTGGCGTTTCATGCGAATTTTGGTTATTTCAGAAATGAAAACAAGGTGAATGAGCGGAAAGATCTCTGGCATGTGTCTCTGGCAACGGAGGTTGAGGTTGTGAAGGATCTGAAAATAGTCGGAAATATTGGAATGGAAAGAAATCCTGAAAAGGACTCCCATCGAAATCCTGCCTTTCTTCTCGGGGGCGTCATCTACTCCGTTACGGAGAACTTAGTTCTGGATTTTGGAGTCAAATATGGTCTCAACAAACCAGAAACCGATTATACACTCTTAGTGGGCATTAGCTTCAGGTTTTGAATTTGTTCGGAGGAACCTACCAGATGGTTTTGACCCTCGTGGAATGTTTTAAGTCCTCATCGGCAGTGATTAATCTTGCATTTTGGATGATAGATGTTGCTGCAATGATTCTGTCGGCAGGGTCTTTGTTCTGTCCCAAGGATAAATGGGAAGAAAGCTCAGCAATTTCAGGCGTAATACCTTGAAAAACATAGTGGTTGGATTCTTTTACCAGATTGACGAATTCCAAAAACCCAACTCCCACATGAATTCTTCCTTTTTTCATGAGCATTGCGATTTCCCATAAAGAGATTTCACAGAACATGATTCCATCCTCGCTGTTGGCCCTTAAGATGGCCGATTTAGCTTTACGGGATAGCAACTCAGGTCTTAAGGCATCCCAAATAATGACATGTGTATCTGCAACAATCATTCAATGACTTCCCATCTTTCTCCCACAGGAGAAATGACATCGCCCACCACAGCGTTTTTCCTGAGTTGTTGAAGGGCTTCTCTTGCTTTTTTCATTTTATCTCCTAAGGGGACAAGCCTTGCCACCCTACGGCCCCGGGAGGTGATAATGATGTCTTCTCCCAATTCGACACGTTTTAAGAAGGACACTAAATGTTCTCTCAATTTGCTCACACGAACCGTTTCCATAGAGCTTGGCCCTCCTTCAGGATTTGTACAAAATTATTGTACGATGATTAAAGAAAAAGTCAAGAGTCCTCTTGCTACTCGTCCTAAAATAAGCGCGATTGGGATCAACAAAAGCCAGGCTGGCCGGGGGCCTGGCA
>JASEHH010000166.1 GCA_030017685.1 Thermodesulfobacteriota bacterium | reverse complement strand
CTGGAAGAGGACTCTCACCTCTTAGATCGCACCTGCTTGCAGGCGCACGGATTCCCGCCTGCGCGGGAATGACAGTCAAAGTGATTTTTCAATTCGCTAAAATGTCACCAATAACAAAATCATTGATACTAAGCAATTTTGGGTATTGATTGTTAGAATTACATGGTGTTTGGAATTTGGTCATTCCCTCTCCGTCCTCACCCGAATAGACCGATAGTGTCCTTCCAGCCCCTCCCACTCCGTAAATCTCTTCACATCCCCTTCAAATCGCCTCAAGGCCTTTTCGCTAAATTGCATCAGGTTAATCTTTTTTTGAAAATCATCCACGCTCAGGGCCGACGCGAACCGGGCTGTTCCTGATGTAGGGAGAATGTGGTTCGGCCCTGCCAGATAATCTCCGATGGCTTCAGGAGTATGGGGACCGAGAAAGATAGCTCCCGCATGTTTCACCGACTTCGCCAGGCGCAGGGGATTCTTCACGCTCAGTTCGAGGTGTTCGGGTGCGATCCTGTTTGCTAGTTCGATGGCCTGATTAAGATCTTTGACGATCAAAATAGCGCCTCTCTGGCGGAGGCTTTTGTGGGCGATCTTCTCCCTCTTCAGGGTTAAGAGCTGTCTCAGGACCTCCTCTTCCACTTTTCTTGCAAAGGATTCGGATGGAGTGATCAGGATGGAGAGCGCTCTCTCATCATGCTCTGCCTGGGAGATTAAGTCGGCCGCCACAAAGGCCGGAGGAGTCTTTCCATCAGAGATGATCACAATCTCACTCGGTCCGGCCACCATATCCAGATCCACAGAGCCATAGACAAGCCGCTTGGCAATAGCCACATAACGATTCCCAGGCCCCACAATCTTATCCACCTTCGGAATCGATTTGGTGCCATAGGCTAAGGCTCCGATCGCCTGAACCCCTCCGGCACGAAAGATTCGGTCCACTCCAGCCAGATCTGCGGCCACAAGAACCGCAGGGCTGATTCCTTTCTGGTGAGGAGGTGTTGTAATAATGATCTCTTTCACGCCCGCCACTTTTGCAGGGATGGCGGCCATCAGAACGGTGGAGGGATAGGATGCCTTTCCCCCGGGAACGTAAATCCCCACTCTCTCCAGCGGTTTTACAATCTGTTCGATCCTGATCCCTTCTTCAATCCATTTGACCATCCATCTCTTCTTCGCAAGCTGGTGAAACCTCCGGATACGATGGCTGGCCTTCTTCAGGGTTTCTAAAAAATCGCGAGGGATTCTCTTGCGGGCCTCCTTTACTTCCTCCCTCTTCACCTCAAGTTGAGAAAGGGTGAGCCGAACATTGTCAAATTGTTGCGTGTAGCGAAGAACGGCCTCATCTCCCCTCTTCCTCACATTCTTCAGGATGGATCGGACCTTTCCTTCAAGGCGAAGGGGATCCTCGGCAATCCTGCTCTCCACCCCTGAAAGATATCGATCAAAACTTTCTTCTCCGATCTTAAGAATCTTCATTCAAGACACCTCATCAAGGCTAAAGTCTTGAGTTACATCGTGACGAAGGTTAACAACCAATTCCGGAATCCGTAATCTCTCCGAGCCAGAGGCCGCACTCCGAAATCTCAATCTTCTTCTTTCACCCTCTTGATATTGGCACCGAGTCCCGCCAATTTCTTATCCAGTTCCTCATACCCTCGATCCAGGTGATAGACCCTCGAGATCTCTGTCACCCCCTCCGCGGCCAGACCGGCAACAACGAGGGAGGCGCTCGCCCTCAGGTCGGTTGCCATGACCTGGGCTCCGCTCAAACTCTCAACGCCCTGGATAATCGCCGTGTTTCCCTGGATCCGGATATCCGCCCCCATCCTTTGAAGTTCGTTTACATGGATGAAACGATTTTCAAAGATCGTTTCAGTAATGATGCTCAACCCCCTGGACAGAGACATCAGGGTCATGAACTGGGCCTGCATGTCTGTGGGAAATCCGGGATAGGGTTGTGTCTTCACATCGACGCTCCGGATCCTACGGCTTCCTATTACCCTCACCCCTTCCCCTTCGGGATCGATTTCCATTCCCGTCTCTCTCAATTTATGGATGACCGCTTCCATGTTGTGGAAGGGACATCGCTGGAGTTTGATGTTGCCGCGTGTCAATCCGGCCGCCACCATCAGTGTTCCTGCCTCGATCCGGTCAGGGATGATCGTGTGCTCTGCCGCATGAAGGGATTCCACCCCTTCGATCTCGATGAGGCTTGTCCCCGCTCCCTCAATCTTCGCTCCCATCTTTTTGAGGACGCTGGCCAAGTCAACCACTTCCGGCTCCATGGCGGCGTTCTGCAAAACGGTCTTCCCCTTGGCCAGCGTGGCGGCCATCATCAGGTGCTCCGTTCCGGTCACCGTGGTCGTATCAAATGAGATGTCGGCTCCTTTTAACCGGTCCGCCTTTGCCTCCACATACCCGCTGCGGAGATCGATCTTTGCTCCCATTGCTTCGAGACCCATGAGGTGGAGGTTGATGGGCCTTGCCCCGATGGCACATCCTCCCGGAAGGGAAACCCTCGCCTTTCTCATTCGAGCCACCAGGGGGCCCAGGACGAGGATGGAAGCCCTCATCGTCTTCACCAGATCGTAAGGGGCTTCATTGTTTGAAACCTCTGTGGCATCGATCCGATAGGCCCCATTTTCTCCCTGGACCTTCACTCCGAGATTCTTAAGGACCCTCGCAATGGTCAGGATATCCCTCAGTTTAGGGACATTGTGGAAGAGGTTCTCTCCCTCTGTCAGGAGGGAGGCGGCAAAGATGGGAAGGGAGGCATTCTTCGAACCGCTCACCTTCACTTCTCCAATCAACCTCTCCCCACCCCGGATGACAATTCTATCCATCTATCGCTCCGCTTTTGGAAGGTGGTAAGTCGTGGGTAGAAGGTCGTTATTTTTTTTCCACCCTCCACTTTCTACTGTCCACTTTCCACTTTCGCTGTGCCTTCACCACTCTCTCAATTCCTGAAAGATCCTTCGCTCGCTCGGGCTTTTCAAAACCTCCCTCGGTCTCGATCATCTCAGAAACACTGGACGCCTGATTGCTTCCAACCTCCAGGAGAAACCATCCTTCTTTTTCCAGATAATAAGGGGCTTGAGAAATCAACTTCCGATAGAATTCCAGGCCGTCCTTTCCTCCATTCAGTGCGATGAGGGGTTCATGATCCCTCACCTCCCTTGAGAGATCGCTTATTTCCGAATCAGAGATGTAGGGAGGATTCGAAAGGATCAGGTCAAAGGTCTCTCCCTGATGGAATGGGCTAAGGAGATCGCCCTTCACGAACCCGATCTTATCGGAAACGCCCGCCTGTTTCGCATTCTCCTTGGCCACCATTAGCGCATCCCCTGAGAGGTCGGTGGCGACGAGAAAAATATTTTTCACTTCTTTTGCCAATGAGATGGCTATGGCTCCGCTTCCTGTCCCCAATTCTAAAACAGAAGGAATTTTTTTGGAAGAAATTTTTGCGAGGATCGAAAGGCTCTCTTCAACCAGACGTTCTGTATCCGGCCTTGGAATGAGGACGCGAGGATCCACCTTCAGGTCGATGGACCAGAATTCCTGGTGTCCCAAAATATATTGAAGGGGCTCGCCGGAACCTCTTCTCCGGCTCAAACCCTCAAGCGTCTTGATCTCTTCCTCCATCACCTGGTCGTGGAGACGGATGTAGAGTTCCTCTCTGCTGAGGTGAATCGAGCGGGCCAGCAGGAGCTCTGCGTTGAGCCGGGGATGGTCAATCCCGCAGTCTCTTAAATAATCGGTCGCCCAATTCAATGCTTCCAGGATGGTCATCTTTCTTCGCAAAAGGGTTCAAGGATTCCAGGGTGCGAGGGTTCTAGTTTTTTCCTTAAAACATAGGATTTTACTTGACTCCCCGAACCCTCGACCCCTTGAACCCTATTCCTTATCCTTTGAGCGCTTCTGCCTGATAGTGGGTGGTCAGTTTATGGATGACCTCATCGATCTCACCGTCTAACACTTCGCTTAACCGGTAGAGGGTCAAACCAATCCGGTGGTCCGTCACCCTTCCCTGTGGAAAGTTATACGTCCGGATGCGCTCACTCCGTTCCCCGGTCCCCACCTGATTCTTTCTCTGCGCCGAGATCTCCTTCTCTTTCTCCTGCCTCGCATGGTCCAGTAATCTCGCTCTCAGAATCTTAAGGGCCTTCGCCTTATTCTTATGCTGGGACTTCTCGTCCTGACAGGTGACCACCATATTCGTGGGAAGATGAGTGATCCGGACAGCGGAGTCCGTGGTATTGACGCTCTGACCTCCCGGGCCCGAAGACCGGAAAATGTCGATCCGGAGGTCGTTCGGATCGATCGCCACCTCCACCTCCTCTGCCTCCGGAAGGATCGCCACCGTCACCGTTGAGGTATGAATCCGCCCCTGGGACTCTGTGACAGGAACCCTCTGGACACGATGAACACCGCTCTCATACTTCAGCCGGCTGTAGGCCCCCTTGCCTTCGATCAGGGCAATGACCTCCTTGAACCCGCCCACACCCGTGAAACTCCGGCTCATGATCTCCACTCGCCAGCGGTTCTTCTCCGCATATTTTCCATACATCCGGAAAAGATCGGATGCAAAGAGCCCTGCCTCATCTCCTCCGGTTCCTGCCCGGATCTCAAGAAGGATGT
>JASEHH010000058.1 GCA_030017685.1 Thermodesulfobacteriota bacterium | reverse complement strand
CCATTAGCCTTCATTCCCTCAAATCTTCCCTCTTGACTTGCCAAATGGCATTAATAATAAAGGGAGGGATTCCCCTCTTTGGCCGCCGGCCCATAGGGCCTCTGGCCCGGAGGGCAAAGGGGGGGTAGCCTGCCTGCCGGTAGGCAGGGGGAGATTTCCAGAAAAATATGTTTTCACAATTATGGACTTCTTAGTAAAATAAGCAGGCAATCTAATGAAGAATAAAGTGATAGGACCGGGGCATTACAATAACCTGCTTGACAGGATTGTTAATATCCTGGGTGAGGCAAGAGTCAAGGCAGTTAGAGAAATCAATAAGGCCCAAGTATTGGCATACTGGGAAATTGGGAGGGAGATCGTTGAGTTTGAACAAAAAGGGAAGTTAAGGGCTGAGTATGGAGAGGAACTGCTCAAGAAGCTTTCAGCAGATATGACTGTCAGGTTTGGGAAAGGTTTTTCACGTTCTAATCTTCAAAATATGCGGCTATTTTATCTTGCTTATCCAAAATGCCAGACACTGTCTGGCAAATCTTCTGTGGTACGAAAATTCCAGACCCCGTCTGGAAAACCAGAGACACTGTCTCGTAAATCTTCAATTCAACAGACAGTGTCTGGTAAATTTCAAATAAGTCGGACGCTGTCTGACGAATTGGAGCCAAGCTCTCCTGGTCACATTATTGCGAATTATTGAAGGTAGAAGAACCCCGTGCCCGTTCCCTATAAAGACACATTTATTGAAAGGATCTACCCCCTTATTTGAGTCAGACCAGGTTGTAAGGAGGATATGCTTCATCAAATAATCCAATAGAAAAGAAAGGATAAGACCATGGAAGAGAAAAAATTTCAACCCAAGAAGCTTACTGTATCAAATACCAAGCAGGAGATGTTAGAAGCCTACAATGCAGTTTTAAAGCAATTGGAAGCTCAGAGAGAGGCTGAGCTAAAGCCGGAAAAGAGACTTGAAGAGAAAAAGGCAAAAGAGGTGATTCAGGTCGCAGACTCTCTGTCTTCGGAAGGGGTTGCCAAGGAAATCAGCAATCTGAAGATAGAAACCGGGAAGGTGCTTGCACAAATTTCAGACCGGTTGGAGGAGGAGATCGGAAAGTTTAAAGCCGTGCAGAACGCGATCGTATTAAAGGAAAAAGAGCTTCAGGAACTTTATGAGATTGAGAAATCGGCAATGACTCTGGCGTCTTTAATCGAATCCCAGAACCAGAAGCGTCAGGTATTTGAATCGGAGATGGCTGAAAAGAAGGAGGCGCTGAGCCAGGAGATCGAAACCCTCCGTGCCGAACGAGAAAGTGAGAAAAAGGATTATGAGGAAGGGGTTAAAGAAAGGGATGTGGCGGAAAAGAAGAAGCGCGAAAGAGAAAAAGAGGAATATGAATACTCTTTCAAAAGGGAGCAAAAGTTAGCAAAAGATAAATTTGAAGACGAAAAAGCGAAACTGGAAAAGGAGCTCCACCTTAAAAAAGAACAGATGGAGAGTGAATTGAAGGAGAGAGAAAAGGTGATTGCCGAACAGGAAAATGAGTTAAACGAGTTACGTAAGAAGGTCAGCGCATTTCCCAAAGAGATGGAGGCGGCAATGACCAAGGCTATCAAAGAAACTACAGAAAAACTGAATCTGGAAGCTAAAAACAGGGAGGAACTCCAAAAGAGAGAATTCATCGGTGAGAGGAATGTTTCTACTACCAGGATCGAATCCCTCGAAAAAATTGTAAAAGAACAGAGTGAACAAATTGCTAAGTTTTCTCAGCAACTGGAGAAGGCATATCAACAGGTACAGGATATCGCTGTTAAAACGATTGAAGGTTCTTCAAGCATAAAGTCCTTTGCCACTCTTCAACAATGGGTCAGCGAGCAGATGAGAAAGTCCCCTCAGGAGAAGTAATCTCGGAGGCATTGATGGATAAGTTTGAGAAACAAGAAAAAAGAATAATAGCAATCCTTGGGACAAAGAAGCTCGATGTGACCAGAAAAACATTGAAAACCTATCTTGAATACCTGAAAAAACATGTTGAGATCCTATGCCAACTCACTGGTATTGAAGACTTCGAATGGGAAGAGCGCTATGTTTTTGGTTTCGGAAGTAAGAAAGAATACCAGGAATTAAAAAAGACCCAACCATCTTATACGGATAAATTTTCCCTAATCAGTTTTATAGAAGACGTTGATGAGTGGTACGGTCTTTTAGTTAGTGTCCAGCGTCTATCCGACAAGAAGAAATTTGTACTTCCATTAGCAGATTTAAAGTCAACAAACAGGAAATCGAAGAATTACCAGTTGTTGGATGACTATTCCGTTTGGTTTGTAAACAACAGATAGGGTTAGAATCTAAAGGTCCTGGGGTTACCCATTAAAATTCGATGAGACAAAAGATATGGGTTTACAGCCCACCGAAGCCAAAAGTGCCAGATGCGGTCAAGGTGGAATTGGAGGCAAAGGCAACGGAGCTGGTAAACACTGTCCTGAAGTCGGAACTCATTAAGCCTCCACCCAAGAATGCGCGGTGGAATTATATCGTTGACCTCTACACCAAGTGGCATCGTAACTACTTTTATTTCTGTGCCAAGTATGCCTGTCCAGGCCCTAATGCACTGTCGCCTTATTTCGAGACGAGGTTTGCTCGCTTGGAATACGTCGGCGGCGTAGGCCGACAGAGCCGGTTCAACATGTCCTACATGCGCCATACGGGCAGGTGGTGGGAGATTCGACATGGCCTGTCGCTTGAGCAATGTTTGGCCGAAATCAGAGGGGGTGGGCTCTTCCACCCCTGATCTTGTGGTGGTCTTTCAGCATAAGAAAGGTTCTATTAAATTTCAAAAGGCGCGGGGTGCTAAAAACTGGATATGAGCAATAAAGTTTTTGCTTCCAAATATAGACTGGCGTTACCTTCGGAGAAAGAATTAAGGCTTAAACTTAAATCAATACTAAAACTATTGGAAAGCAAGAGATGATTACTTCTGAGGATCTCCAGAGGCAACTCCAAAAGTCATTAGAAGAATGTGCTTCCTTGAGAGAGGAAAATGAACGGCTGAAAAAATTACTTGGTTTGTTTCCTGAAGATCGGGCTACAACGAAGAAATCTACTGTTTCAGAACCACCGAGCTTATATACCGCCACTGTCCCTCCAATTGCCAATTACTCTTCAATAGAAGCCCAAGTTACTCTTTTCCGGTCTTTGTTTCGTGGTCGGGAAGATGTCTATCCCGTCAGGTGGGAGGGGAAATATGGGAATTCCGGATATTCTCCTGCGTGTGCAAACGAATGGAAACGTCCTTTATGCAGCAAACCCAAGACCAAATGTGGGAATTGTGAAAACCGAAATCTCCTGCCGGTGACGGATGAAGTAATCCGGGACCATCTAACCGGGAAACATATCATCGGTGTCTACCCGCTTTTACTGGACGAAACTTGTTGGTTTCTTGCCATAGATTTTGATAAGAAAACTTGGCAGGAGGATATAATCGCTTTTTTTGAGGTCTGCCGGGAAATGGGTGTGCCTGCGGCGATTGAGCGTTCTCGGTCAGGGCAGGGTGGTCATGTTTGGATATTCTTTGATCGACCGATTGAGGCTTCCTTGGCCCGGAAATTTGGTTGCACTATCCTGACCCGTGCCATGGAACGGAGACATCAAATTGGTTTAGATTCTTATGACCGGTTTTTCCCCAGCCAAGATACGCTGCCCAGAGGTGGGTTTGGGAACCTCATTGCCCTTCCCCTGCAATTTGTTCCTCGAAAGAAGAGCGATAGCGTTTTTGTGGACAAAGGTTTCGAAGCCTACCCTGACCAATGGCTATTCCTTTCAACAATCAAGAGAATCCAATGGGATGTAGTAGAATCTATCGTCCGGGAGGCATCGAGAAATGGAACCATCATTGACGTTCGAATAAGCCTAACTGATGGGGAAACTTCTGAAGACCCTTGGACTTTACCGCCCTCTAAGAAAAGAGTTGGAAAACCCATTCAAGGGCCGCTCCCCCGAACTATTCAGTTGGTGCAAAGTAACCTGGTCTATATAGAAAAGAAGGGGTTACCCCCTGCTATGCTAAACCGATTAATTCGTCTTGCTGCTTTCCAAAACCCAGATTTCTATAGGGCTCAGGCCATGCGACTGTCGACATTCACCAAACCGCGAGTCATTGGTTGCGCTGATGATTTTACAGACCATATCGGTCTTCCGAGAGGCTGTCTCGATGAAGCGCTGACACTGTTTAAAGCCCACAACATCAAAACAGAAATCGACAACAAACGTTTTGATGGCGCCTCAATAGATTTCACTTTTCATGGTTCACTCCATCCTTCTCAGCAAGAGGCGGGCGAGAAGATGTTAGCTTATGACAATGGCATTTTGTCTGCTCCCACTGCTTTTGGTAAGACAGTGGTAGCGGCATGGCTTATTACTCAAAGAAAAGTGAATACCCTAATCTTAGTGCATCGCAGACAACTCATGGACCAGTGGAGAGAAAGGTTAGCGCTGTTTTTTGATAAACCTATAGAAGATTTTGGTCAGATAGGCGGGGGCAAGACGAAGGTGACCGGTCATATCGACGTTGGTTTAATACAGAGCCTCATCCGGAAGGGCGAGGTCAAGAACATGGTGGGTGAATACGGTCAAGTCATCGTTGATGAATGCCACCATATTCCCGCTTTTACCTTTGAACAGGTTCTCAAACAGACAAAGGCCAGGTATGTTGCCGGTCTTACAGCCACCCCGATTCGTAAGGATGGCCATCATCCGATCATCATGATGCAGTGCGGTCCGATTCGTTTCAGGGAAAGCGCGAGAAAACAGGCAGCCGCCAGCCCATTTGAACACGCGGTCTTGGCCAGGTTCACAGATTTCAGATTGCCTCCTGAATTAACCGATCCCAAAATACAGGACATCTATTCAGCCCTTGTATCGGACAGGCATCGCAATGATTTAATCTTCAACGATCTATTGAAGGCGTTAGAGATGGGAAGGTCGCCCTTGCTTCTTACCGAGCGCACGGAGCATTTAGAATGGTTTGCAGAACATCTTAAGGGGTTTGCTCAGAATATCATTATTCTGAGGGGCGGCATGGGCGCAAAACAACGTAAAGCACTGGCCGAACAGATTAAAGCAGTACCGGATTCAAAGGAAAGGGTAATCATTGCTACGGGGCGCTATATCGGCGAGGGTTTTGACGATGCCAGACTGGACACATTATTTTTAGCGATGCCCATCTCCTGGCGGGGCACGCTCCAGCAATATGTAGGGCGTCTGCATCGACTTCATGATAATAAGCAGGTGGTGCAGGTTTACGATTATGTGGATATCCATGTCCCGACCCTAATGCGCATGTATAAAAAACGACTAAAAGGTTATGAGGCAATCGGCTATACAGTTCAAAAAGAGAACAAGGACTTAAACCAGCAGCTTAAGGAATTCGAGTATGTCCAAAGGGAAGGGTTTTAAGATACGGTTCTTCTGTTCCAGTTTCCTTCCTCACATTATGAGTTGTAAAGGTAAAGATTTGGTCTGAGGGACACCTTCAAACCTTGTGTCATCTTCTTCCTCCCTGAAAACTTTCGCTTCCCTAACTATTGAAAATGGTTTATATTACAATTGGAAAATGGTGATGGGGGTATGGTTCAACCCAATAGAATAATTTATTCTGAAATTATCTTGATTCAATATAATATTGTTTAAAACAATCTTTTCTAGAAAAAATACCATGAAATTCGACCCTTTTGAGCAGAATAGAGCCTTTACTGGCTGAGATTTTAGGAAAATATAGAATCAGCATAAAAATAAACGTTAGACTTACAGTCAAAAAGGAAAAAATACATGTTTACAACTAAAGAGGCTATAGAAAAAAGACGCAGTATACGTAAGTTTAAAACTGAGCCAATTCCTGATGAATATATCACTGAATTATTAAATGCTGCGAGATTAGCACCATCAGGATGTAATGCGCAACCTTGGCGTTTCAAAATCGTCAAAGAGCAAGAAACAAAATCAAAATTGGCTTATGCTGCATATGATCAATCATTTATCGCTGAAGCGCCAGTTATAATTGTCTGCTGTGCAGATATTCAAGGATATTTAAATGGAACGGTCTCCGCCTCACAGGATCTCGGAAAAATTGGTGCAATTGAAGACAGAATAGTTAAAATTTTACATAGTAGAACAGAGCAAATGAAGTCCATTGGTATCCATGAAATAGGTCCACGAATTGCTGCGAATGTTGCTATAGCTATTGAACATATTGTGTTAAGGGCATTAGATTTTGGTCTTGGAAGTTGCTGGATTAGATTAGTTGATGAACAGAAGGTGAAAGAGATTTTTGGATGGGATGATAATATTTATGTAGTTGCCCTGCTTCCGATAGGATACCCGGCCGAATTTCCTGAAGAAAGAAAAAGACTGAAACTCAAAGATATTTTGATAGAATAATTTTGCAGGTATTCTAAGCCATTTTAAAATAATCAATGTCTAACCAGCGGCTGAAGTCGGACTGGAAAATCCGCTGTGCTCCTTTGCCAGCTGCTTAGCCACGTCGTTATCTGCAAAATTTATGGAGAGAGGAAATGGAATATATAGCGATCAATCTTCAAGAAAAACTCGCCAAATTCTCTGACCATTGGTCACCGAAAATCATCGCCCAGATGAACGATTACCATTTCAAGCTTGCGAAATTTCAAGGTGATTTTGTCTGGCACAGCCATGCTGATACGGATGAGGTCTTTATCGCCCTTGCTGGAGAAGTGACGATTGAATTCCGTGATGGCAAAGCATATCTGAAGACAGGAGAAATGTTTGTTGTGCCCAAGGGATTGGAACATAAACCATTCGCCGAAAAAGAATGTAAAATCATGCTTGTTGAACCCGCTGGAACAATAAACACGGGTGAGGCAGGTGGTGATTTAACTGCTGAGAACAATATTTGGATATGAATCTCAGATAACAAGCGGCTCAAGATAGACTGGTAAAATCGCTGGCGCTTTTTTACCAGCCCCTCACGCCAGCGTTAGCCGCCATCACGTTAAAAGTACAGAAACACAATCACTGTGGAGGATTCAATGGAAAATCGGCATTTGAGTGAGGCGTTTTATGAACTCTCGACTCCGCTCATAGCAGATGCTTGCCTACGATTAGGATTAACTCTTCGCATGGCTCCGCCGGGAATTCGCCCAATAATGCCTGACAGTCATATTTCTGGTCGAGTTCTGCCGGTAAGACATTACGGAAGCGTGGACATCTTTTTAGAGGCGATGGGATCGGCCCAGAGAGGTGATATTCTCGTCATAGATAATAATGGGAGAACGGATGAAGGCTGTATTGGTGATTTAACGGCTCTTGAAGCCCAAGCCTGCAAATTGGCAGGTATAATTGTTTGGGATTGCCACCGAGATACGGCGGATCTTAAAAAGATTAAATTCCCCATCTTTAGTTATGGTATGTGCCCGGCAGGTCCCCAACGACTTGATTCACGTGATCCAAATGCGCTTACCACAGCCCATTTCGGCGATTTTTTTGTAAAACTGGAGGATGTTGTTTTCGCTGACACTGATGGGGTTCTTTTCGCTCCCGGCCAGCAAGTTGAGGAAATCCTTTCTACCGCTAAGATCATTTGGCAAACGGAACGATGCCAAGCGGAAGCAATACGGTCTGGAAAGAAGCTTCGTGAGCAACTCCGATTTGACGAATATCTGGATAGACGCTCCACCGATCCAACCTATACCTTTCGTAAACATCTGCGAAATATAGGAGGAGCTATTGAGGAGTAACAGTGGCTAACACTCCAGCGGACGGCGAATAACGCCGCCGCTGATTTCGGCCGTTATGCCCTGAATTAGTAATGCCCTTAGGAAAAAAGAAAGCAAGAATTTATGCAAATTCAGCAGATACGTAACGCAACCTTACGAATAACTTATTCTGAAAAGTTATTTATTACCGATCCATACCTGGCTGACAAATATACTATGCCATCTTATACAGGGGCCTCGCCTAACCCATTGGTCGATTTGCCGTGCACTCCACAAGACGTCATCGCAGGCATTGAGATGGCCCTGATTTCACATGTTCATTCAGATCACTTTGATCAAACCGCACAACGGTTGCTACCTAAGGATATACCTCTTTTCTGCCAATCTGGTGATGAATCTATGATTGAGGCGAAAGGGTTTCGTAACGTTATACCGGTGGTAGATACTCTAAATTGGGAAGGGATCACAATTATACGTACACCAGCCCAGCATGGAACAGGTAACGTTTTGAATGAAATGGGAAATACATCAGGTTTTTTATTACAGTCTAAAAATGAACCTATGGTGTATTGGGTCGGAGATTCAATTTGGTGTAACGCTGTTGCTAGTGTCATAGATAAATATCAGCCCGATATCATAATTACACATTCATGTGGAGCTGTTTGGGGTGGCAATGTCCTAATCGTAATGGATGCTGAGCAAACAGTGAAACTTTGCCAAGCAGCACCAGAGGCCGTCATAGTAGCAACACACATGGAGGCACTTGACCATGCTACAGTATCACGCTCCGATCTTAGGTTATTAGCAGAAACGGAAAGTATTGGAGCACATCAGTTGCTTATTCCAGGTGATGGTGAAATCCTCGATTTTTATGTGAAATAGCATGATAAAGATAAAAAGGCATAACGAGGCTCTTGCAGCCGACAGCTAATCGCTGCGGCTGAAGAGCGGCGTTAGACATCAGATTAAAGATCTACGTAAGGGTCTATGAAGATAAAGAGAACACTACCCAAACTCCTAGAAGAAATCCCTCTTACAAATTTGAATAGAATTGATGTCGCTTTAGAAGGAGACTGGAGTTCAACTGTATTGACAGTGTGGACAAGAGAAGAGCGGTTCCTTGGATTTTCAGGAGTTGCAACATCTCATGAAATATTTAGACCAAGTATCGAGCTCTATTTTGTCGATTCTTGGGTCGGGATTCACTGCTTCAAGAGAGTAGACGAGAAATACGTGTTTGACGACCAAATGGCATTAGCAATAATTGATTACATAGAAGCAAAGCTAATGAATATAGGCAAAAACGCCTAACGAGTCAGTCCACCGGATCGCCGATAAATCCGGCTCCCGGTGAGCCGGCAGGAGAAGAAATGAGAGTCATAGAGGAAAACTACAAGCGTATCACGGATGACAGGCGTTCATTCGATATTCACTTTTGGCAATCCCAAGGTGATCGTGCCATTTTTGAGGCAGTATCGGAAATGCTGCGCGACTATTTCTTGATTCGAGGTAAAGATGCTGACGAATTCCGACTTCAGAGAACTGTTGAATCTTTTCAAAAAGCATAAGATTCGCTATCTTGTTGTGGGCGCCTATGCAGTAATGAAATACAGCGAGCCACGATTCACGAAAGATCTTGATCTATGGATAGCGACTGACACAGAGAATGCAAATTCGGTGTATGTGGCGTTGAAGGAATTTGGTGCTCCACTGGCAAATCTTACAACAGATGACTTCACCCACCAGGATTACTTCTATCAGATGGGAATACCGCCTTTGCGGGTTGATATTATGATGTCGATTCCGGGAGTCGAATTTGAAGAGGCATGGAAGAACCGCGAAGTCGTTGAATTGGATAACCTTAAGATTCCGTTCATTTCGAGATCTGACCTGATCCGGGCAAAGGAAGCGAGCGGAAGGCCGCAAGACAAAATTGATATCGATAGACTCAAGGAAGCCGAACAATTGGATGCACTCGGCGAGAAATAGCGCACCGCTTAGCTTTGCGCCATTTCTCGCTCGGTGATGAGCTTCTCTCATCGTACCTGGCCCGGCGCCTGACGGGAGAGATCAATAATAAAATAAACCAAATGGTAATTGGCGCCGAACCAGGCGCTCGAACGAACGGTCACTTCGGCTTCCCACCTGCGGTGGAGCCTCCGTGTCCGTCGCGCAGCGCCGAGCGTTAGCCTCTCTTTCATTCGGGAATCAATAACCCTTGGTGGAGACTAATCCTCACCCTTTATAGGTGAAGTCCTTATTCTGCCACGCAGTCCAGGAAAAGTTGGCAGGTAACTTTTGATAAAAGCGGCCCGTCTTTTTGGGGGATATTAAGGGATTGATAAAGATTTTGTAGTATGCTAATAGTATAGTACGAAAGGGATTGAGCATGCCACGAGCAAGCACACTTGGAAAAATCGAAAAAGAGATCGAACGACTTTCTCCAAAGGACCAGTTGAAACTGGTGGAAAAACTCGCCCATCAGTTGAGAAAGTCCGGAATAGCAGTGAGAAAGGAGATCGACTGGAAGGGTCTCTATGGGCTCGGGAAGGGTCTTTGGAAGGGCGAGGACGCTCAGGAGTATGTGGACCGCCTGAGAGAGGACAGGATGTGACTCTTTCGGAAGAGATTGCCCGGATAAACAGCATCTTTATTGATACAGCTCCCATTATCTACTATATAGAAGCCCACCCACAGTTCGGACTTCTCGCAAAAGAAGTCGTAAGCGCCTTTCAATCGGAGAATCTGACTGCGTATTCTTCCGTTATAACCCTTGCCGAGGTCCTTCCTAAGCCGATCGAATGTGGAGATGAAAAGCTCGCCGGGAAGTTCGCTGAATTTTTGAAGCATGGCAGGAATCTCACCATGATCGAGGTCTCAGAAGGAATGGCGGAAGCTGCCGGCAAGTTAAGAGGCCATTACTCCTTTCTAAAGACCGTTGATGCAATACAGTTGGCCACCGCCCTCGACGTTGGAGCGGAGGCATTTCTCACTAATGATGCGAAGCTTAAACAATTCAAGGAGTTGAAAGTTCTGGTTTTAAAAGATTACCTATAGGAACCCAAGAAAAGGGGACAGGCAATTTGATGGAGGCAGCCTTTCCCCCCTCTGATGTATTTTGCCCCTCCTAATCGGCCCCGCCTTTTTGTATAGCACCCAGTAATCTTTGCACCTCTGAAATGTCTGGGAATCAACATGAGGTAGGTATAATCTTCCTTCAGGGCTTTTCCTCAAATTGTCTGTCAGATCAAGCCTTTTCTAATGCAAATGGGTTTGTTCTTTGATCTGAGGGATCAGCCTCTTTTTGCAGTTCTTTTTTCTTTCGTTGTTCTTCTTTCTTTTTCTCCTTTGCTCTGAAGACTTCCTCAATGGATTTCACGTCAGCAGGTCTATCCCTGCCGAAACGTTTAAGATAAATATGTTCAATGAAGGCAGGCAGCGGTGCTTTCCAGGGTTTTTGTTTTTCATTTGCGATTTTCCCGAACTTCTTAGGGTTCATGCCCAGCTCTCTTGCCATCTGGATGTGTGCATGTGAAAGATGGTATCGTTTTCGAACATCAATCCATATTTGATACTTGTCAGGTATCTTATTTTTCTTGGTCACTTTCGTCCTGCTGTTTTCTATGGTTTCCAACCGGAGGAGCCGAGAATCTGAGCCAGGGATTTTGCCATGTTGTCCAGGACGGATTCATCCGGGAGGGCAATGGTCAATTTCAGCCGGCCATTTTCATCCTTTTCCAGACAGTCAGCAAGGCGGTATTTAAGACTTTCTGCCAAATGAAGGGTCTCTTCCGTCTCTTCTTTCCTGGGAAACATCTCTCCGATAAAGGCAAATGCCGCGCCCAGAAGCTGGCCTCCTGCGGCTGCGATCTTTTCTTTTCGAGCCAGTCTTTCCACTTCCCTTTCCACATCCGCTTTCTGACTCTCATCGATTGCGCCATCCGGTCTGGCTCCAAGAAGGACTTCCAGCCTCCTTTTCAGTTCTTCCATGCCGCTGGCAAGATCAACTGTTTTTACTTTGGAATCGAGGTCGAGCGCGGCAAGGGCCAATTCATGTTTTGCTGAAAGGGTTCCCAGAAGCTTTTCTTCCAGGGTTTCTTCTGTTACAAGGAGATATGCCTGGACAGGCCTCTTCTGTCCCATCCGATGAACGCGGGAAATTCTCTGCTCAAGAATCGCCGGATTCCACGGGAGGTCCACATTGATGACGGTATTGGCCGCCTGGAGATTTAGGCCTGTGGCTCCGGCATTTGTCGTGATAAAAAACTTACAATCCGGTTCCCTTTGAAACTGATGGATCAAGCCCTGCCTCTTTTTCTGCGGGATGGAGCCATCCAACCTCACATACCCCGCTTTCCGTTTTCCAAGGAGGGGTTCAATCAGACCGAGCATGGTCGTCCATTCCGAGAAAAGGACGATCTTTCGGTCCTCCTCTTCAATCAACTGATCGATCAGATTCTCAAATTCCACAAGTTTGCTGGAATAACCGGGCGGCACCTTATCCACCAAGAAGGTGCTGTTTGCCGCCATTCTGCACATCAACAGGGCTTTCTGCAACCGGAGGAGATCCATTTCGGAAATGTACTTTTTGGAGATGATCGTTCTGATGATCCTCATTTGGCCATTATGAAGATCCAGTTGTTCACCGGTAGGGGGAATTCTTTTGATCTCCGTGGTCCTCGGAGGCAATTCCGACATGACCATTTTCCTCGTTCGGCGAAGGAGAACGGGCTTTAGCCTTTCTCTCAATTCATCCAGATTCTTATATCCAAGCACTTTCCCTTTTTCATCGACGACTCTGTAACGATTGTAAAAACGGAATACCGGCCCAAGACGCCGGTAGTCAATAAACTCAACAACAGAATAAAGTTCATCCAGACGGTTTTCCATGGGCGTTCCTGACAGAACCAAAGCATATGGAGATTTGAGTGCCTTGATCACACGGCTTGTCTTGGCCTCCCAATTCTTGATCCTCTGGCCTTCATCCAGGATGATGAAATCCCATTTTACTCTTTCAATGGCGAGAAGATCCCGGAGGACCTGCTCGTAATTGCAGATCGTAAAGAAAGACGGACGATCGTATTGAGCCGCCCTTTCCTTGGCCGATCCAAGGACAAGTTGGTGGCTTCGGTCTGAGAAGCGCATCATCTCCAGTCGCCATTGGGATTTTACAGAGGCCGGGCAGACAACAAGGACTTTTGAAATCCCTGCCTCCCGAGCGAGCAACTCGGCTGCCCCTATACCCTGGATGGTTTTGCCGAGTCCCATATCATCCGCAAGAACGGCCCTTCCGGTCCCTACGGCAAACGCAATCCCATCCAGTTGATAGGGAAGAAGTTCTGTCTTGAGAAGCGTCTTTCGGAGAGGATGATTCTTCGGATCTTTTCGTATCTCATCGACTTGGCTTTTAATCCGCTCCAGGTAAAGTTTTCTGTTAATATATTCTCCGGCATCGGGATAAATCACAACCTCATGCCCCAGACTTTCTATCTTCTTAATGCACTCTAAGAGATCCTCTACGTTTTGGATGGGATGGTCCAAAAAGGGACGAATGAGGGCCATAAGATGACGATCGAGACCATCCGGAACCAGGACCCGCAACTCAATTTCATCGCCGTATCGAAGATGGACCGCGAGGTTCTTAACCTTGAAGGGCGTATTTCTCACTTTTTGACTGAATCGTTTTTTGACTTCTTCAATGACATAGAGAATGTGCTTACAGGTGCCAAGAGTATTTTTTCTAAAATCCGGGCAGGAACAGTACGACTCCCCCTCTTGCCAGCCTCTCAGGGCCACGCGGTAGCTTTTCCCTGAGGCATGATTGATGACGGCATAATCCGTCCACAATTCATTCTTGCTCATGGAGGTCAGATGCATTCTTTCGGTTCGGGCTCTTTCCAGCCTTTCTTCGATGGCCCGTTTCATAAGCTCTTGATCACTCAAGCTTTCAACAGGCCTTCTTTCCGGCGGTGGGGCAGAAAGTCCTAAGGCCATTTTTTCCTCAAGGATGAAAGAGAATGCCGCTCCGAGGTGGACGCATGCCGTTGAGCAATGATTGCAGGCGAACCGGAGCGATTTCGGCTTTTCAGGGGTCAGGGAGAAAGTGACGATGGCGTCTCCCAAATTGACTCTGAATAGATCCTCTTTCCAGGTGACTTGTTCACCGATGTCAACGTCATATTTCCCACCTTCCCTGATCAACCGCTCCCCTTCGGGTCCAAGGAGCTTGCAGGCTTCCCGAAAAGTGAGATGTGAAAGTTTGTCTTTTAGATTGATCATAGCCGCCTTCCTAATCGGTGCAGAGGATAAGGTTTCTTATGGGTAGAATGAAGTTCAACGCGTGTTACTAAGGAGTCCATTGTTGAGAAGACATATCATTCTGAAAATCTCCCCTCACCCCTCTTTGCCAAAGAGGGGGAATTCCTCCCTTTTGTAAAGGAAGGGAAGGAAAGATTTAGTCTGTAATGTCTCCACAATTATGGACTGACTGATAAGTAATTTGTCATAATTACTCCTTTGAGTCAAGCCGGACCCAAAGGAGTAAGGAAGTGGGCACAAACACTTTCTAAGATGTTTAGAAAAAGTTATAATAGGTTATCTAAAGGGTGTGAGGAAGAAAAAATGACAGAAAAAGAAATGAATGAAGAGATCAGTTTCGAGGAGCTTTTGAAAGCCAGCTCTGAATCTCCGGGTCGCAGGGTGCGGCCGGGAGAAAGGATCTCGGGAAGGGTGGCGAAGATCGGCAAGGATACAATCTTCGTTGATCTGGGAGGAAAGAGCGAGGGCCTTGCGGATATCGGCGAATTTTTGGACGGGAAGAGGAACCTCACGGTCAAACCGGGAGACCGGGTGGAGATGCGGGTGGCCTCGACAAAAGATGGCGTCCATCTCACCAAAGGGATGAAGGTTCAGGGTGCGGATACCCTCGACATCTTACATGAGGCAAAAGAAAACCTTATCCCGGTTGAAGGGAAGGTATCAGGGGTTAACAAGGGAGGTTTTGAAATCGATCTTTCAGGCATTCGCGCCTTCTGTCCTTTAAGCCAGATCGACCTGATCTTCACAGAAAAACCGGAGGACCATCTCGGAGCGAGATACCCGTTCCGCATTATGGAGATCAAAGAGAGGGGGAAAAATATCATCGTATCGCGGCGCATGCTCCTGGAGGAAGAACAGGAGAAGATATCGAAGGAGACATTAGAGAGGCTGAAGCCTGACCTGGAATACGAGGGAAAGGTGACGAAGTTGACCAACTTCGGCGCCTTCGTGGATTTAGGTGGGATTGAAGGGATGGTCCACATCTCTGAGATCTCCCACGGGAGAATCGATCATCCCTCTGGAGTCCTCAAACCCGGTCAGCAGGTGAAAGTCAAAGTGTTAAAAATCGAGCCGGACAAGGAAGGAAGGCCTAAAATTTCTCTCTCCATCAAAGCCCTCGAACCTGACTCATGGGAGAAGGGGCTCGGATTTGAGGAAGGAGAGATCATTCGCGGAAACGTTTCCAGAATCACAGACTTCGGAGCCTTCGTGGAAGTGGCTCCGGGCGTGGATGGCCTTGTTCACATTTCCGAAATCAGCTATGAGCGTCTCTCCCATCCCAGTCGATTGCTTAAGGAAGGGGATGAGGTCGAAGCGCTGGTTTTGGGAATTGATTCCGAAGCGCATCGAATCTCGCTGTCCATCAAAGAAGTGGGCGTAAAGAAAAAGATCACAGAAGAAGGGCCGGATAAGGTGCGTGTGGAGGCGGGACAGGTCCTGAGAGGGATTGTTGAGGACATCAAGCCCTATGGTCTCTTTGTCCGCCTTCCGCAATTCGGAGCAAAGGTGAAAGGACTGCTTCCCAATGAGGAGTTGAGAGCTTCCGAAAAGGGGGATGTCAAAAAGAGGTTCCCAAGGGGGAAAGAGATTCAGGTGGAGATCGTCTCCATCGATGAAAAGGGAAAGATACGGCTGTCACAGAGAGCGATGGAGGAGAGGGAGGATCGGGAGGACTACGAAAAGTTTCTGAAGAAGGAGGATCGGAGCGGGAAGCTCGGAACCCTGGGAGACGTTTTTAAGAATTTGAAGCTAAAAAAGGAATAAAAAGGACTTATCATCTTTTTTTTTCAAAATAAGACTACTCGTCAGGCTCAGACCATCACTTCTATTACATTTATATTCGGTTAGCTCTCGGACATCAATCCTCCTGTTTTCTTGAAAAAAAAAGGGGTTCGTGTTAGTTTTGACTTAATGATACAGATGTTTTCTGTCTCGAAGACTTATCCCAGTCAGATCACTGCCATTTCGGATCTCACTCTCGAGGTCCCGGCAGGGGAGTTCATCTTCATCGCCGGTCCGAGTGGGTCGGGGAAGAGCAGCCTTCTTCGGATTCTTTTCGGCGCTGAAAAACCGAGCAGCGGAGAAGTCATCGTCAACGGAATTCGTCTCACCCATCCCAGCTTTAAAAAAGTCTATCAATTGAGAAGGACGATGGGGATCATTTCTCCGGATTTTAAACTCCTGAGGGATCGAAATGTAAGAGAGAATATTGCCTTTGCCCTTGAGGTGACAGGTCATCCGCCGAAAGAGATTAGGGAAAAAGTTTCTGAGACTCTAAGACAGATTGGCCTTCAGGAGAGGGAGAAGGATTCGATTCTCTCCCTTTCCGCTGGAGAACAACAGCGGGTGGCCATTGCCCGGGCTCTGGTCAAGGGATCTTCCCTGATCCTGGCCGATGAACCCACGGGCATTCTGGATGATGAGATGACAGGAAAGGTGATGGAGATCTTTTCGGAACGCCATCAGAAGGGGGCGACCATCGTCTTTGCCACTCAGGATGCCAATTTGATTCAACGCCATCCCCATCGTGCGATTCCACTCATGGCAGGGAAGAGAGGGGATGGGGAAAGCAGTGAAGAGGTGATATCCGAGGAATGATCTCTTTTTTGGGCTATGTGATGAGACGGGCCCTCCGAAACATGAAGGGAAACCTCTTTCCCAATCTGACCACCATTGCCGTCATCGGAATCTCCCTGCTCATCTTTTTGTCCTTCTCGCTGATCGCCTTTAACCTGACTTCCCTTCTGAAGATCTGGGAAGAGAAATTCGAGGTGATCGCCTATCTGAAGAGAGGGACGTCCTTGAACGAGGTGGAAGGCCTTTTGAAACAGGTTCGGCAACTCGACGGAGTCGAGACCGTCAATTATATATCGCCCTTTGATGCCATGGCTTTTATGGAGTCAAGGCTGGGCAGGCAGAAAAACCTCCTTGAAGGCATTCAGCCGGCCATCCTTCCCTCTTCCATCGAGATTCGATTGAAGAAGGACTACTGGGGCGAGACGAAGATCGATGAAGTGGTGGCTCATTTGAAACGGGTTTCGCAGATTGAAGAGATCCAGTATGGTCAGGAGTGGATTGAGACATTCTCCGTGCTGGTCCACCTGGTCCGGCTCACCCAGTGGATTTTAGGAGGACTCCTTCTTGCCGCGATCATCTTCATCGTCTCCAATACGCTCCAGCTCACCATCTCTTCCCGCAGGGAGGAGATTGAGGCAATGCAGATGGTGGGGGCCAATCCGGCTTTCATTCAGGTTCCGTTCTATATAGAAGGGCTGATTCAGGGACTGCTTGGAGCAGGGATGGCAATGGGGCTCCTCTTTTTATTATATAAGGTCGTCCTCATCACGATCACACCTCTGATGAAGGGATGGATGGCAGGCCTTCCCATCCTCTTTCTGCCGTGGGAGACGATTGCATGGATGCTATCGGGAGGGATGGTTCTCGGTCTTTTCGGTAGTTTTGTCGCATCGATGAGGTTTTTGAGATACGGCAGGTGAATAGATGACAAAAAGAGGAAGGAAGGTTTTGATCATAGGGGTCGTCGCGGGATTGATCCTCACCCTTGTCCTTCCTGGCCTTCAGGCAAGTCGAAAAGATCAGATTGAGAAGGATATCACTCAGAAGAAGAAGGACATCGGCGATATTAAAAAAGAGATCTCCTCGACGAGGGAGAAGGAAAAGGAAATACGGGGGAAAGAGTCTTCCATCCTCGGAAACCTCAATTTCCTTGAGACCGAACTTTATAAGAAAGAGAAGGAGTTGAAGCAGATGGAAGGCCAACTGGTTCAGATCAGGGAGAGGCTCAGACAGGCCAGGGGCCAGATCGCCATGCTCAACAACGGGTTGGAGCGGACCAGGGGAGAACTCTTTTCGAGATTGACAGCCCTCTATAAGATGGGAAGAACGCCTCCGGAGACGATACTCCTGACCTCCCAGTCCTTTCCCGATCTATTGAAGATCGATAAATATTTCAGGGTCATCATCAACTCGGATGCCCGTCTGGTTGAAACCTACCAGTATCAGGTGACCCTGAAGGAGCGATATCAGGATGAGCTGACGCAGGATCAACGCCAGTGGGAACGAAATATCTCGGAGGTGGGGAAGAAGAAGGCTGAGATTCAGAGCATCAAGAAGGAGAAGCAGGCCCTCCTCAAATCGATCCAGAACCAGAAGGTGGTCTATCAGAAACTGATCAAGGAACTGGAGGAGAGGGCCAAGAATCTCCATACGCTCGTTCAGAAATTAGAGCGGGAGAAGAGCCTTCTCTCCTATGGGAAGGCAAAACCTGAAAATTTCAAGGGGAGGCTAACCCCCCCGGTTCATGGAAAGGTGATCAGCCTTTTCAAGGAGAGGGGGCAGAACGGGATCGAGATTCAGGCGGCGATGGGAACGGAGATTCGGGCCGTCCTTCCCGGGAAAGTCCTCTATGCTGATTGGTTCAAGGGGTTCGGGAATATCGTGATCATCGATCACGGAGATCACGTCTTTACGGTCTCGGGGTACTGTTCCCAGTTGTTTAAGAAGGCAGGAGAAGAGGTGGCTCAGGGTGAGGCGATCGGTCTGGTGGGCAGCGCCGGATCACTGAAAGGCCCCTCTCTTTACTTCGAAATCCGTCATCAGGGAAAACCACAGGACCCCGTGGATTGGATTTCACAGCCGGATAAATTGGTGTTGCTTCCGGAAGGAGATGCGTCAAAGAGGAAATGATTAACAAGGAGGATGATATGTCACAAGGAAAAGGTATGAGAAGTTTAAAAATCATCTCACTGGTCTTTCTGGTTTTTATTCTGGGCGTGACCGTGGGACTGGGTCGGTTCCATAAGGTCTCTGCCCTCTCCAACCCCATCTATGAAGACCTGAAAGTGTTTACCGATGTCCTCGGTCTCCTTCAGAAGGAGTATGTGGAGGAGACGAAATCGAAGGACCTGGTCTACGGAGCGATCAAGGGGATGCTGGAGACCTTAGATCCCCACTCGGCCTTCCTGCCTCCCAATATGTATAAGGAGATGCAAGAGGAGACCAAGGGGCGGTTCGAAGGATTGGGGATTGAGATCACCGTGAAAGAGGGTGTGCTCACCGTGGTCTCTCCGATCGAGGATACGCCGGCTTTTAAAGCGGGCATTCAGGCAGGGGATCAGATCCTCAAGATCGACGGGGAGCTGACAAAAACCCTGACCCTGATGGAGAGCGTGAAACGAATGAGAGGCCCCAAAGGTTCGAAGGTGACCCTCACCATCATGAGGGAGGGATTTCCTAAACCCCGGGAATTCACCCTGATCCGCGATGTGATTCCGATTCGAAGTGTTCGTTATGAAGTGCTGGAGAAACAGTACGGGTATGTCCGACTCTCTCAGTTCCAGGAGAAGACGGACAGCGAATTTCAAAAAGCGGTTAAAGCGCTGGAGGAGGAGACCAAAGGGGGGCTAAAGGGTTTGATCCTCGATCTGCGGAACAATCCCGGAGGCCTTCTGGATCAGGCGGTGAAGGTATCGGATCGGTTCATTGAATCGGGCGTTATCGTCTCGATTGAGGGAAGAAGAGAAGAACATAAGATGAAATTTAATGCCCATCCGCAGGAGGATAACCTCAAGAGTTATCCACTCGTTGTTCTGGTAAACGGAGGAAGCGCCAGCGGCGCTGAGATCGTGGCCGGGGCCATTCAGGACCACGGTCGCGGGATTATCCTCGGGACCCAGACCTTTGGAAAAGGATCCGTCCAGACGATCTTTTCTTTGAAAGATGGCTCGGGACTCCGGCTGACCACAGCACGCTACTACACGCCCGGTGGCCGTTCCATTCAGGCGAAAGGAATTGTGCCTGACATTATCGTCAAACCATTACCCCTTGATGAGGAGAAGGCAGCGCCACAGAAACAGCCCACGGAGAAGGATCTGGAGCGTCATCTAATCGATGCCAAAGAGAAGGAGAAGCCAAAGGTAGAGGTGAAGGAGAAGGAGAAGGAGAAGAAACCGGTTGACAACCAGCTCGAACGGGCCCTTGAACTTCTGAAGAGCTGGGAGATCTTTAAAAATATTGCCACAAAGAAATCAAATTAATATTTGTTTTGAAAATAAGGGTTTCGTTTAACGGTAAGGATGCCCGTATCGTTAATAAAAAGCTACGTTTATCGTCTCTTAATTCTTTGAACGTAACCTTAACCGGTAGCCGAAACGCCTGCCTGCCGGTAGGCAGGGGCTTCGTAACCCCAACCTGATCTTATTAAACGATTTTAAAGTTTGAGGAATCAAGTGGAGGACGACCATGCCGAAATTCAGCGCCAATCTTACCATGCTGTTCAATGAAGGTGAGTTTTTAGATCGTTTTGAGCGGGCGGCCAGGGCCGGATTTAAAGGGATCGAATATCTGTTTCCCTACGGATGGAGCAAGGAAGAATTGAAAGAACAGTTGAACAAGCACGGCCTAATCCAGGTGTTGCACAATCTTCCTGCAGGCAACTGGCAGGCAGGGGAGCGAGGGATCGCATGCCTGCCCGGGAGAGAGGGAGAGTTCCATGAGGGAGTAGGAACGGCAATTGAATATGCAAAGGCATTGGGATGTTCGCGCCTCAACTGCCTGGTGGGAAAGAAACCTCAGGGAGTTTCTTCGGAGAAGGTTCGCCAGACCCTGGTCGATAATCTCCGGTTTGCCGCAAACGCCCTCGAGAAAGAAGGGATTCGCCTGCTCATCGAGCCTCTCAACGATCAGGACGTCCCCGGATTCTATCTGGTCCGTACGCGAGATGCCCTCCAGTTGTTTGAAGAGGTTGACCACCCCAATCTTTACCTTCAATATGACATCTACCATATGCAGATTATGGAAGGAAATCTGACGAAGACGATTTTGAGCAACCTTGCGAAGATCGGACATATTCAGTTGGCCGATATTCCGGGACGCCACGAGCCAGGAACAGGAGAGATCAACTTCGCCAATCTCTTCCGCTTTGTCGATGAGGCGGGTTATGATGGATGGATCGGGTGTGAATATATTCCGGCAGGAAAGACAGAAGACGGACTGAAGTGGATCAAACCTTATCTCATATCTTAAGGAGGAAAAACATGGCAGAGATTGGATTTATTGGTCTGGGGATCATGGGCAAACCCATGGCAGGTCATCTGGTCAAAGCAGGTCACACCGTTCATGTGTGTGATCTCGTTGAGGCGTCGGTGAAACACCTGTGCAGTCTCGGTGCAAAAGGATGCCCCTGCTGCAAGGAGGTGGCACAAAAATCGAAGATCATCTTCATCATCGTGCCTGACACGCCCGATGTGGAGGCCGCGCTCTTCGGCACGGAGGGTGTGGCGGAAGGCTTAAAGCCAGGCTCAATCGTCGTGGATATGAGCTCGATCTCACCGCTTGCGACGAAGGAATTTGCAAAGAGGCTGGCTGCGATGGGCGTGGAAATGCTCGATGCGCCGGTGTCAGGAGGACAGGTCGGAGCTGAAAATGCCACCCTCTCGATCATGGTGGGAGGGAAAGAGGAGGTGTTCAACCAGGTCAAGCCTTTCTTTGAGTTGATGGGGAAGAACATCGTTCATATCGGTGGCAATGGAGATGGTCAGACCTGCAAGGTGGCCAACCAGATCGTGGTGGCCTTGACCCTTGAGGCGGTGGCGGAAGCCCTTCTCTTCGCCTCCAAGGCAGGCGCTGATCCGGTGAAGGTCCGGGCTGCGCTTCTCGGAGGATTTGCCCAGAGCCGCATCCTGGAGATCCATGGGGAGAGAATGATCAAGCGGACCTTCAATCCGGGTTTTCGTGTCCGGCTTCACCAAAAAGATTTAAACATCGCCCTTCAGTCCGCACGGAGCATGGGATTGAGCCTGCCCAATACAGCCACGGCACAGGAGCTCTTCAATGCCCTGGCCGCACAGGGAGGGAGCGAACTGGACCATTCTTCGATCGTTACGGTCCTGGAGAAACTTGCCAATCATGCGATCAGCGGTTAGTCCCTTAGAAATGAAATTGTGCGCAAAATGGTGACAAAGTTATTTTAGATTGAACGGGTTTTAAATTTAAAGCATGAAGTTAAACTCAAAACCCTAAACCAGTACTGTCCGGTTAAAAATTAAATAAAGTCAACTGGTTATAAGAAGCCTCCTT
>JASEHH010000057.1 GCA_030017685.1 Thermodesulfobacteriota bacterium | reverse complement strand
AGCGGCCATTTCCATCCATGATGATGGCGATATGAGAGGGAAGTTTCTTCTTATCGATCTCTTCCATGATGAATGATGTCCTGCTGTCCGTCATTCCCACGAAAGTGGGAATCCAGACTTGTCTCTAAGAAAACAGGGAAACATAAAAAGAAACTGGATTCCCGCTTTTAAGAGAAACCCTGGATTCCTGCTTTCGCAGGAATGACAACATCAAAATAGGTTTTGAATTTTAATGCCCTGCAGCTCTGCTGCGAAGTATTTATTAAAATTACCATATCAATTGCGGATTTTCAATCGATGGTTTTAAAAGGAGAGGGGTATAAGCAAAAGAGAGGACAGGAGAGGGGGAGGAAAGGGGAATGGCAGCTCCCCCTCTTTATCCTATTTCTCGACAATCGCTTCGACCGGACATACTTCGACACAGCTTCCGCAATCCGTGCATTTTTCTTCGTTGATTGTATAGGGTTCACCCTCTTCAATTGCATCCGCCGGACATTCCTCCACACAGGTACCGCACGCCACGCATTCTTCGGTGATCGAATAGGCCACTTTCCTCACCCCCTTTTCCTTTAGTTAGAAAAAAAAAGTCTAACGGTAATGGTAACGAGGCCCGTATCGTTAATAAAAGGCTACGTTTATCGTCTTTTAATTCTTTTTACGTAACCGTTACCGAATGACGAAACGGGCTTCGTTACCGTACCCTTTACCTAACCCACAGACCATTTTCATGGTTCGTGAATGGCCTAACGGCCATGGGCAATTATTTAAAGTCTAAGATCCGTAATCAATCATTTAAAATCGAACTTTATATTTCGAGAATCTCTTTTTCCTTGGCGGAAAGAACGGTATCAACCTTTTCAATATATTTATCGGTAGAGGTCTGGACCTTGTCCATCCATTGGCGGAGCGAGTCCTGGGAGATCTTCTTATTCTTTTCCAGACCCTTCAGTTGTTCGTTCGCATCCCTCCGGATATTGCGGAGGGCCACCTTTGTCGCTTCCCCCATCTTTTTGACCACCTTGACCAGCTCTTTCCGGCGCTCCTCTGTGAGCCGGGGGATATTGATCCGGATGATCTTCCCATCGTTCATGGGCGTCAAACCGAGCTCTGACTTAAGGATTGCCTTCTCGATCTCTCCGATCGTGGTGGGATCCCATGACTGGATGGTGATGAGCCTGGGTTCGGGGACGGCGAGTGTGGCCATCTGGCTGAGCGGAGTGGAGGTGCCATAATAATCGATCCGGATATCGTCCAGAAGGGCAAGGGAAGCCCTGCCTGTTCTTACCTTATTAAGATCCGTTTTAAGAGTGACGATGGTCTTTTCCATCTTCAATGTCACATCGGTGTAGATATTCTCCTCCATGGTTCATCCTCTCACTTTCGTCCCAACCTTCTCTCCCAGAATGACCCGCCTGATATTTCCCTTCTTCTTCAGATTGAAGACGATGATGGGAATCTGATGGTCCATGCAGAGGGAGATGGCTGTTGCATCCATCACCTTCAACCGTTTTTTCAGGACATCGAGGTAGGTAAGTTCATCATATTTCCGTGCTTTCCGATTCACCATGGGATCGGCATCATAAACCCCGTCGACTTTTGTGGCCTTCAGAATCGCCTCGGCCCCGATCTCCATCGCACGGAGCGAAGCGGTCGTGTCCGTGGTGAAATAGGGGTTGCCCGTTCCTCCGGCAAAGATGACCACCCTGCCTTTTTCCAGATGGCGTATTGCCCTCCGGCGAATGAACGGCTCGGCCAGTTCTCTCATCTCGATGGCTGTCTGAAGCCGGGTTTGAACGCCCATCTTTTCGAGGGCATCCTGAAGGGCGATGCCATTGAGGATCGTGGCCAGCATTCCCATATGATCTGCGGAAACCCGGTCCATCCCCATGGAGCTGGCAGCCACCCCCCGGAAGATGTTGCCTCCTCCGATGACGATGGCGATGTCAACCCCGAGGGTCTTCACCTCTTTGATCTCCCCGGCGATTTGCCGGATCACCGAGGGATCGATTCCAAAACCTCCTTCTCCGGTTAAAACCTCTCCGCTGATCTTCAGGAGGATCCTTTTATAAGGAGTTTTCTTCATGAGGGGCCAAATTGACCTATGACCGCGAGGACAATCCTTCGCCTAATTGAAATCGGGCGAAGCGGCGGATGGCGATGTTCTCTCCGAGTTTTCCGATCATTCCGTCGAGGACCTCTTTGACCGTAAGATCGGAATCCCTGATATAGGTCTGTTCGAGAAGGCATGTCTCGGAATAGAACCTCTCCAGTTTCCCTTCGACGATCTTATCGATCACCTTTTCCGGTTTTCCAGAATCGAGCGCCTGGGTTCGATAGATCTCCCTCTCCTTTTCCAAGACTCCAGGAGGGACATCCTCTCTCCGGATGAATTGAGGGTTGGCAGCAGCAATATGCATGGCCATATTTTTTACGAATTCCTGGAAATCCCCGGTCTTCGCAACAAAATCGGTCTCGCAGTTGATCTCAACCAGAACTCCCATCTTTCCACCCGCATGGATATATGAAGCGACCAGACCGTCCGTGGCAATGCGGCCTGCCTTCTTTGCGGCGGTGGCTAACCCTTTCTTTCTCAAGTAATCGATGGCGGCTTCAATGCTTCCGCTGGCTTCCTGGAGCGCGGCCTTGCAATCCACAATCCCGGCTCCTGTCCGTTGCCTCAAGTCTTTCACGAGTTCAATCGAAATTTCCATTAGAATCTATTCCTCCTCACCTTCGACGTTTCCTTCCACCTCTATCTCTCCGGGTGATTCGGCCGTCGGGACAGCCTTTTTTTCCTCTTTGGCCACCTCCATCTGAAGTTGTTTCTCATAAAGCTGTTTTCCCTCTATCGCGGCATCCGCAATCTTAGAGGCGAAAAGCTGGATGGCTCGAATGGCGTCATCATTGCCCGGCACGATATAATCCACATCGTCAGGGTCGCAGTTGGTGTCAACAATGCCGATCGATGGAATGCCGATCTTTCTGGCTTCCTGGACGGCAATCTTCTCTTTTTTAGGGTCCACGACGAAAATGGCCCCGGGAAGGCGATTCATGCTCTTGATACCTCCCAGAGACCTTTCCAGCCGGGTCCTCTCTTTTTCGATTTCCAGGACCTCCTTTTTGGGGAGGAGATTATAGATCTCCTCGTTCTTCATCGCCTCGAGTTGATTGAGCCGATCGATGGAGCGCTTGATGGTCTGAAAGTTGGTCATCATCCCGCCCAGCCAGCGATGGTTGACATAGAACATTCCGCACCGGGTGGCCTGTTCGAGAATCGTCTCCTGAGCCTGTTTTTTCGTTCCGACAAAAAGGATATATTCACCTCTGGAGGCCACCTCCCGAACAAACTGGTAGGCCTCCTTGAAGAGCTGGACCGTCTTCTGGAGATCGATGATATAAATCCCGTTCCTTGCCCCGAAGATATAGGGTTTCATTTTGGGGTCCCAGCGCTTCGTCTCATGACCGAAATGAACCCCAGCCTCCAGAAGCTCCTTCATCGTTACATTTGACATTGAACCCTCCGTTTCTTTTTCATCCCTCCTCCTCTCAGTGAAAATTAGTCAAATAGATTTTTTGTTAACATATGATCACCCTTTTTGCAAGTGGAAAAAATCTCAAGGAAGACCTGACCCGCCGAAAGACGATCGTTGGGAAGCAAATCGAGCATAACTGATTGAATTCATTATGATATAAAAAAGGCCTTCATTTTTAGAAAAGGAGAGAAAAAACTGTTCATTTATGTAACCCCTTAGAAGCTGTGAAAAAATTGGCGGACTGTAGCTCGGCCCCCAGGGTTGGGCGTCTTGTCCAAGCTTTAGAAGGCGGGTCATTAGATGTTATGGGTAACCTTCGTTTTCGGTAAGATAGCGTTATGACCCAGGTTTAGACAGCATAGTTTAATATCAGAGGTTCCGCCCTAAAGCTTCTCCAATCCACTCAACCCTGTGGGCCGGAACGATGCCGATTCTGGGAATGTAATTTTTTCACACCTTCTTAGGGATTACTCGTTTTTGTCGTTTATTCCTGTTTGGATTGGCAGATTTGATCTAAGTCAAGGAAGGGGGTGGGCAAAGGTGTTAATGTATGGTCAAAGGAGACGATAGAGATGAAATGCCCCGGGACGGATATGAAATTCTGGAAGCCAGGCGATATCTTTGATATCGATTGTCCCAAATGCGGGAAAAGAGTCGAATTCTTCAAGGACGAGGTGAAAAGAAAGTGTTCCTGTGGGCATATCATTGTTAATCCTAAGATCGATTTTGCCTGTGCGGAGTGGTGTCCCTATGCCGAACAGTGTGTCGGAACGGTTCCCGAAGAGGTGAAAACCAAACAGAGACAGGAGTTACGGGACTCGGCGAGGGAGAGAATCGGACTCGAGATGAAGAAATATTTCGGGGCTGATTTTAAGCGGGTCCATCACGCCCTGAAGGTAGCCCACCATGCAGAGCAGATTTTAAAGATCGAAGGCGGGAATCCGTTAGTGGTCCTGGGAGCGGCTTTTCTCCACGATATCGGGATCCATGAAGCCGAGAAAAAGCACGGAAACACCTCAGGTCACTACCAGGAAAAAGAAGGGCCTCCCATTGCGCGGGAGATTCTGGACCGGTTGGATATTGAAAAAGAGATCGTTGACGAGATCTGCGACATCATCGGGCACCATCACCATCCGGGGGAGGAGGAGACCCTCCATTTTCAGATTCTCTATGAGGCGGACTGGCTGGTCAATATTGAAGAAGAGGGGATGACCGGCGACCGAGAAAAACTTGAGAAATTGATCGCCAAAGTTTTTAAAACCGTGACCGGGAAAAGGCTGGCAGAGGAACTCTACCTGAAGGACCCTGCCTCAAATTGATAAATAGATAAATAGAAATGATGACCCATTAAACCTAATTTGCACCTGAGAAGTGAAAAAGAAGTTTGTCATTCCTGTGGAAACAGGAATCCAGATTCTTTGTATAGCGGGACAGGCCTCCGGCTCAGGCTCCGCCCCAGAGGGGCTTCTGCTCCGGAGGGAAGAGCCTCTGGCTCGGAGAAAATGTCCCGCCTATCGATAGACGAGGCCTGCTGCAGGTCTAACCCCGTCTGCGAAGGATAGGATGGGAAGGAGACCTTTTTTTAAGATAGAGAATCACTCAATTTAGCTTATAGATAAAGGAGGAGAATGCTATGAAATGCCCGGGGCAGGATTCGAGGTTTTGGAAGCCAGAGGATGTGTTTGAGATCCAATGTCTAAAATGCGGCAGGATCGTTGAATTCTTCAAAGACGATGTCAAGAGGAAGTGCCGTTGCGGCCAGGAAATCGTCAACCCCCGACTCGATTTTGGTTGCGCCCAGTGGTGTGAGTACGGAGAGCAATGTATCGGCGTCATTCCCCCGGAACTGGAGGAGTTGAAGCAGGAACTTGAAAAGGGCCGTTTCAAAGAGAAATTTTCACAGGCGATGAAGAGATATTTCGGCAAGGATGTGAAACGGATCCAACATGCCCGGAAGGTGGCGCGCTTTGCAGAAGAGATGGTCAAAAGAGAAGGGGGAAATCCCCTCGTCGTTTTAGGAAGCGCTTTTCTGCACGATATCGGCATCCACGAGGCCGAGAAGAAACATGGGAATCCCTCAGGTGAGTTTCAAGAACTGGAGGGGCCTCCCGTTGCGAAAGAGATGTTAAAAAGGCTTGGACTGCGGAGTGAAATGATCGAGGAGATCTGCGACATCATCGGACATCATCACCATCCGAGAGAAAAGGAGACGCTTCATTTTCAGATTCTCTATGAAGCGGACTGGCTGGTCAATATCGAGGAGGACGGGTTCTTAAAAGACAGGGAGGAGCTTGAAACATTAATCGGCAAAGTTTTCAAGACCGTGACCGGAAAAAAATTTGCAGAAGATCTATATCTGAATTCTCCTGCAGATTAATGAAGATCATTCAGTCGGACAAGTCACCTGAAATTAGTTTCCTGAGAGCGAGTCCGTTCTTAATGGCAAAGCCATAGGCATCGTTGTTAAAAAAGGTAAAGACCTCTTTCCCCTTTTTTCTCCATTTTCCAATCTTTTCAGACCATTCCTTGAGTTCATTATCCGAATAATTGGAGCCATAGAGGAGTTCTCCTCCGTGGAGGCGAAGGTAGACGAAGTCGGCGGTGATTCTGTCGATAAAAGGAAGGCCGGAACCATGGGCGATGCAGAGACCGAAATGGAATTCTTCGAGTATCCGGAAACCATCCGGACAAAACCAGGATTCGTCCCTGAACTCAAAGGCATGGCGAAGGGATTTGGAACGGGGAAGGGTTGAAAGGAGGACGCAGAATTCCTCCAGCCTCTCCTTCTCAAAACGGAACCGGGGGGGAAGTTGCCAGAGCGCGACCCCCATCTTCTCTTTTAATGGAGAGGCATGGTCTAAAAGGAGGGAGAGGGGCTCCCTGCAGTCCTTTAGGCGTTTGATATGAGTGATGAAGCGGCTTCCTTTGACGGCAAAGGAGAACCCTTTTGGCGTCCGTTTATACCACCCCTCAAAGACCTCCTTCTTTGGCAGGCGATAGAAGGTGACATTGAGCTCAACGGTGTTAAAATATTGAGCATAGAATTCGAGCCATTTCCTCTGGGGGAGGTCGGAAGGATAGAAGACCCCGTTCCACCAGTGGGGATAGTTATAACCGCTTGTCCCGATGAAAATCATAATTAAAAAGGATTCAAGGATTCGAGGGTCCGTGGGTTCAAGTGTTTTCCTTCCGGGATTTTCACCCGACCCCTTGAACCCTTGACTCCTTGAATCCCATACACATGGTCTCTTTGATTAATGATAATAATCCCCACCCCTCGGGCCTTTCTGGGACCACTTCCTTTTATAATATTCCCTGCGAATTTTTTGCCGGACTATTGGATAGGCCATATAGAGAAGTCCGAAGAGAAGACCGCCGAGGTGGGTGAGATGGGCGATGCCTCCTCCTGTTCCTTCGGTGGAAGAAAAGAGTGAGATGAGGCCGAAGATGATTACCATATATTTTGCGGGAATAGGGAAGAGGAAATAGATGTAGATAGGCCGGTTCGGGAAGAGCCAGCCAAAGGCTAAGAGGATTCCATAGATGGCTCCGGAGGCTCCGATGACAGGGACCATTTGAAAGGGAGTGAAGATAACCGTGCAGATGGCAGCGCCGATTCCACAGAAGAAGAAGTAGAATAAGAATTTTTTCGATCCCCAGTAATTTTCCAGCTCCCCCCCGAACATCCAGAGGGCGAGTAGATTGAAGAGGATATGGGAGATCCCTCCGTGTAAGAAGATATAGGTGAAGAGCTGCCATAGGAAGTATTTCTTCCAGACCAGAACCGGAACAAGGCCCAGGTAGAAGTTGATCCAGTGGCTCACCACCATCTGGAGAAGAAAGACAGCTCCCATCACGATCATCAGCTTTTTAATGACAGATGGGAACCCGTATCCGAACTGGTAACGATATCGATAGTATGTCATTTCAAATCTCCGAACTCCGAACTATTGTTGATAAAATCGTAAAAAGTTGTCATTCCCGTGAAACTTGTCCTCGACCTGATCGGGGAACGGGAATCCAGAGAATTCTAACTACATGAAAATACTGGATTCCTGCTTGCGCAGGAATGACAGAAAATAGGCTTTTCAGACTTTTTACGAGACCATGATTATTGTCTGATTCCATATTTCTTCATCTTGTACCGGAGGACCCTTTCGCTGATCCCGAGGCTCTCAGCGGCCCTGGTCTGGACGCCCTGATGCTGATGAAGAGCCTTCACAATCAGGTCCCGCTCGATCTCCTCTAAAGAATCCGGAAGGGTTTTCGTTTTTCCGGAAACTTCCCACTGCTTTTCGGATGGCCCTTCCTGCAGATGGAATGGGAGGTCCTGTGTGGTGATGACCTCACCGCGACAGAGGACAACCGCTCGCTCGATGAGGTTCTCCAGTTCCCTCACATTTCCCGGATAGGGATGGCGTGAGAGAAGCGTTCGCGCCTCTTTTGAGAGATCCTGAATCTTTTTTTGATTGATCTCCGAATATTTTTTTAAAAAGTGGTCGATCAGAAGAGGGATGTCTTCCTTTCTCTCCCTCAAGGGCGGAAGGTGAATGGAGATCACATTGAGCCTATAATAGAGGTCCTCTCTGAAAAGACCATGCCTCATCGCCTCTTCAAGATTACGATGAGTGGCAGTGATGATCCTCACATCGGTCCTGAGGTTGAGGTTAGATCCCAGCCTCTGAAATTCCTTTTCCTGTAATATCCGCAGAAGTTTGACCTGGGTAGAGGGTGAGAGTTCTCCAATCTCATCCAGAAAGAGGGTGCCCCCATCCGCCTCTTCAAACCGGCCGATCCTTTTCTGAATGGCTCCGGTGAAAGCTCCCTTCTCGTGGCCGAAGAGTTCACTTTCGAGGAGTGTTTCGGGGATGGCAGAACAGCTCACCTTGACGAAAGGTTTTTCGGAGCGGGCGCCGGCATAGTAGATCGCATTGGCGATCAACTCCTTTCCTGTCCCGCTCTCACCCCGGATGAGGACCGTGGCCTGGCTGGGGGCCACGCGGGCAATCAGCCCCATCACCTCCTCCATTTTAAGACTGCCATAGATAATATTCTGGAAGGTATATCGCTCCTGAAGCCGGGCCTTGAGCTCTCTGTTCTCCCTGATCAGGGTGGACCGTTCCAGAACTTTCTGGATGATGAGAAGGAGTTCATCAAGATCGATTGGCTTGGTCAGGTAGTCGAGCGCGCCCTCCTTCATCGATGCCACCGCTGTTTCAACCGTTCCGTAAGCGGTCATCATTACCACCGGAAGATCCGGGAAGCGTTTTCTGATTTCATGAAGGGTCTGGAGGCCGTCGAGTTCAGGCATCTTATAGTCGAGGAAGGCGATGTCAAAAAAACCTCGCTCAATCTTCTCGATGGCCTGCCTGCCATTGGATGCCGCCTCCACAGAGAAACCCTCCTTCTTCAAAAAACCTTCAAGGAGATCCCTCTGGGTCTTTTCGTCTTCAGCAATGAGTATCCTTGCTTTTTCCATTCTTTTTCTATTTACTGATCACTGATCACTGATCACTGATAACTGATAACTGATAACTGATTACTGCCTTCTTCTCTTCTACTTAGTGGTAGCTTCACTGTCACTTTCGTTCCAGCTCCCACCCTGCTTTCCACCTTCAACTCACCCTCATGGGCTTCGATAATCCGATGGGCGATGGGAAGCCCCAATCCGACCCCTTTCTCCTTCGTCGTGTAATAATAATTGAAAACTTTTTCCATCTGGTCTGCCGGAATCCCGGAACCTGAATCTGAAAAGGCCACCTCCACACGGTCCTTATAGGAATGGGCTTCGATGCTGAGGGTTCCGCCGTTTTCCATGGCCTGCATACCATTCTTCATAATATTGATAAATGCCTGTGTCAACTTCTCATCATCCATCCTGATGGAAGGAATGCCGGGCACCACTTTTAGCCGGAGGGTGATCCCCTGGGAGTTTGCCTCCTCCTGAAAGAGGGCGACAAGATTATTGAGTAGTTCTACGAGTGAGCCGTCTCTCAGCCTGAGCTGAAAGGGCCGTGAGAGCGTTAAGAACTGCTCAATGATCTCATTGACCCTCCGGACCTCTTTGAGGATGATATCCGCAAAAGAAAGGTACTCTTCCTTCTTCGATTCCTCCTGGGGAAGAAATTCCCTCTTTAGCCTCTGGAGACCCATTCCCATGGCATTGAGAGGGTTGCGAATCTCATGGGCCACGCCTGCGGCTAAATGGCCCAGGGAAGAGAGCCTTTCCGCCAACTGGATCCGGTCCTCCATCTCTTTAATCTTCCGCAGATGTCGGTTCTGGTTCAGCCATATTAGCGTGGTGGCAGAGACCCCCAGGATGAGGAAGAAGAAGACCGAAAGGGCAACGCTCTTTTTAATCTGGCTGAGAAGGGGATGGATTTCTCCGGAGGAGTATCCAATTCGGATCAGTCCTGCAGGTTGATCCTTCACCGAGAAAGGTTTGACGACCTCAAAGACTTCCTCTCCTTTGGTGGACTTATAGAGGCGTGAAAGGGGTTTATTGCTTTGAAACCCACTTTTCAGAAAGGGGTCTTCGTCTTTTTTCCCGACCAGAGAGGTGTCTGTATGGGCGAGGATGAGAAGATTCACATCCTGAACAGAGACAAAGAGGATCCCCTCCCGGAGACCGAGGTCAGAGATGGCCCTTTGAACCGCAACTTGGCGGAGAAGCCGTTTCATCCGTTCTCCGCTGAGTTGGAGGGCGATGATTCCCGAAGCCCTCTTCCTTTCAATGGCGATCGTGAAAAGGTCTCCTTCGGTCAGAGGTCTCTCGAAAAGATCGATGGCGACCGAATGTTTCTTCTCAAGGATGTCTCTCAGAAAGGACCGTTTTTTAATGGAAGAGGAGGCCGGGGAAGAAGGTGTGTGCGAGGCCCGAAGAAGATTTCCCTTCGAATCGTAGAGTTCGATTGAGGTGATTGAATATTGATCGATGAGCGAGCTGAGGTCGGAAGGGGTCAGTGGTTTTTCTCCCTCCATTTGATCCACCCCGTGGAGGACTTCAAGGAGATATTCAGCAATCGATTCTTCCATGCCGAAGAAGTGCTGGGAGGATTGAAGGGAGGCGAGGGTCTCCTGAATATTCTTTTCGAAGTGCTGGATGAGGACAATGGCTTCCCGTTCAAGCAGGAGATAGAATCCTTTTTGAGTCCGGTTGATTTCTAAAAGGCCGTTGATGATCAGAATGATGAGAATGATTCCGGAGAAAATCGCAAGGTAGATGGGGGAGAAACTTCTACTGATTCTCTTATTATTACTATTTCCGAACAATCCGTATCCCTTCCTATTCTTCCGGGGGTAAGGTTTTCCTGGGGCTCATGGGTCCCATGGGGCTGTGACCGGGCATCATTCGCTGAAAAAGGGGAAACTCCTGCTCAGGGCACCAGGATGTGAGCTGTTCGTGTGTGAGCAGGCTCCGGACCTTGACCAGATATTCAATAGCCTTCTCCTCTATTTTGGATTGAGTTTCAACCAGCTCGAGATATTTGGTCCGGATGGATTCTGTTTTGATGGCGGGATTGGTGAGAAGTTCACGTAGTTCAATTCGTTTGGTGACGAGTTGAGCCCGGAGGAGTTGTGTCTCTTCGAGATAGGTCTGCTGAAGGAGGTTGAGACGAGTTCCCTGTTCCGGAGAAAGATGGAGTTCCGATGCCCTCCAGCACCGGGCATCTTTCTTCCACGGTCTCATTCCCATCGATTGGGAGTAGGAGGAGATCGGGAGCAGGAAGATGAGAATGAGTGAGAGGGCGGTTATTTTTAATTTCATGCTTTAATGGTCCTTCCTGGTCCCGATTCTATTTTAAACATATCGGAATGGATTTAAAATGTCAAACCTTCGACTTTTCAGTTTGAAGCATAGTGAGCTTCAGACCAAAGGCTCAGGTTTGACCCTGAGCGGGGCTAAGACACTCGTTTCAGAGGATAGTCATATGCCGCCGAATGGGTCAAAAATAAAAGGGGAAGGCATCGACCTTCCCCTTTTTGAACCTAACCTGTGACAATGATTAAAAACATGGTCCCTGTCCAGGGCCCATTCCACGACCTCTCATCTGCCCCCGGCCGGAACCAGGACCCATTCCGCATCCCGGCCCGAATCCGGCAATCTGCTCAGGTGTGAGGAATTGCCGGGCTTCCAATTTAAACTGCAAGCCCTTATCCCTCATCTGGTTCTGGAGATCTCTTAACTCTTTCTCTTTATCGACAATGGCCTTAGCCTCGGCCTTTGGATTGGTCCAGAGGGATTGGAGTTCCAGTTTCTTGGTCAGAAGAGCTCCTCTGAGCTTTGCTGTCTCATCCACAAACTTCTGGCGCAATTCCTGAAACTTCGTCCTCTGCTCAGGCGTTAAAGCAGACGCTTTGCTTGTTTCGGAAGATTCCCAGCAAGGCCCGCCTTTCCCGCGAGGGCTGTGACCAGGGCCATAGGCGTAAGAATAAACCGCACCCAAAACCATCATGGACACCAGACTCAGTACGATCATTAACTTTTTCATTCGAATCACCTCCTTTCATTTGGTTTTTATTTTCTCATAATGCAACGACCGTGCCAATCCATTTAGATCTTTTAGATTTTTAATCTCCCACCTCTTCATTTTTTGAGAAATTTTAAGAAGTTAGAGAAATGTAAAAGTTTTCAAACGCAGATCACGCCTGTCTCGCAACAGGTCAAATACAGATTGATCACACCTCTCATTCGACAATCCTGACGATTGGTTCGACAACTCTTTCTTTTTACCCCGTTAGAAATAATCCCCCGCTGCTCCCTCCGGGCCAGAGGCCCTCTGGGCCGGCGGCTGCAAAGGGGTTAGATTTTAGAATAATTCCAGTGGGGTTTAATGATCCGCCCGTCGAGAGCCTCTGGGTCGAACGACTGGAATTTCTAACGGGGTTTACGTAACACTTTTGCTTTTTGAAAAGTGTTTCATCTCCCATCTTCAGCAAAATGTTTCAACCTCGATACACGGGGCCTGCTGCAGGTCTAACCCCGTCTTGGCGGGACAGGCCTCCGGCTCAGGCTCCGCCCCAGAGGGGCTTCTGCCCCGGAGGGAAGAGCCTCTGGCTCGGAGAGAATGTCCCGCCTATCGAATCTGAATCCCTGGTTCCCCAGGAATGGAGAAAAAGAATCAAATATTTCTTGAAAAGAAAATGGAGAAAGGTTAAAAAAGTGTCAATCTATCCGCCAGTTGCAAAAAAACAATATCGAAACCGGGCGGGGGTGCTGTAAAAGCCTTGCAGCGGCACCTTTGGGAGTTTGCTACATGCGTTTTTAGGCAAAACCGGGACTTCACGTAAAGTGAGATCCTCTGTAACCCTTGATTTTCTAAAAATCCGCAATTGCAAGGGTTTGGAAGTACCCCTGCCTGGGTTCGATGTTGCAACATCTGGGTCTATTTGAAGAAATTCATTGATCATCGAGGTACGGAATGGAGTACACCTATCCCAAAGGACATGTTTTTTACCGGAAATTAGGGCGGGTCTATCCTCTGGCCACACATGGAGATGGAATCTATCTCTATGATGAGAAGGGAAAACGATATATCGATGGCTCCGGCGGCGCCCTGGTGGCAAATATTGGACATGGGCATAGTGAAATCTTCCAGAAGATGATGGAGCAGATGGGCAAGGTGGGCTATGTCCACGGGACCCAGTTTACCACAGGTTCGATTGAGGAGTATGCTGAGGCGCTCGGGAGAATCCTGCCTGAAGGATTGGAGAAGATTTACTTTCTTTCCGGAGGCTCCGAATCGATTGAGGCGGCCATCAAATTTGCAAGGCAATATTTTTTGGATTCAGGGCAGGCCCAGAGATGGCGTGTCGTTGCACGGTGGCACAGTTATCACGGGAATACTCTCGGAGCCCTCTCCCTTACCGGCCGCATCGGGATGAGAAAGCCCTATCTTCCTCTTCTGATCGACTTTCCTCATTTTTCGCCGCCCTACTGTTACCGGTGCCCCTTCAGCCTCTGCTATCCCCAGTGTGAACTCGAATGTGCAAAGGCGCTGGAACATGTGATCCGGATGGAGGGCCCGGAGACGATCTCAGCGGTCATCCTCGAACCCGTCGGAGGCGCGACGATCGGAGCCCTTGTCCCTCCGGATGGATATCTCTCAATGGTCAGAAAGATCTGTGACCGTTTCGGAATCCTCCTGATCGATGATGAGGTGATGACCGGCATGGGCAGGACAGGGAGATGGTTTGCTATTGAGCATTGGAATCTTTCTCCTGATATCATGGTCTTGGGAAAAGGGATGAGCGGAGGATATTTCCCTCTTTCAGCAATGATCACACGGGGTGAAACTGTGGATCGATTGAAGGAGAAGACAGGTGGATTTGTCCATGGCCACACCTTTTCTCACCATCCGGTCGCTTGCGCCGTGGGCCTGGCCGTGCTCCGGTTCATCGAGGAGAGAAGGCTGATCGAGCAATGTCCCCGGAAGGGCGACTATCTCTTGAAGAGGCTGGAGGAGTTGAAAGCCTTTCCTTTTGTGGGCGATGTGAGGGGAAAAGGGTTGATGGCGGCTGTCGAGTTTGTTAAAGACCAGAAGACAAGGGAGCCCTTTCCGAGAACGGAAAGATTTACCGAGAGAGTGATCGATTCTGCCTTTGAGAACGGTCTCGTCCTCTATCCCGGCACTGGTTTTGTCGATGGAGTGAATGGCGATATGGTGATGGCAGGCCCGCCGCTGATCATCGAAGAGAACCAGATCGATGAGATCATCGAGCTACTGAAGAAGACCTTTAAACACATTTCGGAATTCGGATTGCGGGATGCGGATTGAAAAAAAAATAGGACAAGTCAAATGGAAAAACTGATTATTACGGTTGGCATTACAGGGTCCCGAATCACACGACAACAGACGCCCCATATCCCCATTCTGCCCGAGGAGATCGCGCAATCAGGCATCGAAGCATGGAGGGCCGGGGCTTCGATTCTCCATATCCATGTCAGGGACCCGAAGACCGGTCTGGGGGCACAGGATCTTTCTGTCTTTAAAGAAGTCGTGGATCGTATCCGGAGCGAAACCGACGTTATCCTCTGCCTGACCACAAGCGGTATTCCGGGCAGAAATCTTGAATTTCGCGAGAGGCTTGTTCCCTTATCCTTAAATCCGGAACTGGTCTCCTTTGATGCAGGCTCTATCAATATGAGGGAGAATGTATTCCTCAATCCTCCGGAGTTTTTAGAGCTCCTGACCAAAGAGACACTGGCAAAGGGAATTAAGCCCGAACTGGAGGTATTTGAGGTCGGAATGGTTGAAACCTGTATCCGGTATTTGGAAAAAGGTCTTCTAAAACCTCCACTCCACTTTCAATTTGTCTTGGGAGTCGTCGGCGGTATGTCTGCTACAGCAAAATCCCTTCTCCATCTTTCAGAAATTGTTCCCGTAGGCTCCACCTGGTCGGTGATCGGTATCGGCCCGGGCCAGCTTCCTATGGCGATGATTGCCATGACGATGGGCGGACATGTCCGGGTTGGACTGGAGGACAACATCTTCTACTCCAGAGGGGTGCTGGCAAAGACCAATGCGGAGTTGGTCGAGAGGATAGTGAGGATTTCAAAGGAGCTTGGAAGAGAGGTAGCAATTCCCAATGAGGCCCGAAAAATATTAAGTTTAACTCCCTGAGGAGACTGTGTCACAATTAGCCGTTCGTCCTGAGGCTCTCGAAGGATGAACGGCTTGCTCGGGACAGGCTTGTCGAACCATAAACGGACTTACGACACAGCCTCGAGGTCAAAGGGAGATTAATCTGTTTTTACCCTGTTAGAAATAACCCGCTGCGCCGGCGCATGCGCGGCGAGCTCACTGTCGCGGCACTTCGGCGCGGCGAAGGCCCGCTGGAATTTCTAACGGGGTTTACCTCCCATCGCCATAACCCTCAGGATGGTTACGGTGCCATCTCCAGGCTGTCTCCATGATCGTCTCCAGATCAGGATATCCTGGAACCTACCCCGCCTTCTCTTTCATCTTCTCTGAGCCGGCAACCAGCCTCGAATAAAAGTTGACAAAAAAGAGTAGATCATTTATCTTACACATAAGAAGTGTGTAATAAGGAGGCATAAAAATGATGAGGATCAATACTGTTTTCAAAGAAGATATAATCGAAGAGATTGACCGGATCGCAAGGGAGGAGGGGAAGAGCAGGAGCTGGTTGTTAAGGGAAGCGGCTCAAAGGTTGATCAAAGACTATCAATATCAAAAAGCAGAAGAGATCAAGAGGAAAAAAATTGGGTATGCTATTGAAGTTCAGGACAGATTGAGGAAGAAATCGGGTAATTGGGACTCTGTCTCTGAGTTAAGGAAATGGAGAGAGAAGCATTCATGAAAGAATGTGTGTTGGATATCTCCGTGGTTCTTAAATGGTTCAGCGGGTTTGGAGAAAATGACCTCGATCATTCTCTTCGGCTGAGACAAAACCTCCTCGACCGATCAATACTTTTCGTCATTCCGGAATTATTGTTTTACGAACTGGCCAATGCACTCCGATATAACCCCAATTTTTCGGCAAAGGATGTGAATGAAGCTCTGGATTCTGTATTTGATATGGGGTTGGAGGTAAGAAGGGCGGACAAAAAAGTGATGGAAGATGCAATCACCATTGGGTTCAAATTTAATATTCCTGTTTACGACGCCTATTTTCTTGCATTGTCAAGAATAGAAGGGAAGCCTTTAATCACGGCAGATTACAAATTCGTTGAGAGAATGAAAAGAACGAAAGGGATAATCAAGCTTTCTGATATTTAAAAGTCCTGCCCTTTTCGTTGTATTTATCTCAGTCTTTCTGACCGGGGACGTTCTTTTCTATTTTTCTAAAAAGCCAAGATAAAAACAACGAAATAGAAAACAACGTCCCGCCCCGTCTTCATTCAAAAACTTGAAAAAATATTCTTATTTTTAACGAAGCCAATAGCCTATGACAAGCCAAACATCTCCCTGTTTAACCAGATCAATTTTTCTTGGAATGTCTTTACTACCCCATTTCATTATACATTCTATTGTCGCTTTGTCCCCAGTTATTTCAATTTTTTCAACATTATAGGACATATGAATGTCCCCCATTCCTGAAGCGAAGATCCTTCTAAGCCCTTTCTTATCAACCTTTGCTCCAGATGCCGTCACTATAACTGCTTTTTCGTGATATGTGGACATACACAACTCTATGTCCCTTTTATACCAACATTCAACAAATTTCTGCAAAGGTTTGATGACCTCAGCCTCTTCGGGAGACAAAGGCGGAGTATTCACTTGAGATTGAGAAACATTTGTCACAAACAAAGAGATACAAATAAAACTAAAAAGTATAAGCTTCTGCATTCTCATCCACCTCCTTTTCTATCGAATTGGAACCTGCGATAAAGAGTAATCTTGCATATATGTGCCCAGACTTTCGGCCACTTTTTCTCCTATTTCTTTAATAGATTTAAAAGGACCCACAATCCCCTCCTTGACATACGCATCGTCCGCTATTTTATAAAACAAACCACCTTCTTTCAACACCGCAACCCAATGCCTATTTGAACCAGTAAAGCTTGGTTTTCCGAATTTTACTTGTAAAGGCTTGACATTGTATCCGGTCTTTTTCAGTACTTCATCAGCCAGATTCGCTGCATCATCACACGTTCCTTTCCTCTTCTTGATCGTTACCTTTGCAGATTGAAGATACGAACCCCAGTTTTCATAATACTTCCTATCACTCCTTTTCATCGCAGACTTATCAAAGTCGTAAGCAATATTATCTCTGAAAAATAGGTCAAAAAGGTGTGGGGAATTAAGGCGGTCTATTATTTCGTTTGTATCCTTCCATTTATCCGTATCATATCTCCAAATGTTATAAACAAATGTGATGACCTCTTCATCCTCACCCAGATTCTTATTGAACCCCCTATATTTTTCTTTAGAATGTATTTTCAGCAGATTCTCGCCCAAAGGAATTTCGTTTTCCTCCGCTAACCAAAACAATGCTTGCAGTGGGGCAGAAAATTTGCGACGTTCTTTTTTGCCGATACTTAAGATTCTATCAAAAATCTGTTTAACCTCTTCAGAATTCGATGATTGTGTATAAAATTTAACAATCCTATTTAATGCCAACAATCCTTTTTCATCTAACCCCCTCTTCAATTCCGGAAGCTTTCGTAATTCTTCGGTCAAAACAGGATTTACTTTAAAAAGATGGCTTAATTCTTTATCCGCTTCCTCCTTGAACCTTGCCTGTTTAATTTCTGGAAATTTATCAGACTTTTGGGTCTCATTTACCGAGGCGCAATTTAATACGGATAAAAACAAAGGGATTATAATAACCAAAAGGATCGCCTTTCTCATTCCATCCACCCCCTTTTGGATTTCAATCTGAAAGCTGATAATTTATAAGGACATTCTCAACGGTATCATCCTTTAGGTGGTCGACCATTTTCACATAATTTTTTACCTTGTGTGAATACCAACGCTCATACCAATTATTGCCAAGTATCGTCACTATTTTATAAGCCAAAAACTCACCAGCTGGCGTTGAGATATTTTCGATTTTCTCTACTTTGCCATTGAGATTAAATTCGATTTTGTCGCCCGTTCTAAGATTCTTCCATTTAGCAGTTTGTTCGATATCTTTCCCTACTTCCAAAGGCCAAAAAATCCATAAGGTTGGTGGCCCCAGGGCATAAATCTTTCCTTTTAAGTCCGCTTCCGCAATGGGTTGCAGTTCTTTATTGTAATAAACAAGACGGTTGGGCTTTTGCATGACATAGCATGATACCCTTTCTACAAGTTTGTCTGCCTCAACAATGCTGTTGCTCCCGGTTCCCGATTTGCCCTTTTGGTTTTTCCAGCTATACACCCACTTGTCGCCCACCTTCCATTCTGGTGGAGTTTCAATTTTTTCTTGACTCCACACGACTGGACTAAAAAATAGAATTAGGCAAACAATTAAAATCTTTTTTTTCATCTTATCCACCCCCTTTATTTTATATAGAACAAAGACACATCCAATTCTCTAAGAAATGACCTTTTACAATACGATCCTCTTTATCAGATCATTCAGCCTTTGGTTTCTTCTCGATTGATAACAAATGGACTGATTCCAAGAAATCCTCCATATCCTTCAGCCAGACATTCCGATAACGTGAAAGATGATGTCCATCTTCCCCCACCGATTCGTAAAGGCGGAAAGTAATCTTACCGCCAGCTTTTTCAAAGGCTCTCGCATAGCTCTTAATGGCTTCTTTCGAGTAATAGCTATCATTATCTGCATATAAAAAAAGCATCGGGGTAGTTGTCTTTGCTCCGGAGCGTTTAAAATACCTGAGATTGGGGTCGTACATGTATTTTGTACAACCCTCACCCATCCATCCGCCGACAAAATTAATGACAGCCTTTACTGAGGCAGGGCGTTCCGCCGCGCAGACAACAGATAGAATTCCACCCCTGGATACTCCGGAGAGCACGATACGGGAGGAGTCGATATAAGGGAGAGACTTCACATAGGCAAAAACAGCGTCCAGATCTTGAATTGCATTTTTAATGCCTCGATCAACTTCAGCATCACTGCACCAGTAAGGCTCTTCATAGTCTCCATCAGATTGCCCACGGCCACGCCGCATAGGAGCAAGCACGACAAATTCCCACGGAGTAAAAAGCTTTCCAAATGATTCCCATCGCAATGTCTGTTTAACAGGGGTTTTTCCAGGGCCGGTTGACCCATGATTGAAGATAAGGAGAGGAAAAGGCCCATGTCCTTCGGGTTTGTAGAGCGTGGCTTCAAGTTTCAAATCTTTTTTCCCACCCAAAAAGGATGACACTTTCATTGGTATCCATATTTGTTCACCGGTTTGGGTTTCCTGGGGAAAAGCGATGGTTATGAATAGAAAAATGGCCAATAGGCTGATACCACAATATCTAAACCGATTCATGTCCACCCCTCCTGTTTTGAAACAATACTTTGCCCTAAGTAATTAAGGTAATCGTAGCTTCCTTCTACTCTAATTTTGAATTTTTCCAATAGGAATCAGGGTCAAACATTTTTATTTTCTTTTTGGATAAATGCAGAGCACATAATTGTCATGGGTTGGATGAGAACGATGAAAATCTTTAAAAACCTCATAAGAAATCTCTATCTTTCTGCCAGGGCTTGGGTCATGAACAATAAAGATCTTTTTTTGATCATCGTATCCCACTACCACCACGTAGTGTCCCTCGCCCGAATATCTTCCAGTCTTATACCACTCTGGAGGGGGTACCCCTAAAACCACCAATGGATACCCCTGAGCAAGTAAATATTTTATCTCCTCCTTCCTCCAATCGTAGAAGGAATAGACTTCAAACCCTTGACCTCTTGGATAGGATTCCATATCGGAGACGGTGGTTCCCCTTCCCCTTCTCACTCTGCCTACCTCTTCTTGCGATAAATTCATTCCATAGAAATTCAATACCATATGGAGGGAAGTGGGCCCGCAATCCATATAAGGCTGACGATAGGTGGGAACGTTCTCAATAAGATGTCTCGTGGGTAAATTCGATTTTGTTATTTGAAGGTTTTTTACGGGTGGACCCATCGCACATCCAAATAATGATACGATGGTAAAAAATAGAATCAGATAAAACCAAAGGCTTTTCTTTCTCATCTCATCCAGCCCTTCTGGGTAATCTCCTCTTCATAAATGAAGTCCTACATTTCTAAAGATTCTCCTTTAGCCACTTAATGGCGAAGTCAGAAGCATCCCCAACATCAAGTATGTCAATTCCATGGTCAGAACCCGGCCAAATCTTTAATTCTTTTTTTCCTTTTGCCCAGCCAAAATAAAGTTTATTGTGCTCAGCAGCCTTATAATTTCCTCCCCAATCCTTTTCCGAGGTCATAAAGAGAATGGGTTTACCCCCATATTCCTCCAAGAGCTCCCGAACCGCTTTTCCAGGAAGGGCTTCTTGGCCAGAGAGAGAAACTAAAACCAAAGCCTTCACCTTGTATTTTGCTCCTGAGTGCAAAGCTACTCTTGAACCATAGCTTGTTCCCAACAAAGCAATCCGATCGGGGTCCACTCCTTTCTGGGCAGTAAGGAAGTCAAGCGCGCTTTTGAGATCATAATTGACAGGAGCATATGTATCCTGACTTTGAAGAAGCTTAATTTGTTCTTCCCTTCCCCTTGCCCTTGCAATGAGGTCTTTGTACCTGAGATCCATAACTATAGTGAACGACTTAAATAAGTTGACATCCACCATGTGTCATTGCGAACGAAGTGAAGCAATCTCAGGGCTTGCCATGTCGCTTCGCTCCTCGCAATGACTACTTTTCGAGGTCGTTCAATATAAAACAGCAAAACCTGCGTTGTTAAGATTTGAAGGAAAACGGCCGCCAAATAAAATACCATCGCACCGGGCATCAGGAATGAAAATCACTCCTGGAGCATTATCAGAAGGTGGCGGATAATAGGTGGCATAAATCTGTTTTTGGTCTTCAGTTATTAATTTTACAGATTCTGAAGATATCGCAATGTCAACAAAGGAAGCAAAAATTAAACTTATAAACAGCAATAGTAATATAATCCTCTTCATGAAAGCCCTTCTTTTTGATTTGAAAAATATTAGGTTACAGGTTTTTTAGTGTTATCAATTAGCTTCTGGAGCCGAAATTTACAAAAGCAAAGTGAGGTTAATAGATAGATTAAAAAACATTTGGATTATCCTACGCAGAGACTGGAAGCTATTGTATTTGGATTTATTAACGTTGTCAAAGAGAAAAAGTTCACAAATGGTGTGGCCTCGATAAAAGATCGCGTCCTTGACAAACAATTACGCATGTAGTAGATTGTAAACATGGAGATCGTTTTTGATGCCTCAACGCTTATTCTCCTTGCAAAAATAGAATTGCTAAGAAAAATAGCAGGGGAAGTAAAAATCATTGTCCCAGAAAAAGTCAAAGCAGAATGCCTCTCAAAGGAAGGCATAGATTCTCTTTTGATCACGACCCTTATCAAAGAAAAAAAGATTGAAGTAAAAAAGGCGGGGAATTTAGAGGCAATTAAAAAGATCCAAAGAGACTTTAGAATAGAGGCTGGAGAAGCTGAATCTCTCTGGTTAGCCAGAAGTCTCAACTGTCCGATAGCTGTGGATGATGGCCCGACGATAAAAGCATGTAAAGTTATCGGCCAGAGATTTACAACTGCCATCCACTTTCTTTTTAATCTGGTCTCTCAGAATAGATTGGAACTTCCAATGGCTATTGAAAAACTTGAAAAACTATCCCATTATGGCCGATACAGTAAAAAAATAATCGAGGATGCTGCGAAACGTCTTAAAGGAGGAAATGGATGAGTGTGATAAGCCTGAGATTGAAGGATAGAGATTTGGAGAGGCTTGATGAATTCTCAAGACTGGAACGAAAGGACAGATCAACAGCGGCTCGTGAGCTTCTTGATTATGGCTGGGAATTTCTAATGCTCAAGCATTACAAGGGGGGAAAGCTTTCTCTGGAAGGTCTGGCCAAAAAGCTTGATATATCGATAAGTGAAGCCATAGACCTTCTTGCCGAGTTTGGTACAGAAGCCCCCATAGAGTTTGAAGACTACTTAGAGGGTTTTAAGGTGTTTAATAACAAATAAAGGGTTCATGACGAATTATTGTGAAGGTTTATCCAGGGATTAAATTCTCTCATC
>JASEHH010000165.1 GCA_030017685.1 Thermodesulfobacteriota bacterium | reverse complement strand
GATGAAGACATAAGCAGAGATTGGCATACGATCACCTCCTTTGAGGAATAAATTACCCCAATCCTCGTATAATTTCAAGTCATTTCTATTTCATTTCTATTTCATCACCATTCGGGGGATCCAGAGGGAGAGTTCCGGGATATAGGTGACGATGAAGAGGACCAGGATGGCCGCGATGAGAAAGGGAAGGATGGCTTTGACGATCTGCTCCAGGGTGATCTTGGCGATGCTGCAGGCGATAAAGAGACAGACGCCCAGAGGAGGGGTGATGAGACCGATGACGAGATTCAAAACCATCACCAGTCCAAAGTGGATGGGATCGATTCCCACTTTAACAGCTAAAGGAAAGAGAATAGGGGTGAGTATGATGAGAGATGCTGTGGTCTCCATGAACGTTCCCACAAAGAGAAGAAAGATGTTGACGAGAAGGAGGATGACCCATTTATTGTTGGAGATCGAAAGGAAAATTTGGGCCACGGCCTGTGGGACCTGATGGTTAGCGAGAATCCAACCGAAAGTGGCGGAGTTGGCAATCACCAGCATAAGGATCGAGGTGGTGACGATGCTATCGATCAACACTTTTGGAAGGTCTTTCCAGCGAATCTCCCGGTAGATGAGGAAACTGACGAGGAAGGCATAGACGACAGCCACCACCGCTGCTTCCGTTGGTGTGAAGATCCCTCCCAATATTCCACCCATGATGATAGCAGGCATGAGAAGGGCAAGGAAAGCATCCTTCAGCCCAACGAAGAACTCCTTGAGGGTTTTTACTTTTTGCTTTGGATAGTTCCTCTTTCTGGAGATCGTATAGGCCACACCCATAAGAGACAGACCGATCATCACCCCAGGGATCAAACCGGCCAGAAAAAGCGCCCCTACGGAAAGCTCAGCAATTGCTCCAAATATGATCATCGGAATGCTCGGAGGGATAATCGGACCCATCGTAGAGGCGGCCGCCGTCACTGCGGCACTAAAATCTCTGTCGTATTTCTCCTCAGTCATCGCTGGAATTAGGATGGAACCGATGGCCGAGGCATCCGCAGCCGCAGCTCCCGTAATCCCGGCAAAGAACATGCTGGCGACAATATTGACGAGAGCCAGGCCTCCCCTTACGTATCCCAGGAGGATGTTACAGAAATTGATGAGCCTTTTGGTGATCCCTCCAGCGTTCATCAGATTTCCAGCTAACATGAAGAAAGGAACTGCGAGAAGGGGAAAGGAGTCCATTCCTGAAAACATCTCCTTGGGCATCAGCAGGAGGGGGATATTCCCTGAGTAGAGAAGGGCCACAAAGGAGGTCAATCCCAAGACAAAGGCAATGGGAATGCCTAACATCAGAAAAGAGATAAAGCTGATACCAAGAATCCAGAGCAATCTAAAACCCCCGCCTCCAACCTCTTCTTTTCCTCTGTCTTCTCCATTCCAAGAAGTCCAACTTTTCTTTTCCATCCCAAGATCAATTCATCGAGGAGATGAACGACCATGAGAAGAGAGCCAATCGGGATCGCTAAATAGGGGAAGCCCATCGGGATCCTCATCGCAGGCGAGGATTGCCTCATATTAAAGAAGGCCATCTCGACCCCTTTGACGATCACAGTGAGGAGAAAGAGAATGATGATCATCAATGTGAGGAGATAGATCCATCGCCTTTTCTCTCTTGAGAGTTTTGTGACGAAGGCTTCGACGCCGATGTGGAGCCCCCTTTTCAGGGCGATCGAGGCGCCTAAAAAGGAGGCCCACACCAGGGCGTATCGGGAGAATTCTTCAGACCAGGGAAGGGAGTGGACGATGACGAACCGAAAGAAGACCTGTGCGAAAGTCACAAGGGTCATTGCCACCAGAAGAATAAGACAACACCCTTCCGCAAATTGATTGCCATAGTTACTGATTTTTGAAAACATCTGTTCCCTATTTGGTCCCCACGATCTTATCTATCAGGTCTTTCCCGAACCTCGATTCATACTTTTTATAGGTTGATTCTGTGGCCTTCTGAAGGAGTTTCTTGTCGGGATTGGTTACCTGCATCCCAAAACCTTTCAACTCCTCCAGCATTTTAGCCTCATTTTCACGGATGAATCTTCTTTCAAAATTAGCGGCCTCTTTTCCTGCTTCGATGAGAGCCTTCTGTAGATCCGGAGAGAGGCCCTTGAACTTCTTCTCATTCATCAGAAGCAGTGCGGGTGAATAGACATGGCCAGTGAGGGACAGATGTTTATTGACCTCATATATCTTATGGGTCCGAATGATGTTGATGGGATTCTCCTGGCCATCGATCACACCCTGCTGGAGAGAGGTATAGACCTCACCCCAGGTCATCGGGGTTGGGTCTGCTCCCAATGTTCGGAAGGCATCCATATGAACCTCGTTCTCCATCGTCCTCAACTTCAGACCCTTCACATCCTCAGGTTTACTGACCGGCCGTTTATTGTTTGTCAGATTTCTGAAGCCATTTTCCCAGAAGGCGATTCCATTTATTCCCGCCTTCGAAAGATCTTTCAGCAGACCTTCTCCAATCGGTCCATCCAAAACCTTATCGACATGGCCGTTGTCCCTGAAGAGAAAAGGAAGATCAACGACCAGCATCTGCGGGACAAACCCACCGACCGGGCCTGTCGAAGTGACAACAAGATCGATCGTGCCGATCTGAAGTCCCTCAATACACTCCCGCTCACCCTTTCCCAATTGCCCGCCCGGATAGATCTCAATCTTGATCTGCCCCTTGGTCTTCAGATCGACCAATTTGGCGAGTTCCATAGCCCCGATATGATAAGGTGCAGAGGTAGACACGACATGAGCCAGCTTTAGTATGATGGGAGCAGCTATGCTGATACCAACTGAACACAAAATGAGAATTACTGAAACCATGATGGAAATAAATAAAATTCTGAACCGTTCCATATCCTTTACCTCCTTTAATAAATTTATTCGAATTCCATCCACTGCAAATCACTGATCACTATTTCACCTTGCTCAACTCCTTTTCGTCGATGTGAAAACTATGTTGATCTGTTGGAAATTCCCCTTTCAGCACCTCCTCTCTGAATGCCTCAAAAGCCTTAAGCATCTGTTCGCTCAGATTCACAAAACGCTTGGCAAATTTAGGCGTGAAACGGTCGAAAAGCCCCAGCATATCATGTACGACCAGGACCTGGCCATCGCAGTGGATACCTGCACCAATCCCGATGGTAGGCACTTTGAGGCGCTCCGTAATCCTCTTTGCAATCGGGGCTGGAATCGCTTCGAGAAGTACTGAAAAGGCTCCTGCATCTTCGAGGGAGAGAGCATCGTCAATAATCTTCTGGGCGGCCTGTGCATCCTTTCCCTGGACCTTAAACCCTCCGAGCATTGAGATCGTCTGAGGAGTCAAACCGATATGGCCCATGACCGGAATACCTGCCCTCACGATGGCCTTGACAATATCCTTGACGCTGGCGCCCCCTTCGAGCTTGACAGCATCAGCCTTCCCTTCCTTCATAAACCGACCGGCATTGATGATGGCGTCGCGTTCCGAAGTATTATAGGACATAAAAGGCATGTCTCCGAGGATGAGCGCATATTTTGACCCCCGTGTCACTGCCTTGGTGAGCTGGATCATCTCGTTCATCGTCACCGGAAGGGTGTTGTCATAGCCCAGGACTGTCATCCCACCCGAATCCCCTACCAGAATGATATCAATCCCAGCACGGTCTTCGAGGAGAGCCATGGGATAGTCATAGGCTGTCAGCATGGTGATCTTCTTCCCCTCATTCTTCATCGTCTGAACATCCACCGGAGTAATTTTTTTACGATCCATTTTTTCCTCTCCTTTCATAATCCCTCTTTCATCTCCACCCTCCCCTTCATCCCCTCCCGTCAAGGGAGGGAAAAATAAGACTCCCTCTCCCCTTGCGCCTGCCTGCCGAGAGGCAGCGGAGAGGGTGGGGGTGAGGGGAAAATTTAGAATCTTTTTTCAATAACTTTAATCAAATCGGTGATCATCCGGTTATAGGCCACAGGGATCCCAAGATGCTCTGCCTCTCTCACCACTGCCCCATTGATGGTATCGATTTCAGTCCTCCGTTTACGGTCCAGATCCTGTCCCATGGAACAGCGATTCTCCCGGGTGGCCTCAATTACTGCCTTCACCCTATCGATTGGGTTTCCCTCAATCCGAATCCCATTTTTTCTGGCAACTTCTATGGCTTCATTGACAAGAGCTTCCATCAATCTCAATGTTTCGGGGAAATCCAGGATTTGCCCGTTCTTTAATCCAAGTAAGGCCGCAAGTCCATTGAGACCGACATTGACAAAAAGTTTCTCCCACACCAAGTCATGAATGCGGGAGGAGACATCTGTTTCAATTCCAGCCTTACGAAACATTTGAGCTACCTGGTTTACTCGCTCAGTGATTCTCCCGTCCAATTCCCCCACATAGGTTTTGCCCCATCCCGCATGGCGAATTTGACCAGGGCCCAGCAAGGTCGCTCCCTGTCCCGTAACTCCCAAGACCACCTTTTTCCGATCCACCCGTTTACAGATCGTCTCTTCATTTCCAAGGCCGTTCTGGAGGGTGAGAAAAACAGTATCCTCTTTTTCGAGGACTAAAGAGTCCGTGACGGCCTTTTCCGTATGATAGGTTTTGACGAAATAGAGGATGAGGTCCGCTTTCCCTATCGAGGTGATATCTGAAGTGGCATTGACCGAAACAGCCTGA
>JASEHH010000164.1 GCA_030017685.1 Thermodesulfobacteriota bacterium | reverse complement strand
TCCGCCCTGGGGATGCCAATCCGTTGCCTTTAAACTGGATTCTTCAATTGCCTCGAAAGCAGATAATTTAATAAAAAGGGTAGTTTGTGGAAAAGACTGTTTTTCTTCACTTACAAAGGATAACAGCTTGTCCTGAAATTTCATAATGAAGCGTTTGGTCTATACCGATTCTTGAAACACTTTGTTCTTGAGAAGTTACTTTTTGGGCAATTCTTTTGGGCCAAAAAGCTTCGGCTCCTCCTCGGCTTGAGGCGGAACGGGCTTGGGCGCAACCTTCTCCGGTTTTGATGTCTTGTAAAAGCTATCGACAAACTCTTTTGGCATCGTCTCCCGAGTCTTCAAAAGACTTTCCGGTATGAGAATTTTATTCCCTACATAAATCCGTTTGATATCGGCATTCGGATTGTTCCTGGTCATGACCTCAGCCAAGACCTTCCAGTTATCAAGATCGCCTGTGTACCAGGCTGCAATGATCGATACCGTCTCACCACTCCACTTCACCGTGTGGGTGTAATATGTCTCTTCCGAGAGAGGCTTTTCTGAGGGCAGGGGGGCTGCCTCCTTATGTTGAGGAGCAGGCTTGCCAGGGGGTGGCGATGTCCTTTGTGGGGATGATGGTTTTTGAGGAGCGGGTGCCGGCTCGGAGGGTGCGGAAGGAGGTTCAGAGGGGACAGGTTCTGGTTTCCGGGCTGTGGATCTACAACTAACAAGAGTCATTAAAAATATCATTCCAATCATCCACCAGTAGACTTTTGGATAGCGATGCGTCTTCATAGAAGTTCCCCTTAAGGATTTCTTTTTAATTTTTCAAGAAGTTTCTTGGCCATCTCATTATTGGGATTGACGGAAAGGGCTCGTTCAAGGTTCTCTATGCTCTGCTTTCTTTTACCCTGTTTTTCTTGAACCATTCCAAGATTGAAGAGAGCTTCATCAAGATAGGAAGGGGCCAATTTCACGACGCGATCGTACATTTCTTCGGATTTTGAGTAATCCTTTTTTATTGCGTAAAGATAGCCGAGGTTGAAAAACGCGGCAGAAAATTTTGGGTCGAGCTCCCCAACCTTTCGAAATGTCTCAATCGCTTGGGGATAGTCCTTCAATTTCATATAGACAGATCCCAGTTGGAAGTGACCCTGCAGGCTTGCAGGATCTAACTGGATGGCCTTGAGTAATAAAGATTTTGCTTCCTCGGGATTTTTCTCCATCATCCCAGCCGCCTGGTCGCTCAGCGCTTTTGCCTCCACATCAGGGGCTGGACCTTTTTCTTTGGCTTTTGCCGCCGTTGGAGATTCTTTACCTGGAGCCGTTTTTACAGATGGGTCCGGGACAGCAGGTTGAATGGGTTTGACCGCTGCTTCTTTCGTTGGCGTTGTGGCGGGCCTATCTTTAAACCAAAACGCTAAAACGACAATGATAGCAGCCAGAATAATTGCGGCCACTCCATATAAGACGCCTCGCTTCTTTTTCACTTCCTGTTCTTTTGCTTTCGGCAGGGTCTCTGGTTTTTCCTGAACTTCTCGATCCAGCCTTCCCTCTTCCTCAGCAACGGGTTCGTATGTCACGTCCGCGATCGGTAAGTCTTGCATCGTTCGGGATTCGGTGGCGATCTCTTCCTTAAAAAGTTCCTTCATATACTGGGAGAGCCCGCGGGCAGAAGGTCGCAATGAGAGCGAGATTATACACTCCTCGATGTCGGCCAACATTTCGCCACAGGACTGATAACGTTGATCACGATCTTTTGTGAGACTCCTGTTGATGACCTGATAGATCATGGGGGGCAGACCACTGCGGGCGACTTCCGGAGGTTCGAATTCAGCCTTGCTGACCTTTGCGAGGATCTGCATGGTATCCGGCCCTGTGAACATCCGTTTATGGGTGACCATTTCATATAGAAGGATTCCCGTCGAAAATAGATCGGAGCGATGATCAATCGGTTGCCCGGAGGCCTGCTCAGGAGACATGTAGGAAATCTTTCCCTTAATCATGCCGAATTGAGTAATGGTGCTCTGGCTGGCAGCCTTTGCAATGCCGAAATCGACGATCTTTACGTCTCCTTCGTATGTGACGAAGATATTTTGAGGGCTGATGTCTCGATGGATGATGTTGAGAGACTTTCCCTGATAATCTTTCAGGTTGTGAGCATAGTCAAGACCAGAACAGATTCGAGAGATGACATGGAGAGCAAGTTCGTTACTGATGGGCATCCCTTTTTCCTGCGACTTACTGAAGATTTGACGGAGGTCTTTTCCGAAGAGATACTCCATAGCAATAAAATAGGAATCCTCCATGGGTCCGAAGTCGTAGATCTGAACGATGTTCTGGTGGTGGAGCAAGGCTGCAAGCTTAGCCTCGTCAATGAAGGAGGTCAGAAGTTCTTTTTCATTAGCCAGGTGGGGGAGGATGGTCTTGACGGCAATCAGCTTCTCGAAGCCCTGGATACCCGTGATCTTGGCCCGGTATAACTGGGCCATCCCTCCAACAGCCAGTTTTTCTAAAAGGAGGTACTTCCCAAAGCGTGTTGCCCCCAAATCAGCCATAACTTCATTCCCTTGGGAGGAAAGGTTGAAACAGATTGAATTATATTAAACATCCAGTAAGCTGTCAAACAGTATTTAGGGATTTCTCCTTGAGCACGGTCATCCCCGGACAACCATCCATCACTTTAACTGAACCACGAAAACATCGGCCTCTTCTTCTGTGGCATAGGGGCCGAAGAGAATGGATTCCGGAAACCCCTCCAGCTTGACGAAATAAGAGGTATCAGCGTTCATCTCATTCTGAGCGGCCCAGGCTGTATATTCCTTTCCGGCCAAATTCAATTTCAAACCTTTTAATGGATAACGAAGGCTCGATAGGGTCGGAAGGCTTCCTTTGGGGCCGACCGCATGGAAGGTGATCTCAGCGCCTGATACTCCAAACATCGCTCCTGGCCAGGAGCCAGTCCAGGGGCCCACTTCGATCCATTGCCCAATATGGGGATTGCCATAGGTATCGAGACGATATTCTGAAACGATCTCTTTGACGGGCGTGTTCACCTTTACGACCAGTTTGGCAGCCATCGCCGGATCAGTCAGGGACAAGAAATCACTTCCCCTCAAAGGAGTGGGGAGCGTTTCAGCAGCGGGAGCCGCCCCTTCGGTTAGAAGAATGAGCATTGGAAAGGAGATACCTCTTTTGGCCTGGATGGTGAGGGCTAGAAGGGAGAGGCCATATCGAACCGAAGGGGTTTTTAAATTCTCACCTGAGGTGAGAATGAGCCAGAGCAAAACGTCAGGCTTAATCAATTCCTCTCTCGGCTTGGCCCAAGCCATTTTACTGATCTCGTCCTCCCAAAAATGACCCCTCACATCAAGACCATAAGGCTTCAATTGGGCGATCAGGTTCTTTACCCCCTCTTCGGATGGAATTATGGAGGTCAACCACACTGTTTTCATTTACTTGTCCTTTCCTGAATCAAGGATTTCCGATGGCCATCAGACTCATCTTGCCATCTTTGTTTATATTAAAAGAATAGACATTCTTTACCCGGTGCTTTAATTCGACCTCCTGCTCGAAAGGTTTTTCAGTATCGGTTCTGAGAAGGTATTTTCCCTCTTCGATCGTCAAGGGAATTCCAACCTTTCCCTTTGCCATCCGTTGGCCCTTTTTGTCAGATTCTGTTGAGTAAAGGCCATAGGTGAAGGACATCATCTCGGCATCCATGAAGGCGTTCAACAGCTCATGAGGGGTGACCGCTTCGAGATAGACGCTTCCGCTTGCCGTGGCGAGCTTATGATAAAAATCCCTGACCTTTTGACCTTCCTTGTCTTCGGGGCCTCGAAGGCCATAGAGAATAGGGCTGAAATGGATCTTCTCATCGACCAGCTTTTTGATCGAATCAAACGCCGAGACGGTCAGATCATCGAAGTTGGGATACTCCCTTTTCAGCCTCTGCTCCCAGGCCTTATCTTTGGAGATATTTTGAGCCAATAAAGGCCCTGTCTCCTCTCCATCCGTGATCAGGATGGCCGTGGAGTTGTCCAACCCCTTGAGAAGGCTGTGAGCCTTCAGAACGCTATACCCAATGGGCGTATCCCCAATATAGGCCTTTTCCGATCCAAGAAAATGGATGGCCTTGAGGAAGTCTTTTTGATCGAAGCCCTCCTTCTGAGAGCTGTAGACCAGTTCCACATCGGCGCAGGCTTCCATAGCCCTGACATAATCCTTCCGGATGATCACGCCTTCAGAGGTAAGCCCGGAGACCTTTTTACTGCCGAAGACGAGGAGCCTGACATCGTCCTTCGGCCGGAAGAGCGACACAATCTGTTTTAATCCCTCATAAGCCGCCTCAAACCTTTTTTGCTCTTTCTCTCCAAGCCTCTCTCTCATACTGCCCGAAGCGTCGTAGATGATCACAATGTGGCTCTGGCCGCTCAAATTCTTAAGGGCATGATAGATTTCCTTCTTTTTCTCCAGAGCCTCTTGAGAATGATCAGGTTGACCGGCTGGAGATCTGTGACCGACCAGAAGGAACTCCGTTTTGACCTTATCTTTGGGAGGAGGGGGTGGTTGCCTACTGGCACAACCGTTCAGAAATAACAGAACGACAATAAGGACGGGAAAGATTTTTTTCATCATATGATCACCTGCCTATCACGTTTAGCCCTCTCACCCCGCCCTCTCCCCCTGCCTACCGGCCCTCGGTCGGGACCGGGGCCGGTAGGCAGGGGGAGAGGG
>JASEHH010000163.1 GCA_030017685.1 Thermodesulfobacteriota bacterium | reverse complement strand
GTCTATGTCTGCCGTAGCAGAGAGGATCTGACGGCCAAGGCCATTGCAGGAACTTTTGCCTCTGAAAGGCTGGGAACCTGTATCTACCGATGTCCCGGGCTGGATGCCTTTCATAGCCTTGCCAGCACGACCTGGGAGATGGACAAGAACCTCGGCACAGAATATCACAACCGGTTTACCAAATATCTCAAGTGGGTCCAGGAGAACGACCTCGCTGTCTCAGGCGCCTTGACTGAACCGAGGGGAGACCGTAAAAAGCGGGCCATTGACTGGCCGGATCCCTTTCTATCCCTTAAGGTTGTGGAGAAGAAACCGGATGGGATCGTTGTCCGGGGAGCAAAGATCAATATCAGCGGAGCCTTTGTCAGCCACGAACTGGTTGTCCTTCCCCAATCCGCAAAGAAAAAAGAGGAAGGGGACTACGCTCTTGCCTTTGCCATTCCTTCTGATGCAGAGGGTCTCACCTATATCTGTCAGTACTCCCCTTATTCAGCGGAAAGAGAGATGGCCGAGGACATCTTCGAGCTGGGAAATCCCCTTTTTGGCCAGAGAGAGACCGCCATGGTCGTCTTTGACAATGTCTTTGTGCCCTATGAGCGGGTGTTTCACCTCGGAGAGACCGACTATTCCACGAAATTTGTCGAACGCTTTGCCAAGACCCACCGGATGACCTGCGGAGGAACCTGCAAGGTTGGCTTTATGAATCTCATCATCGGAGCCTGTAAGCTCCTTCAGGAATATAAAGGTCTTGAAAAAGCCCAGCATATCAATGACGAATTGACGGAAATGGTCGTTCTCAGGGAGACTGGAAGGGCCTGCGGACTGGCTGCGGCCAATCTCGGAAAGGAAGAACCTCAAGGTTCGGGCGTCTTCCTCCCGGATGAGCTGATGGGAAATGTGTCAAAGCTCAATATCTGTGATGCGTTCTGGCGGGTCATGGCTCTGGCAGGAGATATCGGCGGAGGTCTCATCGTCACCCTGCCCTCTCTAAAGGAACTGAAAAATCCCGAGACGAAAAAATATGTCGAGGAGTTTCTGGGTTTTGGCAGTGAGGTGCCGACCGAATATATCATGAAAGTTACAAAACTCCTTCAGAACTGGACAGCCGGTCAGCACGGAGTTGGCACCTGGCATGGAGCAGGCCCGGTCATGGCCCAGAAGATTATGATCCAGAGGATGACGGATTATGAACATGAGAAAAATCTGGTCAAAGAAGCCCTTGGCATTTTGGAGGGTAAGAACAGATGAAAATAACCATATTATGTGAAAATTTAGTTGGGAAACTGGTTGGTGCAGGAGAGCATGGTTTCTCGGCCTTTATTGAGACGGGAGGAGAAAAGTTCCTCTTTGACACCGGCAGCGGCCATTCGGTTGTTGCAAACTCTCTTGTCCTCAACAAGGACTTAAGAAACATTAAGAAAATCTTTTTAAGCCACGGACACTTTGATCACAGCGGAGGTCTACCCGAAGTCCTGAAACTGAGAGGTCAAGTGGATGTCCATATCCATCCGCATGTTTTCCTGGACAGGATTGCCGTCCATAAAGAAAATGGGGAAGAGAAGAAGCGATTTGTGGGGATTCCCTATAAGAAAGCCTACCTCGAATCCCTGGGGGCTAACTTTATTTTAAATTCAGGTTTCATAGAGGTCGAGAAAGGGATATTCTTGACCGGGGAGGTGCCAAGAAAAACCCTCTTTGAAAAACCGGACCCAAGGCTCTTTTCCGAAATCAATGGAAAAACGGCTCCGGACATCTTCCTCGATGATCAGTCCCTCGTCCTGGATACCGAAAAGGGGCTTGTCCTGGTCCTTGGTTGCGCCCACTCCGGAATGATCAACATCATTGATCATGTGATCCGTAAAACAGGGAAAGAAAACTTTAAAGCCATCCTTGGAGGAACCCACTTAGATTTCTTGACACCGGAACAGCTTGAAGAATCGATCAAGGCTCTCAAGAAGATGACGATTGATAAGATCGGTGTCTCTCATTGCACCGGCATGAGGGCGGCTTTCAGGCTCCAGCAGGAATTCAACGACCGATTCTTCCACGGATGTGTGGGAAGTGTTCTGGAGGTTCAGAAATGATAGTCGCAGGCATTGATGTCGGTGGTAAGAATGTACATATCGTGATCAAGAAAGATGGTCAGATTATAGGAAAGGGAACCTCGCCTACCGGAATCAAAAAGGCAGAGGCGGTCGAGGCCTTGTATGAGCAGGTGCTCAAACAGGCGGGCCTGACGAGAAAAGATGTGGAGCGTGTGGTAGCAACGGGAAGCGCGGCCAAACGGGTTGCCTTTGCCAATGGTTCCATCGCAGATGCAGCCGCGGATGCCCGGGGGGTGATCAAATTGTTCCCCAATGCGAGGACGGTGATCAATGTGGGAGCTGAGGAAGGTCGTTCCATCAAGGTGAGTCCTGAAGGAAAGGTTTTAGATTTTGCCATCAATGACAAGTGCGCCGCCGGGACCGGGACATTTGTCGAAGCCATGTCACGGGCCCTGGAGGTTTCGGTCGAAGAAATGTCAAAGATAGCACTCGATTCCACAAAGTCCATTCCGATGAATGCCCAGTGCGCTGTCTTCGGAGAATCGGAAGTGGTCTCCCTCATCCATCAGAAGACCTCCAAACCCGATATCTCCAGGGCTGTGATGGACGCTGTTGCGGGTAGAGTCGGCTCGGTCGCCCGGATCGTGGGCCTAGAAAAGGATGTGGTGGTTGTCGGCGGGATGGCTAAAAATGCCGGTTTTGTGGACTCTCTCCAAAAGAATATCGAGATGCCGGTCACCGTTCCGGAGGATCCCGATTACATAGGAGCAATCGGTGCGGCAGATGCCGCTCTCTCTGGCGTTCTCGAATAAAAGGAATAACTTCCCCCCTCCCTTTGAGAGACTGTGTCATAATCGCAAGAAAAGGGAGAGAGGCAGTCAGGCTCCAAAGACTTAGAATGCGGGTCTTTTAGATGATGGGAAATTGTCGCTTGTATAAAATCGTATGTTTTCATACGCCTGGCACGCCCGAATCCGAACGGTTAAAGGTTACCGCTCTAAATCTTTTCCACCCGACCGCCTCTCCCCCTTTTCAAAAAGTAGGTTTTTTTATATTACGACACAGTCTCTAAGGTAAGGGGTTGGGTGGGGTTATGTATAGACTATGTTGAGACCGCTAACAATAAGAAGGAGAATTTAATGGTTCAGCAAGGAAAACCCGTTGAGTTCTGGAGATGGCCTGAAACCAACTGGGTAAATCCGGATATCGATTGGGAAAAAGGTAAATTTGTCACCGCCGGAGTCGACGTGGGCTCTGTCAGCACTCAGGTCGTGATTTTAATGGATGGTGAGTTTTTTGCCTTCGGCAATACACGCACGGGTTCGGACAGCCCGAACAGCGCCAAAAAGGGAATGGACTATGCGCTTGAGAAGACTGGTTTGAAATTGGAGAATATTGACTACTGTATCGGCACCGGCTATGGCCGGGTCAATGTGCCCATGGCCCAGCAGGCGGTCACCGAGATTTCCTGCCATGCTCGTGGAGCCAATTTCATGTATGGCCCTGATGTCAGAACGGTAATGGATATGGGCGGTCAGGACTGCAAGGCCATCAATGTCGATGACCGCGCGAAGGTTCTTAACTTCATAATGAACGACAAGTGCGCGGCTGGAACCGGCCGTGGCATGGAGGTTTTTGCAGATCTTATCCATGTCCCTGTCTGGGAGGTCGGTCCCCGCTCTTTCCAGATATCGAAAGAACCTCCCTCCATCAGCAGCACCTGCGTCGTCTTCGCTAAGAGCGAGGTGGTAGGACTTCTTGAACAGGGTGTTCCAGAAAACGAGATCGTGGCCGCTTACTGTTCTGCAATGGCCCACCGGATTATGGAGCTTCTCAAGCGACTGGGCGTGAAAGAGAAATTTGTCATCACCGGCGGGATCGCTAAGAATGAGGGAGTGGTCAAGAGGTTGGAAAAGGAACTCGGGATTAAGACCGCCGAACAGGCTTGGGCGAATTTACAGTATCGCAAGAAGAACTATCCCTTCGATACCCAGCTCGCTGGTGCCATGGGGGCAGCCCTCTTTGGACAGGCATTCCTGAAGATGGGAAAGGCGAAGAGTGCCCGCAAAGCCTAACCTCCGATTTCGGATTGCGGAATTCGGAATGCGGATTTATTTAAAAGGAAAAAGATGATTGCCAATTACGGGTTTAAGGATGGGTCTGGCGACTGGTACGTTACTATCGACACTGATAAGTGTAATGGTTGCGGAAAGTGCATGGAGGTCTGCCCTGAAAAGATTCTTGAAGTCGGCCCGGATGAGTTTGACATCTTCCGGGAGGAACCCGTGGCATTTGTAAAACACGATGAGCGGAAAAAGGTGAGGTATTCCTGCGCTCCCTGCAAGCCTGGTTTTTGCGAGCAGCCCGCACCCTGCGTTGCCGTTTGCGAACCAGGGGCCATTTCTCACTCTGAAGGGTGGAAGGCGCTTTACGGACGATAAACCACGATTGCGTTTCAAGGCATGTTACTTATAAGCCCTCACATTTTTCAGCTTTAAACTGTGATAAAGGTATGAGGCTGGAGGATGGAGGAAAAAGAGGTTTTTAGCCTCAACCCTGAGACTTCCAACCTCAAACATTTTAACGACGAGTAGAGAAAAAGAATTAAAAAAGAAGCACTCTCTCCCACTCCCTTGACGGGCATAAGCGCTAACTTAATGCAGAGGTGAGAGAGGATGTTTTTTCCA
>JASEHH010000162.1 GCA_030017685.1 Thermodesulfobacteriota bacterium | reverse complement strand
GAAGAGGGAGGAGGAGAAGGTCAGTTGAGCAGAGAAGGTGAGAAGAAAATCACGGTTTAATATCTTTCTGACGCCCATGACCTCGCATTTTAATTCGATCCGGTCTTTCTTGTAAAGGGCTTTTTCATAAATACGATTTTAGTAACCGTTTAGCGCTTTGAAAAAGGCTTCATCAGTCTCATCTATTGTGTCATTCCCGTGCAAACGGGAATCCAGACGCTGTCCCTGCAAAAGCAGGGAACCATAGGATAAAAACACCTGGATTCCTGCTGGAGTTTATCCCGATGGAAATCGGGGCAGGAATGACGATCCTGAGAATTCCATGTTTAAAGCTATTTTTAAAGCGTTAATCAGTTTCTGATTTTCCTATTCGATACGCTTCTGTTATAATCACTTTCATCTCCCTAAATGAAGATTGAAGTTTTTCAATCATGCGAAAGAAAATACTCAAAGGAATTGCCCATCTCTCTCTTCGTCACCACCGGAAGATCCTTCTCATCTTCATCGGCCTCTTTGCGATGGCCTTTCTCCTCACAGGCCGCCTTCGATTCGATCCCGATTTCCTGAAGCTTTTTCCTGCCGAGAAGGGTCCGATCAAACTCTATATGGAGAATCTGAAGGAGGCCGGGACATTCGACCTCCTCTTTATCCTCCTGGAGAAGGAAAAGGGAGTCGAAGCCCACCACTTCATCGATTCTGGCATGAGGATGGCAGAAGGATTAAAAAGGCTGGAGGTTGATGGGAAAGCGGCTTTTAAAAATGTCCGTTACCAGAAAGTGGAGGCAGAAGACCTGGAAAAGGCCATGCCGGCATTCTCGCTCTTTCTCACCCATCTCCATCTCTTCCTTGATGAAGGGGATATCCCGAGATTGAAGGAGAAGTGGACAGAATCAGAGATCGCGAAACAGGTTCGGAAGAACAAGAGGGTTTTGATCAGCCAGGCCTCCTTTGCGATGAAGGATTTGATCCGGGCCGATCCTTTTGAGATGCGGTGGCTCTTCATGGAGAAGTGGAGGGCAGGAATGAAGGGCATGGAGTTCGATGAGTCGAGCAATCTCTTTCTCTCGAAAGACGGAAATACCCTTTTAATCATCACAGAACCTCTGCGACCCGCCACCGATCTTCCTTTCTCCAGCGCCCTGATGGAGAGACTGAAAGAATTCGTATCCTCGGCCCATACTAAGGAGACCAAAGGCATAAAGGTCTCCTTTACCGGCGCCCATCCCATTGCCACAGCCGAGGCAAAGACCCTTCGGTTCGATATGCAGAGCTCCTTCATCACCTCCCTCATCCTCGTCCTCCTTCTCTTCCTCTTTGTCTACCGGAGGTGGATCACTCTCCTCTTTGTCGGTCTTCCCCTTTTTGGGGGAATCCAGTTGACGATGGGGATTGCTTCCCTGACCCTGGGAAATTTGAACATTCTGACGAGTGCCTTTGCTGCGATCCTGGTCGGCCTGGGGATTGATTTCGCCCTCCATCTCTATGATCGATACCAGCAGGAGAGGGCATTGGGAAGGGATGTCTCATCCGCTATTGAAACCACCCTGACCGAGACAGGTTTGGGTATTTGGACAGGAGCCTTTACGACGATCTTTGCCTTCGCCATTCTCTACTTCTCTCGGGTGAGGGGAATCGTGGAACTGGCATTTATCGTCTCAATCGGGCTCCTCTGTGCGCTCCTCTGCATCACCTTTGTCCTTCCTTCTTTTCTCATATGGGTCGATGGAAGGAAGAAAGCCTATTCCTATCCGCCCATTCAAACCTTGAGGTTCAAAACCCTCTCCTCCCTTCTGGAGAGGTATCCCCTGCACGCTCTGTTCACCTTAATCGGGATCACCCTCTTTTTCGCCTTCTTTGCCTTCCAGGTCGAAGTGGAAAGAGATTTCAGAAACCTGAGGCCGAAGGAGATAAAATCCCTTGAGGTTTTAGACCGGATGGCGAAGGCCTTTGGAGGAAGAAGATGGGAGGCGATGGTCATTCAGGAGGGGAGAGACCTTTCTGCGCTCCTCTCCAGAGAGGAAGAGACGATCCATTCCCTTAAAGGATATCAAAAAGACGGAAAGATCGATTCCTTCGTTTCTCTCTCCTCGCTCATCCCTTCTCCGGAAAAACAGATGAGGATCGGGAGAGCGATCCGGGAATCGATCGACCTAAAAAAGGTGAGAAAAGATTTCATCAAAGCCTTAGATGAGAATGGATTTGAAGTGGGTGAGTTTCGAAATATCCTCCAGAGCCTTGAAGAGATGAACCTGGGCAATGAAAGAATCTTTTCGCCTGAAACACTCATCGCCTCCCTGGAGCAAAGCCCTTTGAAGAAGGGGGATTGAACCTCTCCTCAAGAAGCGGGGAGAGACACACAGGGTCGTCTCTCAGATTTACTATCAAAAGGGGAGACTATCCCTTGATCAACTGGAGAGAGACCTTCCGGGCGTTTCAATCACAGGAGCAGAGAGGGTGGAATCGGAGATCCTCCGGGTGGTCAAGGGGGACCTCTTCCTGCTCGCACCCATTTCATTTTTGATCATTCTCCTCCTGGTCTTTTCTCATTTCAGAAGATGGAGGATCACTCTTTTTACGTTGATGCCTTTGGTGATGGGGCTGATCTGGATGTTAGGGGCGATGGCTCTTTTGGGAATCCGGATCAACTTTGTTAATGCAATCATCCTTCCAATGATCATTGGAATGGGCATCGATAATAGCATCCATTTGATGCACCGTTATCTGGAGGGGGGAGGCAAAGATCCGGTCCACGCCCTGTCCACCACAGGCAGGGCCATGACGATGTGCACCATCACGACGATGTTAGGATTCGGGTCCCTGGTCACGGCCCGCTACCAGGCGCTCTCCACCATGGGATGGGTGACGATTTTGGGGATGGGATTCTGTTTAATCGCCTCGCTCATGCTTCTCCCGACGCTCCTGATTCTATGGAAGAGGAGATCGAATGAACCCTAAACCCTGTGACGCCATCGTGATCGGGGCCGGAATGGGAGGATTGACTGTCGCAGCCCTCCTGGCCAGGAAGGGGCGGAAAATCCTTCTTCTCGAAAAAGAGGGACAGGTGGGAGGCTATGTCGTATCTTTCAAAAGGGGAGGATATACCTTTGATGCGACAGGAACCTTTCTCGGAGGGTGTCAGGAGGGAGGGGAGTTTTATCAGATTCTGAGAGAGATCGATGCCCATGAAGCCATAGAGTTTATCCCTATCCATCACATTAGAAACATCTATCCCGGATTTGAGATCTCTCTCAAACAAGGAGGATTTTCCTCTTATGCCGATGCCCTGATGGATCTCTTTCCGGAGGAAGAGAAGGGATTGAAGGATTATCTTTCTCTGGTGAAACGGATCGGAGACGAGATAAGGTCCTACTCCGGGATGACCCTGACCAAGAGGATTCTCTTCCCTTTCTATTTCAGGAATCTCATCCGGCTTCACCGGACCACTCATCAAACGATTCTCGATAAGCTGTTCAGGGGAGGGGAGATCAAGATGGCCCTTCACACCCTTCCTGCGACAGAACCCCCTTCGCGGCTCTCCTTTCTCCTGGTGGCCGCTCTCATCAACAAAGCCCTGATGGAGGGTGTCTTCTATCCAAGGGGCGGGATGGGAAAGGTTTCCAGGGTCATGGCGGATTCATTTCTCAATTCCGGCGGTGAGATCTCATTAAACACCAAAGTGGATCAAATCCTGATGAAAGATGGAAGGCCGATAGGAGTTCTCACAGAAGAGGGAAGGGTATTCGAGGCGCCCCTGGTCATCTCCAATGTCAACCCTAATCTCCTCATGAAGATGCTTCCGCCTGAATTTCAAAGACCCTTGTTGAAAAAGGCGGGGCGTTTCGAATATTCCCTCTCCAGTTTTATCCTCTATGTGGCAACCGACCTGAACTTGAATCAAATGGGCCTTCCTTATTTCACCTATCTTCGAGCCCTTTCCGACCTGGAAGAGGAATACCGGATGATGCGAAGAAGCGAGATCCCGAAGAACCCCACACTGATCGTATCGGTTCCCACGCTACTGGACCCTTCGCTGGCTCCGAATGGACAGCACATCGTGAAAATTCTTGTGGTCGCCCCTTATCCGTATGGGGAAGAATGGGGAAAGCAGGGTCCAGGCAAACGTCAGCAGATCAAAGAAGAATTCTCTCGGCAGATTCTCATACAGCTGGAATCGAAGTTGATTCCTGATTTAAGAAATCACCTCCTCTTTTACGAAGCCGCCACTCCATTGACGCTGGAGCGATATACGGGAAATGAGCTGGGCGCCATGTATGGCCTTGCCTCCATACCCGAGCAGATCGGACATTTGAGACCTTCCCATCAAACTTCAATCCCTGGACTCTTTCAGGTCGGGCATTATACACGCCCCTCCCATGGGATCGTGGGAGTCAGCCTCTCAGGCCTCTTTGCGGCAAGAAGCATCCTCCGACAAATGCATAAGAGCAGAGAGCTAAAAAAAAGATAACCCTGTGCCCCATGCGCTTTGCCCTTTGTCAATTTTTAGGGTGGGGTTGCAATACGGTCTCCGGACATTTTACAATTCGCCCAATGGAAAAGGTGGATTGCCTCTTTGTCCATGTCCCCAAGTTACAGAACTATTACCGGCCCATCGGTGAATTCACCTGGATCAACTTCCTGCCAATGGGGCTTTTAGGTCTTGCCGATCTCCTTCAACGAAATAACGTCTCAACCCAGATTGTCCATTTAGGAGTGGAATGGATCGAAGATCCCCACTTCTCTC
>JASEHH010000161.1 GCA_030017685.1 Thermodesulfobacteriota bacterium | reverse complement strand
TCCCTTCCCACCTCCCATTGTTTCAGGGGAACGGTTTTCACCATCATCCGGATGACCATCTGGGATTCATCAAATTTTTCGACCCCCAGAACCTGGAGGGGCTCGAGGATGGCACTCTTATAGGGTTCCTCCGACTCCATTTCCTTTCCAATCTGGATCAGGAGATCGACGATCTGGTCAATATCGTCCCGGTAGGAGATGCCCAAGTCCAGAACCGAGCGGGACCACTCCTTTGAGAAATTACTCACCACCTTAATCTCGCCATTCGGGATGGTGTGGACCTTTCCCTGAAGGTCCCTCAGGACCGTCTTTCTCAGGCTTACCGATTCCACCAGTCCTGAGACGCCTGCCACCTCGATCACATCCCCGATCCGGTATTGATTCTCAAGGATGATAAAGAAACCACTGATCACATCCTTCACCAGACCCTGCGCCCCGAAACCGATGGCCAGCGCTCCGATGCCGGCGGTGGCCAGCAGAGGCCCCAGCTGAATTCCCAGCTCTCCGAGGATCATCAAAACGGCGACGAATGTGATGATGATGAGAAAGGCATGCCGGAGGATATTGCCCAGCGTATGGGCTCTCTTCTTCGCCTCTGAGGCCTGCAGGGGATCTTTCTCATAAACAAATTTCTCCATCCATTTGGCAATCCACCGGGACATCTGGGAGAGGATGACGAGGCCAATGAGGATGCCTACGATTTTGATTCCCGAGGTGGTCAGCCAGGAGGTGAGGGTCTTAAGCGTCTCAGTCATAGAAGCCCTTGAAGGTCATTGAAGATTGCCTTATTCAACCTTTTCTGTTTTGCGGATCACTTTCTCCAACCGGTCCAGAGCATCCGCGGTCTTCTCCCTCAAGGCATCGGTCATGGCGATCATGGCATCGACCTGCTTCTTTAAATCCTGAGGGGGTTCGGAAGATTCGATCCTCTTTTTCAGATCGAGGGTCATTCCTGTCCGATGAAGGGCCAGGATGGAAAAGCCAAGGGAGATGAGCGAGATGATGAGCGCAACCGGAGCGCCCATTCCGGCGCCGAAGGCCACAATAATTGAGAGAATAAGCGCAAGCCCAGCTATCAGGATGAATAATAGAAGCATGTTCAAGGCCCTCCTTCGATTTTTGAATTAGGATACTTCATCCTTTCCAAATTTTCAATCGAATCCTTTTCCGTTTCCGGACTGAATAAGGGAGCGGATAGGAATGGGGGAGTGACGATCCCCACCGACATAATGGTTTTGATCGCCTCTTCGATGGTCAGATGAGAGGGGATGACCCTTTCTTTGGGAAGAAAGAGGAGAATGCCCTGAGGAGGGACGAAAGCCGTCGGGACAAAGACGGTCACCTTCGTCTGCGGTGTGAGGTCGGAGAGTTCGTTTGTGATAAAACCGAGGACGAAACTTCCCTCCCGTGGAAATTCGACGAAGACGGCCTGGCGGAAAGAGCCTTTTCGTGTAGCGGAGAAGGCATCGGTCAGTTGTTTTGAAGAGAGATAGATGTTCTTCACGATCGGGAGATTGGTGAAAAAGCGATCCGCCCAGCCCACCAGCTTGCGGCCCATCACATTGGTTGCGATCAAGCCCAACAGGTAGAGGAGCAGGAAGAAGATGATGATCCCCAGACCCGGGATGTGGAGTTCCCGGTGAAAGAGAAAATAGGTCACCTCCGGCCCTATTGGGCCGACCCGATCGTCAAGCGCAGTATACACAAACTTCAGGATGAAGATGGTGATCCCGAGAGGCAGGATAACGAGCACTCCTGCCAAGATCTTTGTCCGGAGATGTTTGAAGATTCTTTTCACCGTGATTCCCTATAGCGGCGGTTGAAGGACCCTCTTCAGATCCGCCTCCTCGACGACCTCCTTCTCAAGGAGGAGGCGGGCCAGTTCTTCCAGTTTATCTTTCTTCGAAACGAGAAGCTCTTTCGCCTTTTGATAGGTTTGATCGATGATCTTTTTTACCTCCTCATCGATCTTTTTAGCCGTCTCCTCACTGTATTCCCTCGACGGACCAAGGGAGGGGAAAAAGAAGGATTTCTTCTCCTTCTCGAAGGTGACGTAACCGAGCGTTTCACTCATCCCGAATTCCTTCACCATACTGGTGGCAATGTCGGTGGCCCGCTGGAGATCGTTGTGGGCGCCGGTGGAGATCTCTTCAAAGACGATCTCCTCGGCGACCCGGCCTCCCAGAAGCACAGCGAGACGGTTCAGGAGTTCTGATCGGGTCATCAGGTATCGATCCTCTGTGGGGAGTTGAAGCGTAAAGCCGAGCGCGGAGATGCCTCTCGGAATGATGGAGACTCGACGGACCGGATCGGCGCCCGGCAGGATGGAGGCCACAATGGCATGGCCTGATTCATGAAAGGCGACGATCTCCTTTTCCTTTTTTGACATCAGCCTGTTCTTCTTCTCCAATCCTGCGATTACACGGTCGATCGCCTCCTCAATATCCGCCATTTCCACCGAGTCCTTATTTTTTCGGGCGGCGAGCAAGGCCGCCTCGTTGACGATATTGGCCAGGTCTGCGCCCACAAACCCCGGGGTTCTGGAGGCGATTACCTTCAGATCGGCTTCCGGTGAGAGTTTGACCTGTCGTGTGTGGATCTTCAGTATCTCCTCCCGACCGACGATATCGGGTCGATCGACCACGACATGCCGGTCAAACCTTCCTGGTCTGAGGAGAGCGGGGTCGAGGATCTCAGGCCGGTTGGTGGCGGCCATGATGATGACCCCTGTATTGGACTCGAAACCATCCATCTCCGCAAGGAGTTGGTTGAGGGTCTGTTCCTGTTCATCGTGTCTGCCCACGGGGTTCACCCCCCGTGCCTTTCCCAGCGCATCCAGTTCATCGATGAAGATGATACAGGGCGCATTGGTTTGGGCCTGGGCAAAGAGATCCCTGACTCTGGCTGCTCCCACTCCGACAAACATCTCCACGAAATTGGAACCGCTGATGGAGAAGAAAGGGACATTGGCCTCTCCAGCCACTGCTTTGGCCAGGAGGGTCTTCCCTGTTCCGGGCACCCCAACGAGAAGCACCCCCTTGGGAATCTTACCCCCGAGGCGTTGAAACTTTCCGGGAGTCTTTAAAAATTCAACGACCTCTTTTAACTCCTCCTTCGCCTCATCGATGCCGGCCACATCGGCAAAGGTGACCTTCTTATCCTTCTCCGCAAAGATTTTCGCCCGGCTCTTTCCGAAAGACATCACGCTCGTCTCCGGTCCGATTCGGGAGAAGAGAAATCTCCAGATGAGGATGAAGAAGATGAGAGGGATGATCCAGGAGAGGATGTTGGTCACCCACTTGCTGTCGATCTTACCGGTATATTTCACCTTCTGGGATTCCAGTTCCTTCACCAGATCAAGATCCTCCACCCGGATGGTCTGAAACTTTCGTGTCCCCTTTTCAGTCGTCCACTCGCCGGAGATCGTTTCGAGTGTGATCGTTAATTCCTTGATCCTGCCCGCCCTTAAGGAATCCTTAAATTCGCTATAAGGGATCACATCCTCTGTCCCCTTCGTGACGAAATAATTCTGAACGAGAAGGATGATGAGAAAGGCGATGACAAAGTACCAGATCGTAAAGTTCGTTTTTTTGAAAAGGGATTTCTTCCCTCCTCGATCGGATGGCTCTTTGAGTTTAAGAAGCTCTCTGATATTGGGTGGAGATTTTTGGTCTTTTTTCATTTAAAGTTCTCCGAATACCCTTCGAAAGATGTCGTCCACATGTCGGAGATGGCCCCGGACATCGAGGGTGTGATCCAATTCCTCCGGAGTGAGAAGCCGTTTGATCGTTTCATCCTGAGAGAGAAGTGTTTTGAAATCGGCTCCCTTCTCCCAGACCTGCATGGCGTTGCGCTGGACGACCCCATAGGCCTCTTCTCTGGAAAGGCCTTTTTTGGTGAGAAGGAGAAGGATTGCCTCCGAATGGATAAGCCCCCCCATCTTCTCAAGATTGGCTTTCATATTCTCCGGATAGACGATGAGATTTTCGATGAGGGAGGCGAGGCGGTTGAGCATGTAGTCCGTCAGAATCGTGGCATCGGGACCAATCACCCGTTCGACCGAGGAATGGCTGATATCCCGCTCGTGCCAGAGGGGAATGTTCTCCATGGCCGCGAGGCTATACGACCGGATCAGGCGCGCCAGTCCGGAGAGATTCTCCGCTGAGATGGGATTGCGCTTGTGCGGCATAGCAGAAGATCCCTTCTGCCCTTTTGAAAAGAATTCTTCGGCTTCGAGGACTTCCGTCCGCTGGAGGTGCCTCAACTCCACGGAAAATTTTTCAATCGAGGAAGCGATGATGGCCAGGGTGGTGAAGAATTCGGCATGGTGGTCCCTCTGGACAATCTGCGTGGAGATGGGCGCCGGTTTGAGCCCTAACCGTTTGCAGACAGTCTCCTCGACCGAGGGCGAGACATGGGCAAAGGTTCCCACAGCACCTGAAATTTTTCCGACGCTGATTGCCTCCCTGGCTCTCTCCATCCGGAGGAGGTTTCGCTTCATCTCATCATACCAGAGCGCCATCTTGAGGCCGAAGGTGATGGGTTCGGCATGGATTCCATGGGACCGGCCGATCATCAGGGTGTCCTTATATTTGAAGGCTTTCTCCTTTAAGACTGCGAGAAGCCGCTGGATGTCCTGGAGGATAAGGTCAGAGGCCTCTTTGAGCAGGAGGGCGAGAGAGGTGTCGAGGATATCAGAGGAGGTGAGACCGTAGTGGAGATACCGGGAGAGAGGGCCAATATATTCTCCCACATT
>JASEHH010000056.1 GCA_030017685.1 Thermodesulfobacteriota bacterium | reverse complement strand
CCACGTCCTATCGGTTGAAATAATGTGATGCCTCACCTTTTGAACGTTACCAAAATCTTTTTCCCTCCCCCCTGCCTACCGGCAGGCAGGCCCACCCTCTCCCCTGCCTTCGCCGAAACGCCTGCCCGCCGCACGAGGCTTCGGCAGGCGGGGCTTCGTGCAGGCAATCTCCAGGGGAGGGGGTGAGCATTGTAGTTATTTCCAAAGCAAAATTCAATTGACATCAGAAGTCCATTCGGTCATATTAGCATTTTAAAAGAAAGGCTCAGATGGAAGAGAGAAGGGCAAAAAGAATTTTAATCGTCGATGATGCTCTGGATACGGTGGAGATGATCACCGCCCTTCTCCAGCTTGAAGGCTATCAGGTCTTTTCCGCCTTTTCCGGAGCCGAAGCGATGAAATTCCTTGGGGCCGAAAAGCGGAGGTCTCCGGAGGGAGAGGGGCCCGTAGATCTGATCCTTCTCGATGTGATGCTCGGCGATGAGGATGGAAGAAATATCTGCCAGAAAATTAAGGAGGATGATCTCCTGAGGTTCATTCCCGTGATCATCCTCACCGTCAGGTCAAGCCTTCAAGATAAGATCAACGGCCTCAACCTGGGAGCGGATGACTACCTCACCAAACCCTTCATCAATGAGGAACTTCTTGCCAAGGCAAGGGTGATGCTCCGGATCAAAGACCTTCATGATGAACTGCGGAGGGAAAGGAATAAGAACATCCTGCTTACCCAGGCCCTTGAAAAACGATACAGTTTTGGAAACATCATCGGGAAGAACGCCAGGATGCAGGAGATTTATGAATTGATCTCCGATATCTCCAATACCGATTCAACCGTCCTCATCCAGGGGGAGAGTGGAACAGGAAAGGAGCTCATAGCCAGGGCGATCCATTTCAACAGCTCGAGAAAGAATAAGCCCTTTATCATCGCCAACTGTTCGGCTTATTCTCAGAACCTACTGGAGAGCGAACTCTTCGGCCATGAGAGGGGAGCCTTTACCGGCGCCATCCGGCGAAAGATCGGTCGATTTGAGCTCGCCCATGGAGGGACGGTTTTCCTCGATGAGATCGGCGAGGTCTCCCCCCCGACTCAGATTCTGCTTCTACGGATTTTGCAGGATCACCGGTTCGAAAGGGTTGGAGGGGAGGAAACCCTTGAGGTCGATGTGAGGGTGATCGCTGCCACGAATAAGAACCTGACGGAGGAGATGAAGAAAGGAACCTTCCGGGAAGACCTCTATTATCGGCTCAATGTCATCCCCATCTTTATTCCGCCCCTTCGGGAGAGAAAGGATGATATTTCATTCCTCGCCTCACATTTCCTGGAAAAATTTAGCCGGGAGAAAGGGAAAAAAATTATCGATTTTTCGCCTGAAGTGATGGAAATCTTTTTAGCCCATCCCTGGCCGGGAAATGTCCGTGAGCTTGAAAATGTGATTGAGCATGCGGTGATTATTGGAAAAAAGGATGAAATTTATTCCAAAGACCTTCCCCAGTACCTCCTCCAGAAACCTTTACAGGGAGAAGAGCTTGCAACTCTTCAGGATTTTGAAAAGGGCCTCATCTTAAAAACCTTAAAAGAGACGAACTGGAATAAGCACAAGGCAGCAAAAAAACTGAAGATAAATCGTTCCACTCTCTATGGAAAAATGAGACGATACGGGCTTTCAAAAGAGTAATTTTAATACAATATTGTCTAAAATTGGACACATTTGTAACAAATTGAAATTAAATCATATTTTGCTATAAACAACCCATATTTCTTTTTTTGATGTCCAAATACATACAATTTCCTGCCTTCTCTTCTCTTTAAGTAGCCACATCCTTTAAACCTAAGCCTCAGAACTTTTTCCTTACAATTTTGTCTTTAATTCTGCATATATTCCCGCTTTGGAAAGGGAGCGGCAAGGGGGGGTATTGTCGAAAACAGCTGCTTTTTTTCTTAACCTGTGGACTTAATTCTATTTTTGGTATGAAATTTGCTTAACTTTTATCCAGGAGGTTAATTATGAAGTGCTATCGTTGCGGCGGAGTCATGGTCTACGAGAAGTTTTTTGGCCTCTCCGAGGAATTCTTCGGCTGGAGGTGCATCTTCTGTGGCGAGATCGTTGATAACGTAATCATTGAAAATCGTCTCGAGCAGAGGAAACGTTAACTCCCTCCTTAGAGGATTAGTCTAACCAAAATCTCTCTGAAGGGGGAGGAGCGGTGAAGGGAAAAATTTGTATTGTTGACCATGATTTTGCCAGCCGGGGTTACTTAAGGGAATGCCTCGAAAAAGAAGGACACGAAGTTATCATCTTGGACAGTGGTTTTCAGGTGAGACCTCTCCTGAATAGGGAGGGGTTTAATGTCTTTATCCTCAACATCGACACTCCCGGAGTCCGCGAGAAAAGCCTCCTCATCGGATTAAAAAAAGCAAGGCCTTTACGAATTCTCCTGATCGTTTCGGAGAGAGGGGATTCCTTTCTCAAGGAGGCGATCGATCTGGGTGTCTATGGCTTCATCTACAGGCCTTTTAACCCGGCTGAGATTTGCACGATGGTCAGCCATTTGATTCGTTAATCGACATGGAAGGAGTCAGTTTAGCATGCCTGCCTGCCGCAGGCAGGGAGGCATCATGGAAAAGCGTGCCGGAATTCCCTCTATTTAAAGACCTCTCTCTCGAAGACAAGCCCATTCTTGATTTAGCTCTTAAACAATTCCCTCCCCTCATCTCAGAATTCACCTTTACTAATCTCTTCATCTGGCGACATGCCTATCAGATTAAAATCTCCCGCCTGCAAAGCTTCCTCTGTCTCTTTGCAGAAAACGGTGAGTATCCCTTTTTCTTTTCTCCCATCGGAGAGGGGGATGTGGTAGAGTGTTGCCGGACATTGCTCCGGTTAATGAAGGAAAAGGGAGTTTCTGTTAAAATAGCCCGGGTCCCTGAAGAGGTCGCCTCTCGTTTCGATTGGAAATCGGAGGGTTTTGTGGTAGAGTTCGATCGTGATCAATCCGATTATATCTACCTCTCAGAGGATCTGATCCATCTGCTGGGAAGAAAATATCATCGAAAGAGAAACCACATCAAACAGTTTAAAGAGAAATTCTCCTATCAGTATCTTCCGCTCACCCTCGAGCGGATTTCGGATTGCCTCCTGCTGGAGACAGAATGGTGCGATCTCCGCCAGTGTGAGGTGATGCCGGGACTGCACAACGAATCGATCGCCATCAAAGAGGCTTTTGCCCACTTTGAGGCGCTGGGAGTGAAGGGAGGGGTTATCCTCATCGATGGCAAAGTGGAAGCCTTCACCCTCGGAGAGCCGCTCAATCAGGATACTGTCGTCATCCATATTGAAAAAGCGAATCCGGCTTTCGAAGGTCTCTATCCCGTGATCAATCAGGCTTTCCTTGAAAATCACTGGTCAGAGTACACCTATGTTAACCGGGAGCAGGATCTGGGGGAGGAGGGTTTGAGAAAGGCAAAGGAATCCTACTTTCCTCACCGTATGATCAACAAATATTCCATTAGTTTAAACGAATAGTGCGAATGCCAGCGAATATTGGTGCAATGGGAACAGAGAAAGAAAGCCGGGGCGAGGAGTTGAAGCAATTTATCCTCTCACGGATTGAAGAAAAGGGGGCTATTCCTTTCTCTCAATTTATGGAGTGGTGTCTCTATCACCCCCAATATGGCTATTACCAATCCCAAGATTTAAGAATCGGGAAGGATGGCGATTACTATACCGGCCCCTGTGTCCATCCCCTCTTCGGGGGGATGGTTGCCAAACAACTCTCTCAGATGGCAGAGATTTTGGGCGAGGAAAATTTTGATATCGTCGAGATGGGAGGGGGCCGCGGATTTCTCTGCCAGGATATTCTAAACTGGTCACAAAAGAACAGGCCCCATTTCTATCGATGTCTCAAATATCATCTCATCGAAATGAGCTCCTCTTTTTTGAAGGAGCAGAAAGAGAGGCTCTCGAATTTTGAGAAAGAGGGAAAGGTTTTCTGGATGAATCCAGAAACTTTCGAAGAAGGGAAGAAACAGGTCACAGGCTGTTTCCTGTCCAACGAGCTGGTGGATGCCTTTCCAGTCCATCAGGTCGTCTTTGACCACGGTAGATTAAAAGAGATTTATGTGACCCAGCATAACGGTCAACTGAAAGAGGTAATGGACGAACCTTCCGATCCGGCGCTCCTTTCCCATTTCGAATCGATGGACATCAGACTTCAGGAAGGCCAGAGAGCTGAGGTGAATCTCAGGGCACTCAATTGGATGGAGAAGGTGGGAAGATTCCTGGAGAAGGGATTTGTCCTCACAGTCGATTACGGGTATCTCGCCGAAGAACTTTATGCTCCTCACCGTCGCAGCGGAACCCTTCTCTGCTACTATCGCCATCAAACTTCGGAAAACCCCTATGAACGACTGGGAGAACAGGATATCACCTCACATGTCAATTTTACCGGTCTTATTAAAAAGGGAGAAGAAGTGGGGCTCCATTTTACCGGTCTGGTGTCCCAGTATCGGTTTCTCATCGCCCTGGGCATTCTCCAGGAAATGGAATTCCTGGGTCAGGATCTCTCTGATCTGGATGGGCTGAAATTGAGGCTTTCATTAATAAATCTGATTGAACCGGAGGCTGGAATGGGTGAAATGTTTAAGGTATTAATTCAGCACAAAGGGATAGGCGAGCCCCTGCTGGATGGATTGAGGGACCTCAATTCCATTCCCTGGCCAACTCCCTCTCCTCCCCCTTATTTCCCTTCCGGTCAGAGAGGAGACGATGTGGACAGGAGGGGACATCGATGAAGGTCCTGGGAATCTTCGGAAGCCCGAGAAAGGGTGGCAATACGGACATCCTCCTCGAAGAAACTCTTAAAGGCTCACAAGAGGAAGGGGCGGAGGTGGATCGCATCTTCCTGACCGATTATGTCATCACTCCCTGTAAAGAATGTCATGGGTGTGATCAAACCGGTCAATGCGTCATCCTTGATGACATGCAAAAAATCTATCCGAAGCTTTTAGAATCGGATATCATCATTCTCGCCTCGCCCATCTTCTTTTACGGCGTCACCGCCTGGGCAAAGGCACTGATCGATCGTTCCCAGGCCCTCTGGGCCAAGAAGTATCTTCTAAAAGATCCCTCTCTCGGAAAAGAGGGGAGGAAGAAAAAGGGTTTCTTCATCTCCGTGGGCGCGACTAAAGGGCCAAGGGTTTTTGAGGGAGCGATCCTCACAGTAAAATATTTCTTTGACACCTTTAATGCGGAATATGCAGGCGAACTGGTTTTTCGAGGCGTTGACGGAAAAGGCGATATCTTATTAAAGCACCCGGAAACACTCAAGCAGGCCTTTGAGGCCGGAAGAAAGCTTGTGAAAGATAGATGAAGCCACGGTTAAATGTGATCTGGAACGAAATCTATTGCAAGCGATGCATTCTCTGTGTGGAGGTCTGCCCGGTCGGGATCCTCTCCCTTGAGATGGATGAGATCGTTGAGAAGCCGGGTTGTATCCGATGCTACCAATGTGAACGCTATTGCCCTGACATCGCCATTGAGGTGATGGATGAGGGGGAAAAATCAAGTTGAGAGTTCGCCCCGATAGAATCGGGGCAGGGAGTTAGGAGTTCTTCTAAGAAAGGCAGAGAAATGAAGCAACTCGTCTCGGGAAATGAAGCGATCTTTCAGGGAGCGATCCGGGCAGGCGCCACTTACTTTGCCGGTTACCCCATCACTCCTGCCTCCGAGATTCTTCAGCAGGCGGCAGCCCGTGCAGAGGAAGACCCGGGGTTTAGGTTTCTTCAGGCTGAGGATGAAATCGCAGCCGCCATTGCAACGATCTCTGCCTCCCTGGCCGGCGCTAAATCCTTCACGGCAACCTCGGGACCGGGTTTTTCCCTGATGCAGGAGGCCCTCGGATGGGGACATGCCGTGGAGGCTCCCTGCATCTTTTTCAATTCGATGAGAGTGGGGCCATCCACCGGTATGCCCACCCAGCCTGCCCAGTCAGACCTGCTCCAGATCAAAGGAGGAAGTGCGGGCGACTATTATCCCATTGCCTTCTATCCCAATTCTGTGGAGGAATCTTTTCGCCTGATGGTGACAGCCTTCAATGCCGCGGAGGAATCCCTCTCGCCTGTCATCGTCCTTGCCGATGCCTTACTCTCCCATCTCTACGAGATGGCCGATCTCGATGCCATTGAGGTGGTAGTGGCCCCACGCACCAGAGAGCCCCTGGGTAGAGGCAAGAGGCTCTTTACCGGCACAGCCCATGACCGGATGGGAAATGTGAAGACCAATGACCCGGAGGCCTACCGGGACTGGCTCAATGATTTGAAAGAACGCCATTTGCAGGTCGCTGACAAGTATCCCCTCTTTGAATACTTTCCCGGAAAGGATCCCGATACCCTCCTCATCGCCTTTGGCATCACTTCAAGAATCGTCGCGCCCCTGAAGGAACGGTTCTCCATCTTCCGGCCCATTCGGATTTATCCTGTTCTGGAAAAGGAATTAGAGAAGGTTACTCAACCATATCGCCACATCATTGTCATTGAGGGCAATGACGGTCAGTATGCAAGTTGGGCAGAATGCGCTATTAGCCGCAAGGTCATGAAGGTTCCCTGCCTGGGAGGAGGATTTAAACTCAAGTGGATTCAAAGTCAGATTGAGGAGCGATTAAAAGGAAGATGATCGACCGTTCTTACAAGGAACTTTTAAAGTTGAAGCGGTTCCCCCATACCTGGTGTCCGGGCTGCGGGATCGGCGCTGTTTTAAAGAATGTGGCCATAAGCCTGAGAGAGCTCGGCTGGAATGATCGGAACACGACCGTTGTCTCCGGGATCGGCTGCTCAGGAAGAATGGCAGGCTACATGAACCTCGATGCTGTTCATACCCCTCATGGCCGGGCCCTGACAGCGGCCGAGGCAATTAAAACAGTCCGGCCCGATTTGAATGTTGTCGTCTTGTCCGGAGATGGTGATCTCGGAGCCATTGGCGGAAATCACCTTCTCCATACCTCGAGAAGAAATCCGAATATCACCGTCTTCTGCAATGACAATGAAATTTATGGATTGACCGGAGGCCAGGCCGGGCCCACCACACCGAAGGGAACGAAAACGATCACATCACCTCGGGGTGAAATTTTTCAACCCCTGCGGTTGGGGCGGATCCTCACGACCCAGGCTCCTTATTTTTACGCCCGCACAACCGTCTATCACCTCAACCATTTCAAAGCCTGCATCCGGGAGGCCCTGTTTTGGAAAGGGTTCAGTTTTGTCGACATCATCAGCGACTGCATTGAGCTAAATGGAAGGAGGCTCGGATTTAAAACAGCCCATCAAATGTTCAAGTGGTTTGATGAGCGGTTCCATATCGTCGAAGGGGTGAGAGACCATCTCAAAGACGATGAGCTGGGAATAGCGAAAAGAGAGGTTGAGGCTGAGGTTAAGGCTGAGATGGAGGTTGAGAAAGAACCGAAGGTTCTGATAGAGGGTTTAAAGTTATTTACACTTGAAGAACTCAAACATTTTGATGGCACTGATGGAAAGCCTATCTATATCGGTTATAAGGGAAAGGTCTATGACATCTCTACGAGCCCTCTCTTTCAGGGAGAAAAAAGGATGCGATGCCACATCGCAGGAAAAGACCTGACCAGGGACATTGAGATCGCCCCTCACGGGGAAGACCTCGTCTATCATTTTCCAATGGTAGGCAAGTTGAAGGTTAAGGCTGAGGCTGAGAAATAATTTTTTTCTCAACCTTGACCTTAGCCTCAACCTTTAGCTTTTGTGAGAAAGGTTATTATGAAGCGAATCGTTTTCACGGGTGTGGGAGGTCAATCGGTCAGGGTCGTTTCCCATATCCTGGCAATGGCTCTGAAGGAACTGGGTTATGAGGTGACCCTCCTCTTCGATTACGACTCTTCCATCCGGAACCAGAGAATTACCGCCTATCTCACTTATGATCAGAAGCCGATTGAAAATCCCATGATCGATGAGGCAGACATTCTCATCCGTCTCCATCAAAAAGGGGATCAACTCGTCGCGCAAAAAACGATCTGCGATACCGGACTCTGCACGGATGAGGAGGTCCCTTTCGGGCTGATGGGGATTGAGAAGTTTGGTCAGGCGATCTTCGGGAATATGATCGCCCTGGGACGCCTCTTTCGATTGATTGATATCGATATCAGCCACATGGAGCTTGAGAAACTATTGCCCAGGTCTTATGTGAAAGAAAATCTAAAAGCGATTCAATTGGGCTACGACCTAAATCTTTACGAAGACTGACTCAATTTCGGAATGCAGATTGCGGATCTCGGAACAAGTCATTCTGATTTTAAACTCCGCATTCCGAAATCCGAATTCCGCATTTTCGAAGGGAGGTGATCCAATGACGCAGTGGAAATGTTCGAATTGTAGTTATACGTTTGGGGCCGAGACCGTGCCGAATCAATGCCCATCCTGCAAGCAGGCCTGCACCTTCAGCGATGTAACCTGTTACATCCCGGATTGCGGCGGACCAGGAAATATCGATCCCAGACTGATGGGAAAGAAGGACAAACCCTTAAATGAATAATGACAAAGTTTTTGTTTGATAGTTGTTGGGTTATGGTTAGGAGGCCAGTTTCGATTAGAGTCATTGGGTTAAGGTCAGAGGCCAAACAACCTAACCTAAAAACGAAACGGGCATCTTAACCTTAAGGGAACCCCTAATAATTCCCATTTCGTCACTCCCGCGAAAGCGGGAGTCCAGTAATTTCAAAAGCTAATGGATTCCTGCTTTCGCAGGAATGACATTTTTAGAGGTTGCCTTAAGACTTAAGACATTTATTTTAAGGAAGGAGAAAACAGATGCGGCTCAAAGGGAAAAGGGTGGTCATTCTGGTGGAGAATCTTTATCAGGATCTTGAATTCTGGGTCCCCTATTATCGGTTAAAGGAAGAAGGAGCGGAGGTCACGGTCGTGGGCTCCGGAAGCGCTCGTTCCTATACCAGCAAGCATGGGTATCCTGTCGAAGTGGAGAAGGAAGCCAAAGAGATTGACCTCTCCAGGTATGATGGCGTCGTCATTCCCGGCGGCTATGCGCCGGATATGATGAGGCGATACCCGGAGATGATCAGGATTGTCAGGGAGGCGCATCAGAAGGGAAAGATGGTTGCAGCCATCTGCCATGCAGGCTGGATGCTCGCCTCTGCTGACATATTGAAAGGTAAAAAAGTGACAGGCTTCTTTGCGATCAAGGATGATATGGTCAATGCCGGAGCGAACTATGTCGATGCCGAAGTGGTGAGGGATGGAAACCTCATTACCTCAAGAAAGCCTGATGATCTTCCCGCTTTCTGCAGGGAGATGATTGCAGTTCTCGCTCAATAATTCCCCGATCTTTCCCCTCCCCCTTGGAGACTGTGTCGTAATTGGTAGTCGCAACCTTTAGGTTGCGGGCAGTTTCAATAAAATCAATGAGTTGCACGCTCCGGCTCACACGGAGCGGCTACCATCAAAATGGGATTACGACACAGTCTCTTGACGGGGGAGGGTGAGCCTGCCCGCCGAAAAAGTTCTTTGGCAGGCGGGGGTGGGGGTGAAAGGAGATAGAAATGATTACAAAAGAGACCTATGCCTGTCAACACTGCGGGGCCGAAGCAGACATCACCCTTGAGGGGTTTGAAAAAGTGGAGGATGTCATCAGAAGAACGAAGAAGGGGATATGTAAGACGTGCGGAAAGGAGGTGGAGATAGAAGCCCATCCCGGAGAAACCTTTGCATGCCGGAGTTGCGGCGCTGAAGCGGACATGACCCTTGAGGGATTTGAAAGCGTCGAGGATGTCATTAAAAGGGAAAAGGGTCTCCACTGCCATGCCTGCGGAAAAGAGATTCTATGGTCCGATCGAGAGGAAATCAAAGCGGTCAGGGTGGCCATGGAAGCAGAGAAGGAGGCTTACCAGGCCTATTCGAAGGCCGCTAAGATGACGAAGAATCCGAGAGGAAAAGATATGTTTCAACAGCTCTCCGAATTTGAGATGAACCACTATCAGAAACTGAAAGGCCTTCTCAAATCGCTCGAGGAAAAAGGGGAGTGGATTCTTTACGAAGGAAAGAGCTTTCAAGAGAAGAAGATTCCCCTGAAGGCGGAAAAACCGAAAGGACAGGAACAACTGACCGATCTGGATGCTCTCAAAATCGCCATCCGGGAGGAGAAGAAGGCCCGGGCATACTATCGTTCGATGGCGGAGTTAACCAAAGACCCCCGTGGGAAAGATATGTATAAACGGTTGGCGAGCGAAGAGGAACTCCATGAGAAGTTGCTAAACGATCAATATTACAGCCTCCATAACACAGGCATCTGGAGCTGGGGCGATTAGTCCGATTGCGGAATTCGGAATGCGGATTGCGGAGTAGCCCCTCTGGGAGTGAATCGGACACGTGACACGGACACGGTCACGTCATTTTCTTAAGGAATGGAAGAAAAAAAGTTCGAAGGTAAGTCGAAGATCATCGTCGATATCGATGGCATCCACTGTGCGGATTGCGCCCTTAATATCGAACGCTCGGTGGAACACCTTCCCGGAGTTCTCTCCGCAGAGGTGAGTTATGTTCTCTCCTCAGCCACGGTCTACTATGATCCGCATCGGGTGGAAGAGGAGAAGATCAAGAAGGCCATCACCCAACCCGGTTATGTTGTCAGGGAGACCCTCGCCCAGAGGACCCGCGCTTTCTGGAGTGAGATGATGCCTTTGCTCTTTATGGCCTCCTCCGGAATAACGCTGGCTCTATCCTATATCTCAGGGTGGCTCCATCTGGGACCAGCCTACCTTTCGACCGCATTTGCCATCGCCTCTTTGATCCTTGGAGGCTACCCCATTCTGAAGAGCGCCATTAAGGCCCTCTTCATCCCCGATTTAAATGTAGATACCCTCGTCTCCATTGCCGCCATCGCCGCAATAGCTGTCGGCGCCTATCAGGAGGCCGCAACGGTCATCTTCATCATGCTTCTTGGCGAGTTCTTAGAACATCTCACCGTTGGAAAGGCGCGCAGGGCGATCTCTTCCCTGATCCAGCTTGCTCCGAAGACAGCATGGGTGAGAAGGGAGCAGGAAGAAGTTCGAGTTCCAATCGAGGAGGTGAAGGCCAAAGAGGTCGTGATCGTCAAGCCTGGGGAGAGAATTCCTGTGGATGGGAAGATCATCTCCGGATGCGGTTCGATCAACCAGTCCATGTTAACCGGCGAGTCGATCCCCATTGAGAAGGGAGCCGGGGATCGGGTCTACTGCGGAACCATTAATGAGTCCGGTTCATGTGAGATTGAGACCACTCAGGTCGCTGAAGATACAAAGCTGGCCCAGATCAAACGGTTGATCCTTGAAGCCCAAGCAGAAAAATCGCCCACCCAGAGAGTGATGGACCGCTTTGCCCGATACTTCATCCCGGCCATTCTTTTAATTGCTCTCGCAACATTTCTCATTACAGGAGATGCCATCCGGGCGATTACCATCCTCATTGTCGCCTGTCCCTGTGCGCTGGTTCTTGGGACGCCCACCGCTGTGGTGGCCGCCATTGGAAATGCGGCCAGGCAGGGAATCCTTATCAAGGGAGGAGCTTACCTCGAACAGATGGGAAGATTGAAGACCCTTTTGATGGATAAGACCGGGACCCTCACTTATGGGAGGCCCAAAGTGGTAGGGATCAATGGACTCGATGGACAGGGTGAAAAAGAGATCCTCTACTGGGCAGCCATTGCCGAGAAACGTTCCGAGCATCCCCTGGCAAAAGCGATCACGGGAAGGGCGGAAGATTTTGGTCTCGTCATTCCCCACCCCGAATCCTTTGAGAATCTGAGAGGAAAAGGGGTAAAGGCCCGATGGAATGGGAAGGCCATCCTGTTAGGCAGCGCCCAATTCCTCAGAGAGGAAAAGGTGACCATTCCGGAATCGGCCATGGAGGTTTTGAAACGGAAAGAGTCGGAGGGAGCCACCTCCCTTTTCCTGTCGCTGGATTATCGCCTTCTCGGTCTGATTTCCATTGCGGATACATTGAGGGAGAAGGCAAAGGCCACCATCGATAGGATCAGGAGAGAAGGGCTGTCTGAAATCTGGATGCTCACGGGCGACAGCGAAGCGGTCGCCAACCAGATTGGAAAAGAATTAGGGATCCGGTACGAGGCAAATCTTCTTCCCGAAGAGAAGGTGTTGAGGGTAAAGGAGTGGAAAAAACAGGGCCAGACAGTGGCCATGGTTGGTGACGGGGTCAATGATGCGCCTGCCCTGGCCGCCGCCGATGTCGGCATCGCCATGGGTGCGGCAGGAACGGATGTAGCCATCGAGACAGCCGATATCGCATTGATGACGGATGAACTCGAAAAGATCCCGACCGCTATCCGCCTCTCTCGCAAGGCCCTTCATGTGATTAAGGAGAATATCGCCTTTGCCCTCGTCTTCAACACCGTGCTGGTTTTTCTCTCAGCTCAGGGATGGGTGACCATGATCCTCGGAGCCGTGATGCATCAGGCCAGCTCCCTCCTGGTCATCCTTAATTCGATGAGGCTGTTGAGAAGACAGTAGTCACATAGTTTCATAGTCTGATAGTCTCATGGTCTCTCCGGCCTGCTGTAAGGACTATTCGACTAACAGACTAATCGACTATGCGACTAAATTTATCTTGACCGCAGAGACAGCTTTTCTTAAAATGAGTCCAATTTCTACATCTGAAAGGAGCGCTTATGGAGGAGAAGAAATTTAAGGAGGTCATTCAGTTTGCCATTGATAAGGAGATTGAGGCTTTCAATTTTTACACTGGAGCCAGTCAGAATGCAAAATATTCCGGAGGGAAAGACCTGTTTTTGTCGCTTGCAAAAGAGGAGGAGGGCCACCGCAAATTGTTAGAAAACCTGAATATGGAGAAGGTTTCAAAGAAAAGGATCGAGAAAGTTCCCGATCTCCATATCAGTGACTATATGGTCGAGGTGGATATGAAACCCGGTCTCTCCTATGCCGATACACTCCGGATCGCTATGAAAAGAGAGGAGAAATCCCTTAAACTATATAACGACATGAAGGATTCGAACACCGACGAAGATTTGAAAAAACTCTTCACCTTGCTCGCCAATGAAGAGGCCAAACACAAACTGAAATTGGAAAAGATCTACGACGAAGAGATCCTGAAATAACTGCTAAGGGCAGAGGGCAGAGAGCATAGAGTAAAAAGATTTAACGCTATGCGCTATGCTCCATGCGCTTTGCGTTTTTTCAGAGGGGAGGTTGATATGGAAAAATACAAATGTACGGTCTGCGGTTATATCTACGATCCGGAAAAGGGCGACGAGGATGGGGGCATTCCCCCCAATACCCCCTTTGCAAAAGTTCCTGATACCTGGGTCTGCCCGGCCTGTGGCGCCCCCAAAGATATGTTTGAGAAAGTTTAGGGTCGTATCTTTTTAGAATATGCTCTTAGCGTAATCGCACGGGAAATATCTGCCCTTTCCCCCCCCTTCTTTGGCAAAGACCTCTTTCTCTTTTCCCCTCTTTGTATCCCTTCCATCACTCCATATACTTCCCGATGATCTTTTGGCGGTAGAAAGGATGCAGCATGATGGAGCCTTTCGTGTCCACTATTGCCATCTGGGGTCTGGTAGTGGAGCAATAAATAAGGAAGTCTAACTCTTCAATAATAAAGCAATAAAATAAGATTCCATCACTGTTTACGTATCCCAAATTTGTTCTATTAGCAGGGTTTCTAATAGAATTCTATTAGACTTCTAATAGAATTCATAGTAATCGGTAAACTACCCAACGACGTTTACCGTCACGTTTTAATAACCCACGTTTATACATTTTTTTAAGCAGATAAGAAGATCGTTGCATATTCACATGCAGCAAATCGCGGCATTTTGAATTGTCAATTGAACCATACTCTTTAACATATGCAAGAATCTTTTCCTCATCGGTTTGAGGTGGCACCATCTCCTTTACTTCGATAGGAAATTTCAATGTATAAAAAGCCCAGCGCCGTGTGCCATGCTGATCAACCAGGTTCAATTGCACAAGGCTATGCAATTCTCGATTGGCAGTGACTGAATCCATATGATTTAACCGTTGGTAGTCACTATTGGTGATATGAGTCTATAAAACAGGAACCCGTCCCCCATTACTTTATGACTAACGCCTGACCCCAGGGCCTTTCCCCAAACTTTCAACCAGTTCCCGTATGCGAGTCAAAGAGCGATTCAGGCTGTCTGATGATCGGGCAGCTCGTTCTGGTCTCCATCCTCTCTGAGGATCGGATACGAACTCGATGAGCCTTGAAACATAAGCCGGTCCGATCTTACGCCCGCTGCCGGGTCGTGGCACCATGTCGAGCCGAATATCACGACTTCGTGACTGCCGTGACAGTTCAATCACTGCCTCTTTTGGATCATCCAATAACTCGGGATCTGCGGGGACATCCGATAAGCGGACCCTGAAGAATGATGCAAAACGTTCACGATCGGCAAGCACCCACGCCTCAATCTCCCGTACGGCAATTCGGAAGCACATGAATGGCCCCGGATTCGGCAGCCAGACAGCCTTCAAAGGCGGGGGGCAATCTGCCTCCCGATTCAGATCAACGAGGACGATCCAGGGGTGATGGCGGGCTGCGTTGTTATAACCATTGACCCTCTGTCTGAGAAGGGATTTACCCCTTTTGCCATAGATAGGACCAATCTCTCCACCTGCCTCAACGATGAGACGCTTGACCACTGCTTCATCAACTACCCCTTCCACGGCAGACGAAATGACAATTGGTGTGACAGCAGGCACTTAAAAATCTCCAAATAAAGAGAGTTGTTCCGGATGCTGTGGTTGTGTTTTCGCTATCGCCACTTCGGCCAGGGACAACCCGCCTTCCAGTAAGCTCCTGATCTCAAACAGTTCGCCTGCAGGGCGAACACTCGTGCCATTTTCACCTGGCTGGAGCAAAAGCACCTCATCAAAACCAATCCCATCATCGCGCAACAGATCCGATGAGTGTGTGCTGACAAGGATCTGCCGATTCAGGCGGCGTTGAATTCTTGCAAACATTTGTGGGATGAAACGAACGACTTCCGGATGAAGCGAAAGCTCCGGTTCTTCGAGAAGAAGTGGACCGCTGCCGTCTAAAGCTGACCAAAGGAGACCCATCAGGCGTAATGTCCCATCAGAAAACTGGTCCTCCGCCTGCCATGCACCCTGAGGCCGCCAATGTTCGTATTTTCCCCTGAGGTGTGGGGCGCCCCTCGCATCACGAAACAGTTCGATCTCGGCAAGTTGAGGCACAGCTACACGCAACGCATTACGAATCTGTTTTAATCGAGACTTCTGTGTTTTGTCTAAAGTCCGGGCAACTTGCTCCAGGAAATCACCTCCGTAGGGGTCGTTTTTACGACCTAACGAACGATCCGGGTCTCGAACTAATTGAGGCACAATGTGAAGATATCGGACTGACGCGAAGAAGTTACTGATCTCTCTGAATGCCTGGTTGGCGTTAATCTGTTCAAGATAGGTTTGGGTGAGACGTGCGGGGTCCTTTCTATCTTCTTCGAGTGGCCTCCCCAAAATTTCCTTGCCTTCGTGTATAACCCTTTCTTTCTTTACAATAGGTTGCTGACGCTTGTCTTGGGAAAAATGAAGTTCATACTCCCACTCAAATTCGCCATTGGATTTACCAAGGCAGACATGGACAACGATGTCGGGATTTCTGCGGGTTGCCAGACATCTCAGTCGGGAAACTCCGCCTCTCTTCAGAACAGCCTCCTGAAATCCCCCACCAACCGTAACAATGTCGGCAAGAAATCGAAAGACATCCAGAAAGTTCGATTTTCCCGAAGCATTGGGACCGACCAGAAAAGCCCTCCATTGCAGTGGAACATCAACGCTGAGGAAATTCCGCCAATTCCTCAAATGAATCTCTGCGAAACGCAGCGCACTCCGCCTTTGTTCTCCCATATGCTCTCCTTTGACCAAGGTCTTATCGCATTAAAAAACTCGCTTTCTGTTTTCATCTTTTATTGTTTTTTCTCAATTAATTCTTCGACTTCTCTTTTGGCTTTTTCTAGAAGTGCTTTTGCCTTTTGGCACGCTCTGTGAGATTTATGGACTAAATCGGCAATTTTAATCTGAATGGTTTTAGATAGAATGGGAACTTTTAGTTTCTTAATTTGTTCTGATTTCCAATGAGCAATAACTGATCCGCTGGCATCCCGTTCAATTTGCATTTACCCTATCATGGAATTAACACAAAGTGTTAAGTAATTAGCTTCAATAGCTTCTTTAAGTCTCAAGGAGCGATTCCAATGATAATCAATGGAACTGCTGGAACTCCGCGACCTTGCCTGACAACATTGTAAAATTCACCCTCATAATATGCTACGCCGGAGCTCATTTGAGATTGGAGGGACTTCATAGGGAGGATTTCAACAACACCCACGTAGAAAGCTAGATGTTTCACAAAAAGATCGTAAGCCACAAAGGAGTACTTGCCAAACTGGACCTCTATGGCAACCCGATTCTTGACGAAGTCCGTCTGATTGTAGCTGAAAATTGGTACTTCGCCTGCCGCTCCGATCTCCTTTTTCTGTTCCCCAGGAGACATGTTAAGCGTCTTCCTAATCAGTTTTTCACTTTTCGTAACCCAATAGCTTACTCGGCTTTCTTTCCATTCTTTTTCGCGTAAGAGTTGCTTAAAATTGGTGTTCATCTCGATAGGGCTGTAAAGCAATTTTCCCTTCATGGTCTTTTCTTTTGATACTTTGGTTTTGCATTTTTCGGCATCCACGTTTGCGATAACCGATTTAATTTCTCGCCATAAGTTTGAATTATGCACAAGTAAAAATCCATTGGATTATTCGAAGGATTTCTTTTCAATTGATAGTGGTAGTACTCCGGTCTCATCGTAGTCAAGATTCATCGTCTTTCGCCATATACGTTCTTGTCTATTTGCATAAATCTTTTTTTCAAAAGCCTTTGCTTCCACTGGAAACCCTCTCCATACCCTGACGACCACCCAATGACGAGGACCTTCTTCTTGCTTCATGGTTCTGTTTACCTCCCCTGAACTGTACGTTTATGCCAGATATATACGTTGGGATACAACAAAAACGTACAATTTTCACTAAGCGTACTCATTCTAAACGTGGGACGATTTAATTGTCTGACGAATAGATTTCTTCTATCATCGTTGGAAACAATGCTATAAGTTGCCTTAGAATACGGCGATAAAAGATGTATATCGTTAAAGCGTAGAAGGCCAGAATATATAGAAGTCGAATGCTCCACTTCAAAAAGTGCGCGCAATTTGCCGGCTCCACGATCAAACCAAATAACGTCTATTTCTTGTATAATATCTTCGACCTGGTTGAATTCCTGTGGAATTTGAGCACTACATTCATAAGGAGCAGTTATTTTCCAATCCAATCTGATCCTGTTGTTTTTGGGTATCCAAATATCATATCCTTTCGTAATCCCAATAGATCCTAACAAAGTTTGAACTTGCACGTGTGAAAGGTCTGGCAAAGCAGTTAACTGTGATTGATCGATTATTGAAGTCAATTTGTCCCAGCCAAAATATGCTTCCACATTAAATCTACCAGCATTGGCTATGTAAAAATCAGTTCCCTCGTTTTGCAGAAAGACTTGAGCTTTATATTGACCATCGCTGGCTGGTTGCAATGAATGGAAGACTTCCTCATATTCAGAGTATGGCAAAAATAGCGGTTCTTGTTGGTTATTCCAAAGAAAACATATCACGGATAAGTGCCCCTCAAGTCTTCGCAAGTCTTTTTCTCTTAGGCCATAGAATGCTTGATTTCTGGCATGAACTTTTGAGTATCTAATATATACTCTCCCGGCACCATCACCTAAATCATAAAGAGATTGACTGTCTTCTAATTTGTGTATGTTGCCATACCGGCTGGAAAGTTCTTTAAGAAACAATTCTTTAGTTTTATTACCCATATGAATTCTGCGCTCGGATTTCGCCGTTATCTACATTTCCATGACTTTGATGAACAGAATTTTTCTTAATTCTACCAAATTTTTGGTGATTTTTAAATCTTTAGTTTAAAATGATCTTTGGCTTTGTCCTTGATGCTTGCCCGAATAGCTTTTACTACCGCTTCAGGGTCTTTGATATCGAAATTCTTTAGCTCTGGTTCCAATTCCTCTCTCTTGCCAAGTTCAAAACATGCTTTGATTTGGGCTGCTTTGGCAAGACCGATCCCCTTTATTTGAGAGAGTTCCTCAATGGTTGCCTGACTTATTGCTCTAACATTACCAAATCTCACCAATAACTCCTGTGCAATACTCATTACTGATTTTTTGGGAATGCCACGCCCAATCACAAGAGCCAAAAGCTCTTGAGCTGAGAGCGCTTCCGGACCAAATTTTTGAAGCCTTTCGCGAGGCCTTTCTTGCCTTGGAAGGTCATGAATAGTGAAAGATGATTCTTTGTTCACCTGTCTCCCTCTGTTGGGCTATATGAAAGACCCCTCACCCTCACCCTTTCCCCACAGGGGAGAGGGATGGGGGGGGAAGAAAATGAGGGGTTTAATTTGGTTTAGAGTTTATTGAATTTGGGCGAAGAAGTCAAACAGGAATAAAAATGATATGACTTACATTCTATTGGATGGGGATGTTGGTGATCAATTTTAAAGTTTGGGGGATGGACATAGACAACTCAAAGTGTAAAATTATAAACAAACTAAGAACCCTTATTGATTGGGAAGTATTGATAAATCTCTTTTAACCCCTGGTAGTCCTGGAGGGTGTCCTTGATCATCTGGAGGTCTTTCTCATTCAGGGACCGGATGGGTTTGGCAGGAGCGCCTAAAGCCAGAGTCCTTGGCGGGATTATGGCGCCGGGCGTGACCACTGAGCCTGCACCGACGATCGACTCCTCGCCGATTTCAGCTCCATTTAAAAGGATCGCCCCTATTCCGATCAAAGAGCCCCTCCTGATCTTGCACCCATGGGCCACCACCCGATGACCCAATACGACCTCGTCTTCGATGACCAGGGGATAAAACTCTTTATCGATATGAAGGACACAACCATCCTGAATATTGACATCTGAACCAATCCGGATAGAGTTCAGATCTCCCCGGACGATGCTGTAAAACCAGATATTGCTTCCCGGCCCGATCTCCACATCCCCAATGACCATCGCATTTTCTGCGATAAATGCGCTTGAATGAATCTTCGGATATTTTCCTTCAAACTCCATGATCATTGTTGTTCCCTTTCTTTGTGTGAAATGGAGATTTCAAAAGTTTCAGTTATAGATTTAACCTAAGAGACTGAAGATGGTCTTGATTTATTTCAAGTCTAAATAATATACTGGGTTGAACACGTATTGTAAAGGTTGATCGCTTTTTTTATCTGGAACGGATCTCGACAAATTTATGAAAGAGATATCCAAATCTCGGAGACTCATACTCATCTTCTCCATCCTCTCAGCCCTTTTTATCCTCTCCCAGTTCTACCGCGTCTCAAGCGCAGTCATCGCGCCCAACCTCATCCAGGAGCTTGGACTGAATGCAGAAATGTTGGGTTTTCTCGGAGGCGCATTCTTCTATGCCTTCACCCTGCTTCAGATCCCAATGGGCCCGATGCTCGACCAAATGGGTCCTCGCATGATCATGTCTGTCTCCTGTCTCATTGGAGCCTTTGGGGCCTTTTTATTCGCCTTCGGGAACTCTTTTCAATCTGTCCTCCTGGGAAGAGTACTGATTGGGGCTGGAATGTCTCCGATGCTGATGGGTTCATTCAAAACATTTACGCTACGATATCCTCCAGAACAATTCGCTACCCTCGTGGGAATGATCTCTGCTGTGGGAACCATAGGGAATATCTTTGCGGCCTCTCCTCTCGCCTTTCTCACCTCCACGATAGGATGGAGATTGACCTTTTTAATGACTGGAATGATTACCATCCTCCTCAGTTTCTTGGTCTTCTGGATCTTAAGGGGGGGGAAGATTGAGGACGGGAGGTTATCTTCCTCCTCTCACGATAAACCAGAGATGGGAATTTTACAGTCGATTCGCCTCATCATAGGATCCCTTGCCTTCTGGCAGTTCGGAGCCGTGGCTTTTTTCAGGTATGGAATCTTTGTCAGTCTTCAGGGTCTGTGGTTAGGCCCTTATCTGATTTATATCAAAGGATTTTCTCCCGTACAAGCAGGAAATCTCCTGATCCTGTTGGCCATTGGTGTAATTTTAGGGAGTCCCATTGGAGGCCGTCTCTCTGACCGCCACTTTCAATCCCACAAAAACGTCGCCTTGATAGGATTGAGCCTTTATTGCGTCAGCCTCATCCCTCTCACCGGCATATGGAGGATAGAGCATCCTTTCCTATTCGGTCTCATCTTCTTTTTTATCGGTTTCTTCCATGGCTTTGGGATGTTGATCTATGCTCATGCCAAAGATCTCTTTCCCATTGCAATCTCAGGGACGGTGATGACTTATGTCAATTTCTTTACCATGGCAGGAGCAGGAGTGTTCATGCCGGCCCTGGGCAAAGTGATCGAATCCTTTCCCCGGACAAACCACGCCTATCCAGCCGAAGCCTACCACCTCTCCTTTCTCATCTGTTTTATCAGTATGGCCGCAAGCGTCATTTTCTATGCCTTCTCTAAAAAAGACTAAATAGGGAGATCGGGAGATAGGGGGATAGGGAGAAACTTCACCCCATCACCCCAACCCCTCATCTTTTTACGGGTTGATAGAGGAGTCACCTTGATTTCACCCCGTTTGAATGCTATTTTTAATGAGGAGGAAGGTATGATTTTAAGAGTCTTTCTAGGGTTGATTATCGGTGGCCTGGCCGGTTTTATTTTGAGTTATCTCACCCGGGGCGTCGGAAGCGCCTGAGCCCTTACCTGCAATCCCTACGTCAGCGTCCCGCTGGGCGCTATTGTGGGATTGATCTGGGCCTTAGGTTAAGGCCGAATAATTCGGAGAGGACGATGAGAAAGGGATCTCTAAACGCATGGGTTTTGAGCCGACGCCAATTTTTAACTTTCTTGAGTCTTGGAGGTATTGCCTTTTTGTCAGGGCAACCCAGCCTTTCTCTTGCTCAGATAAGAATGGAGGAGAAAATGGCTTATGCGGCCAAAGATTACAGCCGACTTTTAGGGATGGAAGGATTCAGTGATACCCTCCTGAAAAACCACTTCACCCTCTACCAGGGCTATGTCAACAACGCCAATAAATTGATGGACATGCTCGGTCAAATGCTCAGGGATGGGAAGATGAGTTCCCCGGAATATGCTGAATTGAAGAGGAGATTGGGATGGGAATTCAACGGCATGAGGCTTCATGAATATTACTTCGAAAACCTGGGGGGCAAGGGAGGACCGGACAGGACCGGGAAGTTCTTCAAAAAATTCTCTGAAGATTTTGGAAGTTTCGAAACCTGGGAAAAGGATTTTAAGGCCACAGGGATGTTGCGGGGAATTGGCTGGGCCATTCTATACCAGGATTCACTCACCGGAAGACTCATCAACTTCTGGATCAATGAACACGACGTCGGCCACCCTGCCGGCTGCACACCCATTCTGATACTGGATGTCTTTGAGCATGCCTTTATGATCGATTATGGGTTGAAGCGAGCCGATTACATCGAAGCCTTTTTCAAAAACATCCACTGGAAAACCGCAGAGTCAAGGCTAAAATAAACTCTTTGTTATTTCGTTAATTTAACGGCTATGGTTGCGACATGTTTTCCCTGAAACCTTGCTGCGGCCAACTCATTTTCGCTCGGCATTCGCTCTCCCTGACCGCCTGCAATAGTTGATGCACCATAGGGAGACCCGCCCGTGATTTCATCAATACGCATCTGGCCCTGAAAGCTATACGGCAAACCGACGACGATCATCCCCTGATGAAGAAGCGTGATGTGGAAACTGAGAAGGGTGGATTCCTGCCCGCCATGTTGTGTGGCAGAGCTCGTGAATACACTTCCAACTTTTCCGACTAGTGCACCCTTTGCCCAGAGTTGTCCTGTGGCATCAAGGAACTGCCGCATCTGTCCGCACATATTGCCGAATCTTGTCGGTGTTCCGAAAATAATGGCGTCGGCAGAAGCAAGTTCATCCACTTTACAAACCGGAATGTGGGCAAACGCTTTCTGGGCTTCGAACGCCCCCATTGTCTTGAGCACCTCCTCTGATAGCGTCTCCGGCACACGGCGCAATTCAACTTCCGCTCCTGTTACTTCCCTGGCCCCTACAGCCATAGCCTCTGCGAGACGGTGCACATGCCCATACATGGAATAGTAAACAATTAAAACCTTCATGGTTTATACCTCCCTCCTTGTTATTTTTTAATGCCACTTCTGAGCCTGTTGCACAAAACCACTTTCCGTACTTCGACAAGCTCAGCACGAACGGAAAAAGTCAATGATTTCAATATAAACTCCGTTCACCCTGAGCTTGTCGAAGGGTGTTTTTAGCATTTGTGCAATTGGCTCTTCTATCAGAAAAAAATTAGTAACTGTTTAGGGCAACCTGGCAATGGTTGCCTGCTGAGAGGGAAAAGCGTCAA
>JASEHH010000055.1 GCA_030017685.1 Thermodesulfobacteriota bacterium | reverse complement strand
ACATCAATGGCACAGGAAACAGCCTTAATAATAATCTCACAGGCAACCCTGGCAACAACATCCTCAATGGAGGAGTGGGTGTGGATGTGATGTCAGGAGGAGCCGGAGACGACACATATGTCGTTGACAATACCGGTGACACAGTCGTTGAAAATCTCAACGAAGGGAATGACACGGTGCAGAGTTCGGTGACCTTTAGCCTTCCTGCTAATGTTGAGAATCTAACTCTCACGGGGACCTCAGCCATTGATGGTACGGGAAATGAATTAAGCAACACGATCACGGGAAACAGCGGGGCGAATATATTGACCGGGGGTTTGGGTAATGACACCCTGAGGGGCAATGCAGGGGCCGACACCCTCGATGGAGGGACGGGAAACGACACCCTCGAGGGGGGAGCAGGCAATGACCTCTACTTCTTCGGGAGGGGATATGGTCAGGACAAGATCTCGGAGAATGATACAACCGCAGGAAACAGTGATAAGGTCAAGTTCTTCGACCTCAACCCCATTGACCTCATCTTTTCAAGCAGTGGCAACAACCTCAACATCCAGCTCTTCAACAGTACCGATCTTCTGACGATTCAGAATCAGAATCTTTCCAGTGCTTATCAGGTGGAGTCTTTTGAGGCATCTGATGGGAGGAGATTGGTCTCCTCGTATGTGGGGCAGTTGATTCAGGCGATGGCGGAGTTTTCGGCTCAGAACAGCGGGATGACTTGGAATCAGTTGATTGAGAATAAACCGGATCAAGTCCAACAAATTCTGGCGCAGTACTGGCAACCAAGCAACTAACAAATGGGAAGTAAGAAATGGGAAATGGGAAATGAGAAATACAAATAGGAAATGGGAACCAATAAATGGGAAGTGGAAAATAGAAAATGGGAAATAAGAAATAGGAAATGAGAAGTAAATACGAATAAATGGGAAATTGGAAGTAAGAAATGGGAAATTAGAAATAAAAACATAAGAATAAATTAGGAATGGGAAGTGAAAAATGGGAAATGAAGAGCTTAGAGATAGGTTTTATGCTTTTGCGTTGGAGATTGTGAAGTTCGTAAGAAAATTACCGAAGGAGATGGTTGCTCGTGAAATCGGAAAACAACTGATAAAATCGGGGCCTTCCGTTGCGGCCAATTATGAAGAGGCAACGGGAGGTTTTAGCAAGGAAGACTTCACATATAAAATGAGTATCGCCTTCAAAGAAGCCAAAGAAACTCTTTTGTGGCTAAGGTTATTAAGAGATGCAGAAATTGTGACCGGGGATAATATTTATCGATTGATCAAGGAATCTGAAGAGATCAGGAATATTCTCGGCAAGAGTGTCACCACCGCAAAAAAGAAAAATAGGAAATAGGAAGTGAAAATTTAAAAATGGGAAATTGGAAATGGGAACTAAAAAAATACCAAATAGGAAATAAAGAAGTAGGAAATGGGAAGCAATAAAAATAACCATTTGATTTTTACTTCTCATTTCCCAATTCCCATTTCCCATTTATAAGGTTATGGAAGAGCGTAAAGTTGATACCGGTCTGATGTGTTTGGTGATGGTGGCGGGGTATCATGGGCTTTCGGTTGATCCGGAACAGTTAAGACATTCCCTTGCCCTGGGTCCTGAGGGCATGAGCCGAATGGAACTGCTCAGAGCCGCCAAAGAACTGGGGCTCAAGGCCAAGGAAGCTGAAGTTTCCTTTGACCGGTTAAGTCGCCTCGCAATGCCGGCGATTGCTGCTTTCGATGGCGGGCGGTTCATTGTTCTTGCAAGAACCGATAGTGATAAAGTTCTGATCTTTGACCCCATAGAAGGAAAACCCAACCTTCTTCCGAAAGACGATTTTACTGCCCAATGGCAAAAGAAGATAATTCTTCTTACCTACCGGAAATCGACTGCTCCCTCTGAAAAGCCTTTTGGTATTTCCTGGTTTGTTCCTTCGATCTGGAAATATCGCAAATCCCTTTCCGAGGTTCTAACCGCATCGCTGATTCTTCAAATTTTCGGTCTGGTGACTCCTGTCTTCACACAGGTGATCATCGACAAGGTATTGGTCCATCGAGGGATCACCACCCTCAATGTTCTTGCGGTTGGCCTCATCACCGTTATCCTGTTCGAAGGCCTTCTGAACATCCTCAGGACTTATCTTTTCACCCATACCTCCAACCGGATCGACATCTCCCTTGGGACAAAACTCTTCAAACATCTCTTCTCACTCCCTCTTAAATATTTCGAGGTGCGAAGGGTAGGGGACACCGTGGCCAGGGTGAGGGAACTTGAGAATATTCGACATTTCCTAACCGGAGCTCCTTTAACGACCATCCTCGATGTCATGTTTATCGGGGTCTATTTAGTGGTCATGTTTATTTATAGCACCACTCTGTCATTCGTGGTCCTTGGAGCCATCCCTATTTTTGCCCTGCTTTCCCTGATCATCACTCCGATGCTACGGCACAGGCTTGATGAGAGGTTCAACCGGGGCGCAGAGTCACAGGCGTTTCTGGTTGAGATGGTGACAGGCGCTCAAACCATAAAGGCTATGGCTGTTGAGCCTGAAGTCCAGAAGAGGTGGGAAAGTCTCTTAGCAAATTATGTGAAGGCTTCCTTCAGAACTTCTAAGCTCTCCGGAGTGGCTGGTTCGATAGGTCAATTGATTGAACGGGGATCTACTCTTGCCATCCTCTGGTTGGGCGCTCACCTGGTGATGAGAGGGGATTTAACGGTTGGCCAATTAATTGCCTTCCAGATGCTTTCGGGCCGGGTAAGTGGTCCGGTGCTCAGACTGGTTCAACTCTGGCAGGATTTTCAACAGACAGGGCTATCCATTAGAAGACTGGGAGATATCTTCCACGCCACTCCAGAGCCTTCTCTCAATGTCACCAAGACAAGATTTCCGGCCATTCAGGGCCACATCCGATTGGAAGGAGTCAGATTCCGGTATCGCCTCGACGGGCCGGAGATCATAAGGAATATCCATCTGGATATCAAGCCGGGTATGATCCTCGGAATCGTTGGCCGTAGTGGGTCTGGGAAAAGCACCTTAGCTAAGTTGATCCAGAGACTCTATCTACCTGAATCGGGAAGAATCCTGATCGATGGAATTGACCTAAGCCTTGCTGACCCGGCATGGTTGAGGAGACAGATCGGGGTTGTCCTGCAGGAGAGTTTCCTCTTTAACGGAAGCGTGAGGGATAACATTGCTTTTCACTATTCTCAGGCTTCAATGGAAGAGGTCATCAGAGTGGCAAACCTTGCAGGAGCCCATGAATTTGTCCTCGAACTTCCAGAAGGATATGACACGATCGTGGGTGAAAGGGGAACTGCCCTCTCCGGAGGTCAAAGGCAGAGAATCGCCATTGCCCGGGCGCTTCTCACCAATCCGCGAATCCTGATCTTTGATGAGGCCACTTCTTCTCTCGATTCCGAATCCGAAGCGATCATCCAGAGGAATCTGAGGCAAATCTGCCGTGGGAGAACGGTCATTCTTGTTGCTCATAGACTTTCCACATTGAGGATTGCTGAAGGGATTATTGTTTTGGAGAGGGGAGAAATTGTTGAATCGGGAACACATGATGAGTTGATGGAAAGGAAAGGGTTGTATCATCACCTGCAACTTCAGCAGAATGTGGAATGGAGGATATAAAAACGTCAGTAGTCTGTTGTCAGTAGTCAGTGGTAAGAATAAAGATGACTGCTGCTTGTTGTCGGACGTCCGTAGAAAAAGACAAATAATATGAAAAGAACGGGATTTGAAAATCTTCAAGTGTATCAATTAGCCGAACAGGTGGCAGATCTTGCCTGGGAGGTAGTGATCAAATGGGATTTTCTATCTCGAGACACCATTGGAAAACAATTGATAAATTCTTCAAGTTCTATCGGTGCAAATATTGCTGAGGGGACTGGGCGAGGAAGTTTTGCAGAAAATCGTAGATTTGCCAGAATAGCAAGAGGCTCTCTATTTGAAGTGAAACATTGGCTTAGAAGGGCATATAAGAATAAACTGTTAACGGACAGGGAGATAAATGCATTTCAAAAATTAATTGAAGAACTTACTCCTAAATTAAGCGCCTATATCAATTCAATTGGCAAGAAAAAGTCCACAGTCAGTGGTCCATAATCAATAGTTAAGATAATTTACGTTTAGCAACGGACCACAGACAACTGACGATTGACAATTGTTATGAAGAAAGATCGGCTCGATTATGAGTTTTTGCCGGAGGCTGCGGAGATTGAGGAGACGCCTCCTTCTCCTTTTGGGAGGATTATCCTGTGGACGATCGTTTTGCTGATGGTTGCCGCTTTTCTCTGGAGTTATTTCGGGAAAGTGGATGAGGAGGTTGTAACCAGGGGAAAAGTGATCCCGGATGGCATGGTCAAGGTGATTCAACCCAGGGAAACAGGAGTGATTAGGGCGATCCATGTGGAGGAAGGGCAGAAAGTGAAGAAAGGAGACCTTCTGATAGAGCTTGATCCCACCATGAGCCAGGCTGAGGTTGAGAGTTCGGAGAGGTCTTTAACGATCAACCGCTATGATATGGAGAGGCTGAAGGCTGAACTGAGAGGAGAGGAAATCGATGGAGCAGGGAAGAACCCTGACAAGTTACTGCTTCTCCAGAAAGGCCTGAAGCAGGCGAGGGAGGATGAGCACCGAGCAAAAGTGGCTTCCTTAGAACTGGTCATCTCGCAGAAGAGAACAGCTCTTCTGTCATCAGAGGAGAGTATCGCCAAACTTGAGAAGGCGCTGGAGCTGGTGGCAAAACAGGAAGAGGCCTTAAAAAAATTAGCAGAAAAGGGGTATGCCTCCATGATGGAGCACCTTCAGAGACAGAAGGAATTGGTCAGGACAGAAAAAGAGCTGAATGAACAGAGAAAGCTGTCCGAACAGATCAGGGATAGTTTAAAAGAGGCGGAAAGAAATCTGGAGGCGTTAAAAAAGGAGAGGGAACGATCCATTTTAGGTGAGATTATTGAGAAGGAGAGAACAATCACTGTTCTCGAAGGGGAATTTACCAAGGCCAGCAAAAGATCCCAATTGGAGAAACTTTACAGCCCTGTCAATGGGACGGTTCATGGACTTGCCATGCATACCATCGGAGGGGTTGTCACTTCGGCGCAACCGATTGTGACCATTGTTCCGGAGGGAACGCCCCTGATTGTGGAGGCCATGGCTCTCAATAAGGATGTTGGTTTCATTCATCTCGGGCAGAAGGCGGAGCTAAAACTGGATACCTTCCCCTTTCAAAAATACGGGACGATTGAGGCCGAACTCTTCTTTGTAAGCCCCGACGCCCAGGAGGATCAAAAGATCGGGCTGGTTTACAAGATCAAGTTAAGACCGAATCGATTGAAGATTCGGGTCAAAGAAAAGGATATCCCTCTCAGTCCGGGGATGGCGGTCACCGCGGAGATCAAGACCGGGGAGAGGAGGGTAATCGAGTTTTTCATTTCCCCCTTCATCAAGCATGTGGATGAGTCGTTGACCCTCCGGTAATCTTTCATTCTAATGAATTCAGAAAAAACCTATGCCTATCGCTCCGTGCAATATGGAAGGGAAGCATCTCCAATTCCGTGATGACAGAATGGACTCCAGAGGGGCAGGCGGACCAGAATACGAAATCTTTTGACAGATCATATAAAAAAGGTGTAGATTCTGGGTGGTGTTTCAATGAAGGTGTTTCCTTGGAAACGATTTCCATTTGTTGAATGGAATGGACTAATCCCTCCTGTCCGCAATGGGTTATCGGATGTATAACGCATTTTATGGTTTTTCTGAAAAGCCTTTTGAAGTCATCCCGGACCCCAAATTTATTTATTTAACCCCTCAACACCAAGACATACTGGATTCTGTGATCGGCGGAATCAAAGACCGAAAAGAGTTTATCTCTGTCACAGGAGCAGCAGGCACGGGTAAGACCGCGCTCTTCTACTATTTATTAACGACCCTTGAGAAGAAGATAAAAGGTGTCTTTATTCCCCGCCCCTTTACTACTTTTAGAGATTTGATAAGAAACATCCTATTGGGGTTGGACCCATCGGCTGCGCATGAAGACAAGATAAATCCTTTTGATCAATTGACGAATTATTTGAATCAGATGAGCGCCAGCGACGAACGAATGGTCCTCATTATTGATGAAGCCCAGTGCCTTTCCAGGGAGGTGATGGAGGAATTACAGATATTTTTTAATCGGGCGCCAAGGCTCGTTCAAGTCCTTTTCGTAGGGCAGACTGAGTTTGAAGACAAACTCAATTCACAAGGGTTAAGATGGCTTAAACAGAGAATAAAAATCCAACTTCAAATGAAGTCATTATCCGAAGAGGAATCTTCAGATTATATTGATCATCGGCTGAAATTGGTCGGAAGGAACATCCTTGATCTCTTTACTCCAAAAGCCATCTCCATGATTTACAACTACACCCAAGGAACTCCGCTCGGCATGAATATCCTTTGTGATAATGCTTTTCGGGTCGGCTATACGTTATCTCGAAAAAGCATTGATGTAGATATCATTCAGAAAGTTATCAATGAATTGGAAGGCCCGGGTTCACAAAAAGCTCCCTTTCATTCAATCAAGCAGACTAAAACACTATGGCCATCCACCCTTCGTTTAAAAGTTTCACTCAAAAAAGTTTCATTTGCCATCCTGTTTTTAGTCTGTTTGGGAGGACTCATTCTTCTGGTCCGTGGAGGCTTTCAGCAAAGATCTGTCAAATGGGGGGATTTCAAAACATTAAAAAGCCCTCCTGTGGATACCCATTTGCCTGAACCCAAACCCATTTCACCTGAATCCCTTAGGCTTCCTTCACCCCCTCCCGCTTCTCTTACTGCTAAAAGAAAAGAGGATCAATTAATAGAAATTGTAACCGTAAAAGCGGGGGAAACCATTTCTTTCCTGTTGCAAAAATATTACCGCATGACCCATGCGACCCTTATTGACATCGTTTTAGATTTCAATCCTGAGATTACCAATGCCCATCTCATTTTAGTAAACCAAGAAATTAAGATACCCAGGATCACGGAAGAATTGTTCATCATCCAATCTTCCGAAAGCACTTATAAAATCTATGTCGGAACCTTTCCGACTCCTGATATTCCAAAAATTTATCGGGATGAACCATCACTGGCGGGAAAGGAAATAGAAATTATCCCACGAAAGGTATCAGCACAAGAAACCTGGTACCGAGTGGTCGTCGGAAAGTTTGACAATAAAGGAGAGGCTTTGAAAGTAATCCATCTCCTTAAAGAGAGAGGATTACTGCCTTCTTTTAGAAAAAGCCCCCAATAGAGGCATTGTAATGTTGTAGTAAGAGTCAGGTCTTCCGATGCAACAAATCCAAGAATGGTTCAACATGTCTTAGGTCAAGACCCTTTTTATCTTTTTTATCATTCTATCCTTTCCTTAAAAAATAGATTTAATTCAAATTTCCTCGTGTGCCTTACCTAAAATCAATAAATTGTGGGAAAACTTTTTTATATATTGATGGAAATAAATTTGGACTTTTGGGAAATTCGTTTCTACTTTTAGGCTTTTATAAAATACTTGAATATTAGGAAAGTATAATGGTTACAATAGATTATAGTTTTTTATGAAAAACGGTATAAAATTTGCTCATTTAATATCTCTTAAATGAGAGATAACCCTTTCCTCGATATCGAAAAAGAAAAGAATCAATTTCATCCGTTTTTGACGAATGGTGGTATCCAATCACTCCAATCGATCAAGAGCATCATTTCGGATCAGCGGAATGGTTCTTTCCTATACCCCTTGTTTGTTGAATTGATTCATCGGATTGAAAATTCCCTTGAGCACATTAGAAAATTAACCGAACTGTCCCGAGGTAAATTTAGCGATAAGGTTTTTGGAGACCATTTTCAACAAATGATTAATGGAGAGGTTGGGGAGATAGATTTTTTGCTGGATAATGTTCTTAATTATATCAAGGTTGATTTCACCGTAAAAAAAACGAACACTATCCATACACTCCTCGAAGAAGTGATAAAGAAAAATCAGATCAAATCGGATGAGAAAAAGGTCCGCATGTTTAAGAAATTTGGAAAGGATCTTCCGGAAACGATTGTACCCGATGAACATCTAAAATATATTTTGAATTCCATTCTCCAATACGCCATCGTTTTAATGCCCCTTAACGGCAGCATTGGAATTGCCACACGATATTTTGCTCTTCAGGAGGAAGGAGATGAGGATCATGCCTTGTCCAAGAAGGAGGGAAAGCATGTTGAGATCTCGTTCCTCTTTGACGGGTATAAAAAAACAGCGGAACGGTTTGGAGCAGTGTTACAAATGGCAGTTCCTCGAAGGGAAGAAGGGCTGGAATTTGAATTGAGATTGGTTGATGAGATTGTGAGGAAAAATCAAGGGATATTGAAATTTGAACCGGATCCCATAAAGACAAGGACATTCATCTCCCTGAGATTTCCTGTTGAGAGGAGAAAAGTTTTTATTACCAAGCAATAACCTATAAAATAGTCATTATGGAATATATATTGAATATTATGGAATATTTGGTCGCTTATGAATTCTATTGCAAAAGCAAACATGATGAACCTCATTTAATTGGGATCCTACCGGAGAGAAGAAAGGATAAAAATAGAATTACCCATGAATCTATTATGAATTGGGGTAAAATGTTTTTAGGTGACGAGCCAGAGTTTCAAAACTTATTTTTTGTTCAAGTCATGATAGAAAAGACGACAGGTGAAATTTTCGAACCCAATTCAGGAAGCCAAAAAGACAATTTTAACTAATTGAGAGGTAGGCCCTCCGACAAACTCTTTAAAGATTACCTATTCCCCTCTTCCCTTCTCTTTAAAAAATAACTTTCCATTTGCCCAGTTAGAAATAATGTCCCACTTCTCTGTAGTCCTGATATAGCAGGATTATATTTTAGAATCATTTTCGCGGGGGTTAATGTCTTGCTGGAATTTCTAACGGGGTTTACTTTTTTATTTTTCTGTAATACTCTTCTAAATGTAATGAGTGAGATCTCTGATGAACAGAGGACTTAAAGGATTAGAAGAGAGAGTTTTTCAAAAGAACCTCTGCATAGCCTGCGGTGCCTGCCTCTCCCTCTGTCCCTATCTTCGTTCATGGCAGGGAAGGGTGGTCAAGCTTCACGATTGCGGCCTCGAGGAAGGCCGTTGTTTTGCCTATTGCCCTCGAACAGAAGTTGACCTGGCCCCGCTCCAACGGAAAGCATATGGTAAGAATGGTGATGTTGAGATGGGGCCTGTCCGGAAAATTTTGATGGCCAGGGCAAGAGACCCCATCTGGAGAAAGAAGGCTCAGAGCGGAGGAGTGGTGTCTGCGCTCATCGACTTTGCTCTCAGGAAGAAGGCCATTGGTGCGGCCATTCTAACGCCTCGAGATACCGACTTCCTTTCAAAAGGTCGAATTGTCAGGAATTGTGAAGATATCTTGAACTGCGCTGGTTCGAGTTATGTCTCGGGTCCGACCCTCGAAGCGCTCCATAAGGGTCCCTGGCAGGGAGAAGAGAAGATCGGAGTGGTGGGCCTGCCCTGTCAGGCACTTGCACTGGCAAAAATGAGGACAGCCCCCGTAGAAAAGAAAGGATCTATTGATAAAGTTAACCTCGTGATCGGCCTCTTCTGCACCTGGGCCCTCGAATATGAAACATTGATGGTCTTCTTAAAAAAGAGAGTGGGAGAAGGATGTATTGAGAAGATGGAAATTACTCCACCGCCGGAAAGGCTTTTTAAGATAAAGATGGCGGACGGATTACACAGCCTCCCTGTTGATGAGATTCGTCCCTTCATCCGCAATGGCTGCGGTGTCTGTTTCGATATGACGGCTGAGTTTTCGGATATCTCAGTCGGCACAGTGGAGGGCATTGAGGGATGGAACACCGTGATCCTCCGCTCTGACACAGGTGAAGACCTTTTTAAAAAAGCGGAAGGAGAAGGCATTATCGAATCCCAGCCTTTGCCGGAGGATCATCTGAATCATCTTAGAGAAGCCTCTCTACTCAAGAAAGAACGAGCGGTTAACGCCATCCAGGAGAGAGAAGCAACAGAAGGGATAAACGGATGAGCTCCATTGCTCAAAATAGTCCTGGTAAAGTGGCGCTTTTGATGGGGAACGAAGCCATTGCCCGGGGAGGTCTTGAGGCAGGAGTGAAGGTCTGCGCGGCTTATCCGGGAAATCCGTCCTCTGAGATCATTGGTTCCCTTGCCAGAGTCGCTGAGGAATTGGGGCTCCATGTCGAGTGGTCAATCAATGAAAAGGTTGCTCTGGAGGTGGCAGCCGCGGCCTCTCTGGCGGGGCTCAGAGGCCTTTGCGCCATGAAGCAGAATGGGCTCAATGTGGCCTCTGACTTTCTCCTCAATCTCAATCTGACAGGATGTCGTGGAGGTCTTGTCGTGGTCGTTGCGGATGACCCGGCAGGAATCTCTTCGAGCAACGAGGAGGATTCGCGCATCTTCGCCAAACTTGGAGATCTCCCCCTCCTGGAACCTGCCAGTTTCCAGGAAGCCAAAGAGATGACCAGGGAGGCTTTTGACCTCTCAGAGAAACTGGGGCTTCCTGTGATGATCCGGAGCGTGACCCGGGTTTCACACGCCAGGGGCAATGTGACTCTTGACGAGCTCCCTCAATCCAGCCCAAAGCCAGGGTTTGATCTTTCCCGGCCGTGCCTCGCCTTCCCCGCCGTGACAAACCATAAGATCCTTCATGAGAAGCTAAAAAGGGCAAAAGAGATATTCGCAGAATCTCCTTTCAATTTTTACAGAGGGCCAGAAAAGCCTGATTTAATGGTGATCACGAGCGGAAGCGGATATATGTATTCCCTCGAAGCGGTGATGAACTTGAAGGTTGAGGGAAGGGTCGGCATCCTCAAGTTAGGGACAACCTGGCCTCTGCCGGAAGTATTTCTTCTGAGACATCTCCAGAAGTCGGAAAATTTCTTGTTCATCGAGGAGGTGGACCCATTTCTCGAGAATAATGTGAAGGAACTCTTTGCCCAGAACTGTTTTGACTTAGGAGTGAAACGGTTCTTCGGAAAGCCGAGCCATACGGTCCCGGATGTGGGCGAGCTCAATCCTGAGATCGTTACATCTGCAATCCAGGCCCTCTTAAATATTCGATACATTCCAAGGCCTGAAGATTATAGCCGGCGTGCCCATGAAGCGGCCGCCGGACTTGTTCCGCCGAGAACGCACAGCTTTTGCGCCGGATGTCCTCATCGAGCGACTTATTGGGCGATCAAGATGGCGCTGGCACTGGACGGCCGGGATGGCTTTGTATCGGGGGATATCGGATGTTATTCGCTGGGAATGGGACCTTCCGGTTTTTTCCAGATGAAGACGCTTCATGCCATGGGCTCAGGAACCGGAATGGCCTGCGGGTTCGGCCAGCTTGAGCGCTTCGGCATGGAGCAGCCCGTGGTGGCTGTCTGCGGGGATTCGACTTTCTATCATGCGGCCATGCCCGCCCTGGCCAATGCTTATTATAACGGCGCCAACTTTTTATTGCTCCTTCTCGATAACAGCGCCACTGCCATGACCGGTTTTCAGCCCCACCCGGGCACGGGCTCGACGGCAACAGGAGGGACGGCGCCGGTCATCGATCTTAAGGCGATCTGCGAAGTCTTGGGGGCCCGCGTGGAAATGGTCGATCCTTTTGATATTGAGGAGGCAGTTGAGACGATCCTGAGACTGATTCGGATGGAAAGAGGAGTAAAAGTCCTCATCCTCAAGAGAGAATGTGCGCTGGTCAGTGGCAAGCGTCAGAAGAAACTTTTTCAGGTCGAGGTGGATCAGGGGCGATGTTTGGGAGAGGCGTGTGGGTGTAACCGTCTCTGCACTCGGATCTTCAAATGTCCTGGATTGATGTGGGATCAGACTGCGGGCAAGGCACAAATTGACGAGGCGATCTGCAACGGATGCGGAGTATGCGCGGGGATCTGCCCTGCCTTAGCCATCAGGAAAGTGGAAAATGGTAAGGTTTTGGTTTTAAAATAAAACCTAAAGGCAACGGTAACGAGGCCCGTATCGTGTTAAAAGGTTACGTCTTTCGTATTTAATTCTTTTAAACGCAACCGTTACCGAATGACGAAACGGGCTTCGTAGCCGTAACCCTAACCAGGGCCTCTGGAGTATTTACATTCTTCGAAGGTGACACTCTGTCACGAAGGATTGCTATGATATATCTTCCCAAAGATCCGTTTAATGTGATCATCGGCGGGGTTGGCGGGCAGGGGAATGTCCTGGCCTCACAGATTCTGGGCGAGATGCTTGTCTTCCAGGGGTATGTCATCACGATCGGAGAGACTTATGGCGCCTCACAGCGGGGAGGCTCGGTCATGAGCCATTTGCGGGTTTCAGAGAGGGAACCGTTTTCTCCCCTGATTCCCGAGGGGCAGGCTGATCTTCTCATCGCTCTTGAGCCGGTTGAGGGACTCAGGATACTTGGACCTTATGGAAATCCAAAGATCATGACCCTCCTCAATACGAGACCCATCCATCCCATTGATGTCATCTCCGGAAATGCCACTTATCCGGAGGTGTCGAGGGTGATCGCAAAGATACAGGAGCTGAGCAGACGGGTCTGGACACTTAACGCTACGGAGATTGCCCTGGAGATGGGCGACCCGATCTTTGCCAATATCGTCATGCTCGGAGCGCTCTCTGCAATTAAAGTCCTGTCTATTGATCGGCAGGTCTTTGAATCGGTCATCAGAGATTTACTTCCATCTCGCACGATGGATGAAAATTTGAGAGCTTTTGAAAGAGGCGGAGAAGTAGTCGAGGAGTTTCCCCGATAATAGCATGGCTATTGAAGCTTCTTTAATTCCCTGATCTTTTCTAATGTATCCCTGTAAATATCGCCCTTTAACGGGTTGAACTCTATCGCTCTCAACGCATATTCTTCCGCTGCATCAAGATTTTCCCGTTTGGTATAATAAAGCCAGGCAAGATTATTATGGGCATCTCCATTTTGGGGGTCCTTCTTAATCATCTTTTTATAGAAGGTCTCTGCTTTGCTCAACTCATTTTTCAAAAAATAGGCGTTTCCGAGATAAAGATAAGCGATCGGAAGTTTTTTGGAGGCAAGTTTATATTCCTTGATGGCCGAGTCAAACAGGCCCTTTTTCTCGTAGGCAACCCCGAGATTTAAATGGTCTTCTGGGGTAAGCGGGTCCTTCGGGATGTTCACCTTCGGGAGAGAACAACCGTGAACAAGCATCAGGACAAAAACAGACAAGAGAAGGGTGGGGAATATCCTCCTTTTTAGCATTGCGCGGTTGCTCATGATCGAGGGGTGATCCATAGCGTCCAGAACTTCGTTCTCTTCCATGAGTTAATAAAACCCTTCAGGGAGATAGCCTTCAACCGCTCCCGGCCGGAGTTGGCGATGATGGAGTTTTTGCCATGGCCCACCACCACCATAAAATGGTTCTGCCGGACCATCCCGAAACCATAATCTACCATGACAATGAGGGGGAACCCAGAATCAATCTTGTTCTTCAGGTCATTTACAGAGCCTTGATATAACTCCGCCTTCAGGCCTTTTTTCTCCGCATACAGGACCATATCGATATTGAGCGTCCCTTTTGCCGACCGGCTGTATATTTCAGAGGCGATCTCTTCAGGAGTGACCGGGATTCCCCAATAATTCAATACACCCGCGAGGGAGGCCGGGCCGCACTGGTATATCTCCTGGGGAAAGAATGGGACCTTTTCAATAAGATGAGAAGATTGGGACCCGTTTAGATGGGGGGATGCCGCACAGGAAGATAAACAGGATAGGGCCGCAAAAATAAGAGAGAAGCGCCTCCATTTGGAAGCGCCTCCCGGGAAAAAGCTTCTGGACAAGATAGGTACCGTTGCTATTTTTCTTTTTCGATTACAACCCGGTGCCCCGAAACATAAATAACGACACCAACGACGATGGCGATTAACAAGATGACAATAAGCACCGCCCAGCCACTGCTGCCACCCACCTGGAGTTCATCGAGGTTGAGGGCCAGTTGATGGATCTGATGGTCGCTGAGTTGGCCTAATCTCTTTTCAATCTCATTAGGAGTGAAACCCAGGTCCTTCAGCTTTTCTCTGACCATCTTCATTTCAAGCACCTTTCGAATCTTCTCAAGATCAGAAGACCGATCGAAAGATAGCATTGAAATGGCCTCGGAAGGGGAGAATCCTGCATAGACTCTCGGTGTGATGCCAATGATGAACATGGCCACTACCAAATAAGATGCAACATACTTCATCCATGATCGCTTCACCTTCCTCACCTCCTTTCATCAAATTTGCTTCATAGAAATATATTATGAAAAGAAGAATGAAGTGTCAAGTAGAAACACATTTTGGTGAATGAAATTCTGAAGTTTTAAATATCCCATCCCGGTATTCCCCACCTTCGCAGCATGCCCCATCTGGAAGGACAGGGATGAATGTGAAAAGGGTATCCATCGAAATTCCCTCCTGCTAAAGAACTTCTCTGCCTGAACGGACCCTTTCGGAGAAGGCAAGTCCAGCGGTCAGGTTAGCGAAGGTGGATATACTTCGGCGGGTTTCGCCGAAGTTCTGCAGATGCCCTGTGCGGGAGCACTGGGAGCTCCACCCAAAGGAGAAAAAGTATTTTTAAACCCTGCGTGCGATAAGCAGGGAGCGGAGGAATAAATTAGCAAAATAGAAAACAACGTTCCCCTAGGTCAATCCTTCCAGGATTCCTTTGAGGTAGCCGATGGAGCGGCTGGCGATCGTTTGAGGGTCGGGGTCGAAATTGAAGACTTCTACAGAGATGTACCCTTTATAACCGTTTTTGAGCAATGTTTTTAGAATCGGCGTAAAATTCGTCTCACCAAAGCCCGGCCCTGATCCATTAGCATCATTCACATGAACATGGCGGAGGTATCCGGAGTCGAGAGCCTGGAGAAGGGCTTCTGTCAATGATTTCTCAGAGGCGGAGGCGCTCCGGCAGTCAAAGACCATTTTGAAATTGGGATGCCGCACCTCTTTTACAAATCGAATCGCTTCTTTGACGGTGTTGATGAAATTGGTCTGGTCAGGAGAGAGGGGTTCGAGGCAGTAGAAGACGTTTCTCTGCCGGGCGGCCTTCAGGGCGACCTTGAACGTCTCGATGGCATAATCCCAGGAATCCTTGGCGTTCCATCCCTCCTTGATCGTCCTCTGGTGAGGAGAACCGTGGACGAGGATTTTTCCTCCAATGTCGGCGCAGAAGTGGATGAGGGTTTCGATATATTCCTGAGTCTGGATCCGGATATATTCATCGGGATGATTGATGTAGAGCCCTTCGGGCTTCACGAGAAGCCAGTGAAGACCGACGATCTCAATCCCGTTATCCTCTGCGGCGCGGCGGATCGCATTTCTTTTCTTCGTTGATATCTCGGTTACGGAATCGGCAAGGGTGAAGGGTGCGATCTCCACCCCGTCGTACCCTAATTTCGCCGCATACTCAAAGACCTTTTCAATAGGCCATCCCTGAAAGAGTTCATTGCAGATGGAAATTTTCATGTGATTTTCTCCAAAGCCTTTTTTTCAATCCGTTCAAGCTTCTCCCGGAAAATATTTTAAAAACATGCGTTAATAATGTATAATGGTCTCAATATTTTTGTCAAGAATAATCCCCTCTCCGCCCATTGTCAAAAGTGGGGGAAATGTTTTACCTCCCTTTGGTCTCCGACCCGGAGCGGTCTCTGACCCGGAGGGAAAAGGGTGGTCGGGAGGGATTTTATAAAGATGATTTCAAACCTTTAAAGGATTACAGAAGGAGGAAGAGAATGGAAAAGGTTCGAGTCGGGATCGTGGGGTCGCAGTTTGCCGCACACCTTCATCTTAACAACTATGCAAAACTGAGGGGCTCAAAGATGGATATCCTCGGGATTGCTTCAAAGACCGAAAAGAACGCCCGGGAAACGGCCAGGCAGTTCAACATCCCATCGGTCTATACGGATTATCGCAAACTTCTGGAGAGGAAGGACATCGATGTGATTGACCTCTGCATTCCTAACAATCTCCATGAGGAAATGGTCATCGCCTCGGCAGAGGCGGGAAAACACATCATCTGTGAGAAACCCCTGACCGGGTACTTCGGGGAGGAGATCGAGGGGGAAGACATTGGATTCAGGATATCTAAGGATGTGATGCTCCGGAGTGCGATGGAGAGCTGCGCCAGGATCAGGAAGGCGATTGAGAAGAGCCGCATCCTTTTCTGCTATGCCGAGGACTGGGTCTATGCGCCTTCGGTGGAAAAGATGAAAAGAATTGTTAAGGTGAGCGGTGGGACCATCATGGACATCCGGGCCGAAGAAAGCCATTCGGGTTCCCACGCTGCCTACTCACGGAAATGGAAGACCTCCGGTGGCGGGGCCCTCCTCCGGCTGGGTTGCCATCCGATCGGAGCAGCTATCTACCTCAAGTATTTCGAAGGCGAGCTACGGGATGGGAAGCCCATCCGGCCCAAATATGTAACCGCAGAGGTAGGACAGCATACCCGGATTCCCTCCTTTCAAAAAGAGGCGAAGAAATGGCTGGTCACCGCATGGGAGGACGTTGAAGACTGGTCCGCGGTCATCATTACTTTTGAGGACAACTCCAAGGCGTCCATTTTTGCATCGGATGGGGTGCTGGGTGGAACCCGGAACACCATGCAGGTCTATCTCTCGAATGCGGTGGCCTTCGCCAACATCAATCCCAATAATGCGGTTGAGGTCTACGCCCCGGATCCGAATATCTTCGGAGATGAGTATATTGCGGAAAAGCTGGAGACCAAGGGAGGGTGGAACTTTGCCAGCCCAGATGAAGACTGGATGAGGGGTTTTCCTCAGGAACTGGAGGACTTCATTGATAGTATCCTCAAGGGGAAGGAGCCGATATCAGGCTTGAGCCTTGCCGAGGATACCATGGAGGTTGTCTATTCCGCCTATCTTTCAGCGGAGAAGGGCCAGAGGATTCGGCTCGAATCTTCAAAAAAAGTCTAACGGAAAGGGGTAACGAGGCCCGTATCGTTAATTAGAAGGCTACGTTAATCGTCTTTCAATTCTTTACACGTAACCGTAACCGATAACCGAAACGGGCTTCGTAACCGTAGCCTTAACCGTGGCCCATTTATTTCCATTAAGTTTTCTTCCGGATGGAACGGGCCTTCTTGATCAGTGAGACCATCTCTTTCTGAAAGGCATCATAAGCCCCCTTAAATTCGGAGAGCGTTTTTTGCACAGGGCCGAACCCCGGCCAATCGGAAGGAGCGAGACCTCCAAGGCCAAAGTCCCCGGATATCCCAACCTCTTTTAAGATTTCTGATAATTCGGGATTGATTTCATAAGCCTTCCTGAAATCTTCGATCTGATTGAGTTGATCGAGCACTCCGGCCGGAAAAATATTCGAAATGGATTCCCCATACTCATTCAAATCAAATCGGGGTTCTTGAGCCATTTTTCTCACATTTTCCTGATGGTCCGGAAATTCGGTATGGACGAGATTACGGGAAGAGAGTGTCCAGTAGGTATCAAAGGGCTTCCTTTTTGAGGCAGGGAGGCAGTGGATGCGGTCCATGATTAGACAGGCCTGATCCTTGGTTAACCCTTTTCTCTTCATCAAGTAAGCGATCCATCGTTCCCGATTCACTTCAGAGAAGAAGAGGAACCAGACTCTTCTGGCCACCAGGGTGCCGGAGGCTCCAATGGCCTCTTCCCAGTTCCGGAGGGTTTCTCTTGAAATGACTCCTTTTAAGGCTTCATGGATAAATTCGTTGATGGTTCTCTGGCCATGGGCATATCGAGTCACAGCCCATACTTTTTCCTCATAAGACTTTGCCTGAGAGACCCTATCTTTTGTTCCATTGGCTTCGGAGAGTTGATGGATTCTCTTAAGGGCCTTTCCCTCGCCCAATTTCTTCTTCAACTCTTTGAAGAGTTCTTCTAACTTTATCTCTCTCAGATGACTTTCCAGCCTTCCGCCCATGTTGGTCATATAGAGCTGGGTCGGTCGAATTCCCTTTCTCATCGCCCCAGCCATTCCCTCCATCTCCTCAATGAGGAGCGTGGCCTCCTGGCTGACGCTAAAGTCAACCGTGATATTCGATCCGAATCCAAAGAAGTTGATCGTGCGTGTGATGGTTCTGGCGGCAGGGGTTGTGGCGGCCACTTTGATGACGAGATTAGGCCTTCCTTTCCATCCATCCATCCGATAACCTGCAAGCAGGTACTGGTCATAGAGGGAGAGATTTTCAGAGGCAAGAGAGGAGGCCGTAAATACATCCCGGATGCTCTCCTCAATGAGGTGAGCAATATTGGGATTGAGCTGGAAACTGACGACACCGCCTCCGGAGGTCTCGCGGAGGTTGAAGAAGATGGGACGAAAGACATAGAGGTTATCCCAGAGGGCAAGCAGGGTTGCGTAAAGCGTGATCTCCTCTCCATATTGGGAGGGCTTGGCAGACCAGCGCTTGAAATCCGGATGTCGCTTCACGCCGTCGCGAAAGAGCGCGGTTAGGGAAGGTTCGTCCTGATAGGCCCTTGCGGCCAGAACAGGATTGGTGGAAACCTGCTCAAAGCCCAGATGTCTGAGCCATCTCAAGCCGATGGCATAGTCATTGCCGAATTTACAGAGTCCATCTTTCACCATCCGGTAGTAGATATTCTCTCTGATCTCTCTTTCAGCCCTTTTCAAGAATTGGGCGAAGAGATTCTTCTTGAAATCCATTCCCTCTTCGATTCGAAGAGCTGTTTTGGCAATCATGCTGCTTCCCTTCTGGACCCTCTTCATCTTCGAAAGCCATTTCGAGATCACAGCCTCTGCAATCGAACCCCCTCCCTCTTCTCTCTCTCGATCCTCCCACTCCTCCAGAGCATTGAGAATGTAACCAAGGGAGTCCGCTTTTTCCTTCTCGTCGAGCCAGCGGCTTTCGAGGCCGTAAAAGTTGAGCGCCATCTCCAGCATGACCTCATAGGAGTACTGCCTGAGAAGGATCTTTCGCTCCAATGATTCATTCGGTTCATGGAGGACAGGTCTGGAAAGGGAGAAAAGAAGGTTCAATTTTCTGATGAGGCCCCCTACGGTTTCGGATAACCTCCCATTGATTTCGGGGAAGAGGAGATGGTCGGAAGCCAGGGTGGTCTGGCCCCACTGGACAAGGGAGAAGAGATGGGCGACATGGTCATCCGGAACAGGGGGTCTTTCCTTCAGCGAAAGACTTTCGGGAAGGCTCAATTCTACGATACGGTTGATGGCCTCTTGAGCGATCGCCTTCATATTCATTCTCTCCTTTCAGCTCCCAGATACTCTAAATGTTTCTCAATATGTTTATCAAGGAGGGACCCGTAGTCCTCCTCATATTGGATCAGAGTCTTAAAAATCCTGTCCCTCAACTCGCTCTTAAGCAAAAAGCCATAGGTGATGTGCAGAAGCTGCCTGGCGTTTTCCTGATCGAGGAGGCCGGAAAGTTCCAAATCAGTGAGGTCTTTGATTTGAGGGACACAGGAGATGTCCGTAGTCACCTGATAATGTTTGGAAGCCTCCCCAAATGCGGATAAAGCCTGAAGATGCATCTCCCTGTAGAGGGAAGGATCCTTCAGGCTGATGAGACGGACGGCTTCAAGCCAGCTCGTCCCCGCTGTCTTAAGATGGATTTTCCCCTGAGACATCTCGCCGATATGCGGAAAGATCGAGAACTTATCGCTTCCCGAGTGGATGGAGATCTTATAATTCCCATAATGTTGGGCAATGAGGACATGGCGATAGAACTGCTCCCTGAAGGACGTCACCTCTCCCCGGTAATCAATCCCCTTCTGGAATTCACCGATGAAGCGGGGGGCAAGGGAATCGATTCGGACCCCTCTGTGGCGGAGGGCGATCATCAGGAAGAGATGAGTTTCCGGAGAGGTGGGAAAGGGGATTTCATCGATGGAGATTTCAAAATCGATAAGGGGTTTTCTACCCGTACGCTGGATAAGAAATTGATGAACTTCCTCGGAAAAGTCAATGGCCTGATGGAAGAGGAGAACATTCCTCTTAACTTCTTCATCTGAAAACCGGATGGAGAGGTCTCCGCGGGATCCCCTGAATGTAAATTCCTTATCCAGGAAGAGATGGAGGAGGACTTTTGCATCGCCGGGGTCGATCTCCCCCTTAAATCTTCGCTCGATTGCCTCCTGCGGAATGGAAAAAGCTTCGAAATTCAATTTTTCAGAGAGATCGATCGTGATCATGGAGACGCCCGCATCGAGAGCCAGCCTCACCTCATCCAAAGACTTCAGATGATCTCCGTCCGCCCCATAACCTTCACAATAGTTCTCCTGAAAGACTGACCAGGCCGCATCTGCGATGACCGCTTTAAAATTTCTGCCGGTCTGGCCATTCTCACGAATAGACTGCTGGGCCAGAACAGGCCGAACCCTGAATTTTTTGACTGCCCGGACATGGCCGGGAGTGGCCAAACCGAGACGATCTCCGGTTCCTATGGTTGTGGGGTAATTCAGGAGGGAGACCGGCCTGGTAAAGGGAAAGAGTTCCATTAAAGAGAGGGTATTTTCCGGGGAGAGATCGCACACCTTGAGCGAGGGGGCGTGATGAAAGATTTTTCCGTGAAATGGATCCTTAAAGAGAAGTTCCTTTTCACCGATGACGAACAACTTCTTCCCCTGGCCCGTTCGAATCATTCCATAGAGCAACCCGTTCATTGAGCTGACGGACCGGGGATAGACCTTTTGGAGGTCTATGGGAAAGGCTTGAAGGAATTTTAAAATCTCCTCAAAGGAAGGAATCGGATTCGGTTCAGTCAATGTCACATCCTTTTTCTCTCAGCATTGCGATTAAGAGATCTTTCTGCTCCACTGTAAAAGGGTAGGGCTGACATATCCTGCTGAAATCCTCTTTTGAAAGTTTTCCCCCCTTCTGGTCTTCTTTTAAGGTTTTGAAAATTTCTTCAAAGGACTTCAGATGAGCGAATTCAGGAATATCTCTCATTGCCAGCGCCTCCCCCTTACCTGCCAATCCCCAGAGGTAGAGGAGTTCCGAAACTGGAGAGGCAACGACAGGATGGCATCCTCCTGGAATGGCAAAAATACTCTTCTCTCCGATGAGGTAGGCTTTCATCAGCCTCTTCCCATCCATCAGGATTTGAACTCCATAAGGCCCGAATAGATCTCCGGAGTTCTTCTTCCAGTTAAAACGATGGTAATAGACCTCCTCATGGTCTGACTCACCTGATTGGGGCTGATCTTTGTCATGCTGGTGGAGCGGCGTTCCGGACCAAAACCCCGGAGGGCTATAGGTCTCTCCGACGACAAGATTCGAGCTTGCATCCTTCGGGCTGATCAGGGGAACAATATCCCTTCGCCAGATCCAATCTCCCCTCGAAACTACCTTCACATCACGACTTGATAGATAGAGAGGAGGTTTCTCCTTCAGGGCAGGGGCTTCAAAGAAGGCGATCTCTCCCTTCCCACGTATCTTTAACCTGACATTAGATGGAACATAGAGAGCAGAACCATTGGATCGGCCAGGACCTGGAAAGAAAGGGCCATTGGTTCTCTCTCCGGAGAACTTCTTTCCGTTGATCTCCGCCTCAAATCTTCCATCCTGAGGAACGAGGACCATCTCCTTATCTTTTGTGTTCTTTGTGGTGAAGTCGGATTTCAATTGATAAATCCCGAATCCTAAGATCTGGAGGGGGACTTTTTCTATTTGAGGGTCCAGGATGAGCCCGCTTCTTTTTCCATTATACCGAAGGTGCGGATTGACCTGGCCCTTCTCAATTCGATGAGCATATTTCTTCATCGTGCTTTGCATGACGATCTCCTCTTCAGATTTTAAGTAGAAAATAACATCAATTATCTCCCTTATCTTCCTCTCCCCTAGCGGGAGAGGGCGGGGGTGAGGGGGAAGAGAATGCCATGGTCAACCCCACCTCAATCCTCCCCCCTGCCTACCGGCAGGCAGGCGTCGAGGGGGAGGATAAGACTTGGCAATTTTCATTGTTCGTGGATGACGCCCCATCGCGAAAATTGTTTGGATTATATCTTTTTTGACTTTGCAGTGTCAATTTTAAGACTTGAAGGGTTGACTTTTTCATCCCATCTTCATCATAATTGGACAAAACCGAAGGTGGAAGGCTGAAGATGATTAGAGAAGGGGTGGCAGGGGTATTGAAGAATTCTTTAAGGGTGGAGGAAGTTCCTCTCAATATCCCTCCTCAGAGGGAGATGGGGGATTTCTCGAGCGCCATCTGCCTCTCGCTTGCCAAAGAGAAGCGGCGTCCGCCGATGGAGATTGCAAGAGAAGTGGTTGAACAACTTAAGGCGAATCCTCCTCCCTATATTCAGGAAGTCACGCTTACTCCTCCCGGATATATCAATTTTAAAGTCGATTGGCCGAAATTAGCAAAAGAGTTGATACCTGAGGCCCTCGAAAAGGGAGATCTCTTTGGGAGACCCAAATCGGTTGAGAAAGAAAAGGTCTTCGTCGAACATACGAGCGTCAATCCGAACAAGGCCATGCATATTGGCCACCTCCGCAATTCGGTTCTGGGTGATACGGTTG
>JASEHH010000160.1:3180-4805 GCA_030017685.1 Thermodesulfobacteriota bacterium | reverse complement strand
ACAGCCAATACCGTTGTTTATGTGAAGGGGAAGGGAATCGTTTCTTCGGAGCCTTCTGTGGTGGCCATCCAGAGGGATTCGAGAGGGGACAAACGTATTCTGGCGGTTGGTCGGGAGGCCAAAGAGATGTTAGGCCGGACACCCGGAAGCATCGTTGCCATCCGGCCGATGAAGGATGGGGTGATCGCCGATTTTGAGATCACCGCCGAGATGCTCAAGTATTTTATCGCCAAGGCCCATAACCGGAAAGCCTTGCTGCGGCCCCGGGTGGTCATCTCCGTACCCTCGGGCATCACGCCCGTTGAGAAGAGGGCGGTTCGGGAATCCGCTCAATCCGCGGGCGCAAGGGAGATCTACCTGATCGAAGAGCCTATGGCCGGAGCCATCGGTGCGGGACTTCCCATCACCGAGCCTTCAGGAAATATGGTCGTGGACATCGGAGGAGGGACCACCGAAGTGGCTGTCATCTCGCTGTCGGGAATTGTGGTCAGTCAATCGATCCGGGTGGCAGGGGATAAGATGGATGAGGCCATTGTCCAGTATGTGAAGAGAAAGTATAACCTCCTCATCGGTGAGCGGACAGCGGAACTGATTAAGATCAGTGTCGGGACGGCTTACCCCGAGGAGAATCCCGAGACAATGGAAGTCAAGGGAAGGGATCTGGTGACCGGCATCCCCAAGACCCTTGAGATCAATAGCGAGGAGGTCCGGGAGGCTTTGGCTGAATCGATCAATATGATCATCGATACGGTGAGGATCACCCTCGAAGAGACGCCGCCGGAATTGGCCGCGGATATTGCGGACAAAGGGATCGTCCTGGTAGGCGGAGGGGCGCTCCTGAAAAATCTGGATGTCCTTCTCCGGGAGGTGACAGGGCTCCCCATCACGATTCCGGATGATCCGCTCTCGGCCATTGTGTTAGGGGCGGGCAAGGTTCTCGACAATGAAAATCTGCTTCGAAGCGTCACATTCCAGTACTAAAACCAGCGCTAAAGATTGATGAGGATAAGAAACTTCCTCTTTCGAAGATATGCCATACCCACAGTCGTCATCCTCCTTCTGTTATCTGCCCTGATTCTGATATCATTGAGGGTAAAAGAGCGAAAGGGAGTGGCCTTTATTGATGGTCTCCTGATGGAGATCAGCTCGCCCTTCCAGAAAGGTTCCACCTTTGTCATCAACAAGATCAAAGGAGTCTGCGAGGGATATCTCTTCCTGGTTCATCTTCACAGAGAGAATGAGCAACTCAAGAAGAGGATGGCCGATCTCCAGAGGGAGAACGATCAGATGAGGGAGATGGTCCTCTCCCATGAGCGTCTCCGGAAACTCCTCCAGTTTCGGGAGACGTTTTCATCAACAGTGATTGCCGCCGAGGTGGTCGGCCGGGACCCCTCCTCGTGGTTCAAGAGCGTCACCATCAATAAAGGGGAGAAGGATGGAGTTCGGAAAGGGATGGCGGTTATCTCTCCGGAAGGGGTGATCGGCCAGATCCTTAAAACCGCCCCTTCCCATTCGGTCGTCCTCCTCATCACCGATTACAACAGCGCCATCGACTCCATCATCCAGAGAACCCGGGCCAAAGCGATTGTGGAGGGAGGGGGCGAGAACCGGTGTCAGTTGAAATA
>JASEHH010000160.1:0-3080 GCA_030017685.1 Thermodesulfobacteriota bacterium | reverse complement strand
CCATCTCCGGAGGGATTTTAGTCTTTTTCTTAGGGTATTTGATGGACCTCTTCTCGGGAAATGGCTTCGGCCTCTATGCCTTTTCGAGGCCCTTTCTTTTTTACTGCGCACAGCTTTTCAAGGACCGCATCTATCTTGAAAGCTTTCCCTCCCGATCTCTTTTCGTCTTCCTTTTTGCCCTGGCCGAAGGACCCATCCTCCTGATCCTTCTCAAGGCTCTCGATCCGGAACACCTTCCAAATCTCTATCCTCTGTTCTTCACCGTTTTTCTTCCTCAGTCTCTGAGCACAGCCCTCCTCTCCTCGGTTCTCTTCTCCCTTTTGAAGAGGGGATCTTCTCTGCTCTATGCTGAGCCAGGGACAGGAATCGGAGGCAAGTGATTAGTCATGATGGAGCTCAATGTCCAGAGGATGGAAGATTTCAAAGAGAGGTTCCGATACCTTAAGCTCTTTGTGGCAGGGGCCTTTCTTCTGATCTTTGTCTATCTCTGGTACCTCCAGGTGATCAAGGGAAGCGATTTTCGGCAGTTATCGGAAAATAATCGAATCCGGATTCGCGAAATGGTTGCTGACCGTGGAATGTTGCTGGACCGAAAGGGGCAGATCCTTGCCCATAATCGACCCTCCTTTGAAGTCTTTCTTGTGCCGGAAGATATCAGATCGAATCCGGAGGTGCTGGAGAAGATCGGCGAGATACTCAATCTCCCCCGGGAAGAAATCGATGAGAAGGTAAAAGGGCTGAAACGGCGGCCTGCCTTCAGACCGATCAAGCTCAAATCGGACATCGACTGGGACAGGCTTGCACTGCTCGAGTCGAACCGGATTCATCTACCGGGGATTCTCGTGGATGTGAGGCCGAGGAGGGCCTATCATTATGGCTCTCTTGCCTCCCATCTCATCGGTTACATCGGAGAGGTGGACGAAAATGAACTGAGGCAGGCGAAGGAGAGGACTTACCGCATGGGGTCCATGATCGGAAAGTATGGAGTGGAGAACGAATGGGAGGCTCAACTCAAAGGAGTGGACGGCGGCCGTCAGATCGAAGTGGATGCACTGGGAAGGGAGATCAAGCCCCTCCGGAGCGTGGAGCCTTTTCCCGGGAATAATGTCGTTCTGACGATCGATCTCGATCTCCAGAAGGTGGCTGAAGAGGCCTATCAAGATAAGAACGGAGCCCTCATCGCCATGGATCCTAAAACAGGACGCATCCTTGCCATGGTGAGCAAGCCCTCCTTCGACCCTTCCATCTTTGCGAGAGGCGTCAGTGCAGAAGAGTGGAGGGCGCTGATGGATCATCCTTTTCATCCCCTTCAAAACAAGGGAATTCAGGGGCAGTATCCTCCGGGGTCGGTATTTAAAATCGTCACGGCGATCGCAGGCCTGGAAACGGGAGCCATCACCCCCCAAACACAGATAACCTGCACAGGTCTCTTCCCATATGGGAACCGGGATTTTCGGTGCTGGAAAGAGAAAGGACATGGGACCCTCAACCTCCACCAGGCCCTCGTCGAATCCTGTGATACTTACTTCTATCAGGTGGGATTGAAAGTTGGAGTGGATGCCATTGCCCATTATGCCGGCGAACTCGGTCTGGGTAGAAAGACAGGGATTGGTCTGCCCTACGAAAAGGCAGGGATTGTTCCCTCCACCTCCTGGAAGAAGAAACGGCTCGGAGTTCAGTGGTATAGCGGAGAGACCCTCTCCTTTGCCGTGGGTCAGGGATACCTGAATGCCACCCCCCTTCAACTCCTGCTGCTCATCTCAGCCGTCGCCAATGGAGGCAGACTCCATCTGCCACGGGTCGTGGAGAGGGTGGAAAATATTTATGGGGAAAAATTGAAAGAATATCCCCCTGAGGAGACAGGCAGGGCGAACATCTCAGAGAAGACGCTCCGCGTGATCCAGGAGGCCCTGATGGGAGCGGTCAATGAGCCGCGTGGAACAGGATATGCCTGCGCATTAAAGCAGGTGAAAGTGGCGGGAAAGACGGGAACCGCGCAGGTCGTTCGAATGGCAGCCGATTTTAAGAAAGGGGATATGAACCGGATGCCACTCAAATTTCGAGATCATGCATGGTTTGCCGCCTACGCCCCTTTTGAAGATCCCCGGATCGCCGTTGCCGTCCTTGTTGAACATGGGGGTTATGGCGGTGCCGCCGCCGCTCCCATCGCCAGAAAGGTGATCGAAAAATATTTCGATCTCGAAGCCTCTGCGCCGGCAAAGACAGAGGAGGCTTCATCGGATTCCGTCTATGATTGATCGACGCCTCTTCATCCATTTTGACTGGGGTTTGCTGGGGATTGTCCTCCTCATCGTTTCGATCGGGATTCTCAATCTTTACAGCGTCACTTCGAACGGAGAGACGACCGGCACGCCCCTCTATCTGAAACAGGTCCTGTGGCTGGCCATCGGCCTGGGAGCCATGCTGGTCATCGCTTTCGTTGAATACCGGTTCTATACGGACTTTGCCTATATTGTCTATACCACTGCCGTGGTTCTTTTAATACTCGTTCTGGGCTACGGTATCATCACCTCAGGCGCCCAGCGGTGGGTGAAAATGGGCCCCCTCACTTTTCAGCCTTCCGAATTTGTTAAGATTTCACTCATCCTTGCCCTGGCGAAATTTTTTCAAAGATACCCGGGCCAGGAAGGTTATTCGCTGAAACATCTTGCTTTCCCTTTTTTCCTCCTCTTTTTGCCGATGATTCTCATCCTTAAACAGCCCGATCTGGGAACTGCCATCATCCTTCTCCTAGTCTTCTTCTCGATTCTGATCTTTGTTAAGGTTCGCTGGTCCTCGCTCATCACCCTCGGGGTGATCGGGGTTTCCATCCTTCCCCTTGTATGGAGATTCCTGAAGGATTATCAGAAGCGGCGGATCTTCACCTTCTTCAATCCGGATCTCGACCCACTGGGCGCCAGCTATCACCTCATCCAATCGAAGATAGCCGTCGGATCTGGCGGGATCCTCGGGAAAGGTTTTATGAAGGGGACACAATGCAAACTGGGATTTCTGCCTGAACAACACACCGATTTCATCTTCTCCGCTCTGGGAGAGGAATGGGGCCTGGTCGGATGCTT
>JASEHH010000159.1 GCA_030017685.1 Thermodesulfobacteriota bacterium | reverse complement strand
CTGCCCTGGAAACGCCAATCCATCGCCCTTAAACCGAATTCTTCAATTGCCTCATAATTATAAAACATGGCAATCTCTTGCGCAGCAAAAATACCCCGTCTATCAAATGGCCGCGTTAATGACGTATCGTTTGATTGGGGATAATGGGTTTGAAAAACTGATCTTCTTCTACCAGCTTTTGGATAACGGGAGCGACCCCGACAAGGCGTTTATCACCGCATTCGGGGTGCAGATGTACGATTTTTTAGCCGATATGAACGATTATTTTAATAGACTTACTACAAAACATAAAATGGGGGAGAAATAATTTTTAATAAATAAAAGAAAAAGCTTAAGATGTTAAAATGAAAGTAGATCTAAGGAGAATTAAACCATGATCAAAACGAAAACTTTGGTCATGAGAGAGTCGCTAATCCTGTAGTATGAAAAGGAAGGGAGTATAGAAAATGTATCGAAGACAGATTGGGTGTTTGATCGGTATGGTGATATTGATAGTTTGGGTTTCTGTAACACTTGCAGAGACCGTGTCCGAGGAGGCGAGGCGTTTCATGGCGCGTGGGATGGCTGCCGTGGAAATGGCCAAGACGCCGAAGGACTATGAACGTGCTGTCCGCGAGTTTGAACAGGCGGCGAAGCTCGCGCCGAACTGGCCAGACGTTTACTTCAACCTGGGCTCTGTCCAGGCCAAGGCCGGAAACTACGGGGAGGCCATGCGGTATTACAAACGCTATCTCGAACTCGCCCCCAATGCCCCCGACGCAGCGAAGGTCCGCGAGGAGAGCTACAAGCTGGAGTATCGGGCAGAGCAGCAGATGGTGAAGGAGAAGCTGAGAAAAGAAAGGGGAAGATTCAGTCTGGAGGATGGGGTTATTTATGACTCACAACTTGGACTTGAATGGGCGCCTTCTAACGGGCAGGTCTTGAACCACTATCAGGCAGAGGGGTATGCCCGGGCTTTAAGCCTTGCCGGAGGTGGATGGCGGCTGCCGACAAGGGCGGAACTTAAAAGCTTGTATGATAAATCCAAGCCCGGCAATGTCGACCCTGTTTTTGGTGTTGGTGACAAGTGGGTATGGACATCGGAATTGTATAATGAGGTCCCATCGATGCCTGGCGCGGTTGGCTTCTACTTCTATGATGGCGGAGAAAAAGCTGGCGACCGCGACAACATAAATCGCCATAACAACAGGCGCGCTCTGGCAGTGCGATCCAGCCAGAGTATTCTGGATTCCGAAAAGGCTTCTGTTCTCAGCCTCCTTACAGGTGCATACAAAGGAGTTCGCAACTATGAAAATGGCGATAAATACGAAGGTGAATTTACTAATCGCAAATTCAACGGCAAAGGAACTTATACCTATGCAAACGGCGATAAATACGTAGGTGAATTTGTTGATGGCAAATTCACGAGTAAAGGAACTTTCACTTGTAGCAATGGCAAACAGTTCACGGGGAATTTAGAAAATAAAGTGCCGCTTGAATTTACTACAAGATGTAACTGATTTTGGGTAAGAGGTGTTCCTGCTCTCAAAAAAGTAAAAACAGTTAACTGACTCTATCAGGATAAAAATAAATCCATAGAGGGATAACTTTCTTTCCATGCAGCTTTTGTCCTGAACGATAATTTGGCTAAGCAGAGACTGGCAAATATTGCGGCGGCCTGCGAGCAGTATAAAGATAAATACCGTGAATATCCGCCGGAACTGATCAAGCTGCAACCGGAATTCATCAAAGAAATACCTTCTGCTAAAATTGGCTTCTTTGTTGTGGGGTTCAAGTATCTTTCCCGCAAAGAAAGCCACGCCATCATGTATGTGAAACTGCCCCCCTACGGAAAATCATTCTACACCCTGGAAACAAAGCAGTGGGAATTCAAAGATTAAGTAAACACTAAAAACTGCCTCATCATTTTGTTAAGAAGTCATTACAATTATGTTCCGGTATTTTCCTGGTTTTTGCTCCTTCGGTCTGACTTTCAAACCGTCCAGGTAACAGTTTAGTTTTTATCTTACCCGTAGGCCATCGAGATATCAACTTGAAATATTATACAGGGCAGCTTGAGTCTTTGCCGTATCAGCAGTAAGGATGGTTTGTAGAAACTTCCTCGGATGGACGCCTTGTCATCTGGCGGTTTGCACCAGACTGGGGAGGATGCTGTGGGGTTTGAGTCCGCTTTCTGATCTCGATCCGAGGCATATCTTTCGTGTGACACAAACGGATATGCCGACCGGCTTATTGTTCAGGAGATAACGCCCCCAGGAAATTTGTGCAAAGGTTCATTACGTTATAAACTCTTTTCGGCCCCCATCCATGTGAACCTGTTTTCAATATATGGCATGAATGGACTTAATCTATCAAAATTACAAAAAGAATTCAAATCATTGTGATTTTCACTCCTTGACCCTCATATGGGATTCGGTTAATATACTCTGTCAGTCAGATAGTCTTTTAGTCGCATCGTCTCATCGTCAATGAAAGAGAGATTAGACTATAAGACCATCAGACAATAAGACTATGAGACCACAGGACTACAATGATTGATTTTTTAGGCGACTGGAAAAGATCGGATTACTGCGGAAATCTCCGGAAGGAGGATACAGGCCGTGAAGTGACCCTCTTGGGATGGGTTCAAAAGAGGAGGGATCTGGGGGGCCTCATCTTTGTTGAAACGAGGGATCGGCAGGGAATTGTTCAGGTGGTCTTCAATCCTGAGGCGAACCCGAAAGTGCACGAGAAGGCACAGACCCTCCGGAGCGAGTATGTCATCGGAGTAAGAGGAGAGGTCGTGTTGAGGCCTGAGGGAACGGCCAATCCGAAGCTGGGCACGGGAGAAATTGAAGTGGCCGCAAAGGAGTTGAAAATTCTCAATGTCTCCAAGAATCCTCCTTTTCTCATCGAAGATGAAGAGGATGTGGCTGAGAATACCCGGCTCAAATACAGATACCTCGACTTAAGAAAGCCGGGTTTGCAGAAAAATCTGATCCTCCGGCACCGGCTGGCCAGAGAGGTGAGGGAATACTTTGATCGGCTAGGTTTTCTGGAGGTCGAAACGCCGATGCTCACCAAGTCCACTCCTGAGGGAGCAAGGGACTTTCTGGTCCCCAGCCGACTCAGCCCGGGCCATTTTTACGCCCTGCCACAATCTCCTCAACTCTTCAAACAGATTCTAATGGTAGCCGGTTATGACCGGTACTTTCAGATTGTGCGATGTTTCCGGGATGAAGACCTGCGATCGGACCGTCAGCCGGAGTTTACACAGATCGATGTGGAGATGTCCTTTGTGACCGTAGAGGATATCCAGAGGACAATGGAAGGGCTTATGGTTCACCTTTTTAAGGAAGTTTTGGGAATGGAACTTAAGACCCCTTTTCCGGCGTTGAGCTACGATGAGGCAATGGACCGGTATGGTCTGGATAAGCCCGATATCCGATTCGGATTGGAATTAAAGGATCTGTCCCAACCTTTTAAAAATTCAACCTTTAAGGTCTTCAAAGAGGCGCTCGATGGAGGAGGGATCATCAAGGCGATCAATGTGAAGGGAGGGGCGACCTTTTCACGGAAGGAAATCGATGACCTCACCCATTTTGTCTATGACTATGGGGCCAAGGGTTTGATCTCCGCCAAAGTGAGTCAGGACAACTGGCAATCGCCCATGCAGAAATTCATCACCGATGAGGAGAGAAGGTCAGTGGAAAAAGCGATGGGAGCATCGGAGGGCGATCTCCTTCTCTTGATCGCCGGTCCTGCGAAAGTAGTGAATCAGTCACTGGCGAACCTCCGCCTCCATCTCGGCAGAAAGTTAGGGCTCATTCCCGAAGAGGAATACCGGTTTGTATGGGTTCTCGATTTTCCACTTCTGGAATATGATGAGGCAGAGAAAAGATATATGGCTGTCCATCATCCCTTTACCGGACCCAGGGACGAAGATATATCCAAATTAAAGGAACATTCGGAGCAGGTGAAGGCCAAGGCTTACGATCTCGTTTTAAACGGGTCTGAGATCGGAGGAGGAAGCATCCGGAACCATCTGAAGGAGGTGCAGTCCCTGGTCTTTGAGAAGCTGGGGATGGATGAGGAAGAAGCCAGAGAAAGGTTCGGGTTTTTATTGGAGGCCCTCGAATACGGGACCCCTCCTCATGGAGGGATTGCTTTCGGGTTCGATCGACTCGTCATGATTCTCAGCCATTCGGAGTCGATCCGGGATGTGATCGCTTTCCCAAAGACCCAGAAGGGAACCTGTCTGATGACCGATGCCCCTTCGAAAGTGGATGGGAAGCAACTGGATGAGCTGTGGATTAAATTGAAGGTTTAAATTTACAACGCACTTAAACGAACCTAAAGGTGGGGTTGTGCGTATAATGGCAATTAAATCTCAATGGAGAGGATTTAAATCCGAAGCACGAAATCCGAAATTCGAAACAATTTCAAATGACCAAAATTTGAATGGTTCGAAACAAATAAAAAGTTTGAGAAATTTGAACATTTTGAACATTCGAATTTGTTTCGGGTTTCGATATTCGGATTTCGGATTTTTGCAACGCACAAAGTCTGTTTAGTTACGGCTGCGCACTGACACATTATTAGGATCAGGGCTATGCCAAGTTTGGAGGAGAAAGAATGGCCATTGCAAAAAAGAAGAAAGCATTTCAGAGCAAGATAGCCGCAATCCAATTTCCACTTCTGGATAGCCAGGAACCGAATCTCTACCGGCATGTCTTCCCCTATGAAGAGGTCTGCCGGATCGAATTCGACAACCGTTTCGTCTTCATCGATCCTCCGGAGGAGATCTTCATCACGGACACCACCTTCA
>JASEHH010000158.1:4295-4851 GCA_030017685.1 Thermodesulfobacteriota bacterium | reverse complement strand
ATGAAGCTCTACCTTATCCAACATGGGGAGGCAAAGTCGGAAGTGGAAGATCCAGGGCGCTCTTTGACAGAAAGAGGGGAAAAGGAAGTCATGGGCGTTTCAAAAGTAACAACAGGGCTTCCTATCAGGCCTTCGAAGGTCTATCACAGTGGAAAATTGCGAGCAAAACAAACAGCCGAAATCATTGCTGGTGCCTTAAAAATTCCTAATCCGCTTATCCAATCTATCCAGGGACTAAATCCAAACGATGATATCCGCCCTTGGGCAGAACGAATTTCTCAAGAGAGAGAAGATCTCATGCTCGTTGGGCATCTTCCATTCCTCGAGAAATTGACTTCTCTCCTTCTCTGTGGAAATGAAAAAGCGAGGTTGGTATTGTTCCGCTATGGAGCCATCGTCTGCCTTGAGCAGAGAGAGGACAAGGGATGGGGAGTCTGTTGGATCCTGACACCAGAAATGGCCAGCTTATTAATTTAAAAATACAAATTCCAAATTACAAATACCAATATCCAAATAATCCCCTTCCCCATCCCTCTCCCCTATGGGGAGAGGGATG
>JASEHH010000158.1:0-4285 GCA_030017685.1 Thermodesulfobacteriota bacterium | reverse complement strand
GTCCAGCAACCCAGGTTATGGGTAAGGATCAGTATGGGGAGAGGGATGGGGAAGGGTGAGAGGATTTTCGATTTCGTTCATTGGAATTTATTTGTGTTTTGGTGCTTACTCTTATTAATCTGTAAAACATTCATTGCAGTAAAAAAGATTTCAATTGTCAGATATTATTTGGTCATCTCTTAATTGGCTGTTCCACCTACAAGTCTTTGCTCTGAGGTAGGTCTCGAAAGTAACGATTACGGGATGAAATCGAGCGTCCCTGTTTAATATATGAAGGTCATATCGCAACATTTCTGATCGGTTCAAAACGGAAGATATATAGCAGATATCCACGCCCCCAGACCACTCTTTTTTATTAAATCCGACTACCCCTAATTGGGGGGACAAAATATGAACCGCCAGAAAACGAATAGGTAATTTGGCTGAGGAGCATACCTGCCTACAAATCGTTACTGGTGGACATATTCAGGAATGGAAGAATATGGGGTGAAACAAGCTAACCGGCACGAAGTTTTCTTGCCCGTCCGGCTGAGCCATTTCGGCAAGAGTCTGGAACCAATTTGATTTCAAGACGGCAGCCAACAGCCTGAGCATACTTTTTGAGAGTCGTCAGGGATGGAGCATGCTTGCCCGCAGACTCCAGGCGTGAAACAGCGCTCTTTGTTGTTCTCATTAATTCTGCAACCGCCTCTTGAGTTAGACCAGATTTTGAACGCGCCGCAAGCATCTCGCGGATAAGGATGTACTCCTCCTCCAAATCTTCGTATGCCCTCCGGAATCCTTCCCGCTTTTGGGCATTCTTGAGAAATCTCTCGTGGTCATGGGAAACAGGTTTGTATTTCAGTTCAGCCATTCTGTACCTCCTTTATCCTTTTCCGGGCGATCTTCAATTCTTGCTCCGGGGTCTCTTGTGTTTTTTTGATGAACGCATGGAGTATCACGACACGCTGACCGACGACGAAACAGTAAAACGCACGTCCGGTACCTTCCCTACCACGTGGCCTTAACTCGAAAAGTCCGCCTCCCATGGGGCGTGAATGCGGCATGCGCAGATTCGGCCCAAATTCCATTAACATCTCTACCATTCGTGCATAATCGGCCAATATACCGTCAGGCCAGCTCTCGATTTCAGCTTTAATTCGCGAATGAAAATAATCGATCGAATAACTCATTAAACAAAGGTTAGCATATTTGAGAACATCTGTCAACTGAATTTTAAGATACCATAAGACGGCGAATCTATATGGGCTCTGGAATGGAACCTGGGCAGAATACGGCATCAACGGACTTGAATCCACCTTGGGAGAGAGAAGAGGCAGGCCATTATTGAGGTGGAACCTTCTTAGTGCAACCACAAGCGTAAGAGCCACCTCTTTCGAGAATTCCAAAAAGCGAGGATCTTGCCAGGAGAGAAACCCCATTGTCCAAGGAATTTATTGTAGATATGGTAATCCTATGATAACATTAACGGAAATTCATCAGAGGAGGTGCACTATGAAAGTATCTCAAGGCATCCATTATTGGCTGGAGTATCACAACCTGCATTCAAAAAAAACACCGTCAAAACCTACAAGTCGGTCCTTTCCAGATTGACCACTATTTCAGTGAAAGGGACCTAAACTCCCTGACCCCCGAAGAGGTCCTCTCGTTTCTCACAAACATCAACCAAAGGACTAACCAGCTAACCAAGCGCACCCGATACTCCCAACTCACTGCCTTCTTCAACTTCATCACTCAAAACCTGGATCCTGATTTTCGAAGCCCCTGTGACACCCCAATGCTGAAAAAGCTGTACCGCACACCCGGACCCATCCGCTGGACCATTCTCGAAAAGGAAGTGGTGGATGAAATCATCTTTCGTACCATCAAACCCAGGAATCGGCTCATTCTTGAGTTGATGGCCCGGGGTGGAATGAGGATCGGCGAGGTATTAAAATTGACACCCAGTGACATCGAGGATAGAAAGCTCACTCTCCGAGCCCCCAAGAGCGGTAAGGAACGGGAGATTGTCTTTATCCCTCAGAAGATTGCAGACCGACTCAAGGAATACATAACCAGGAAAGGGATTGGATCTGACCAGAGGATATTTCCAATATCCTATACGGCCGGGAGAGAGGTCGTGAACAAAGCAGGAAAGGTGGTTGGGATCCACTTGAAACCCCATGATCTCAGGAGACATGCAGCGACGTACGCTTCTCGATCAGGAGTGCCGATAGAAATTGTCAGTAAGGTGATTCTCAGACATGCAAATCTATCTACCACTCAGAGGTATCTTGGGACAGTGAGTGATGTTGAGGCAATAAGGTGGATTGACAATCTCTATGGGTAGAAAATTAGAGAAAGGGGGTGAGAAACCCCAAACCTCACCCCCCTTCTCAGGTAAAACCGGGTAATATCGTCTTCAAACTGTAGGCTTTTGGAACTCGAAAAACGCGAGGTCCACAGCAGATAGTGTGCAACGAAGCTACATGGGAGATAAGGGCACGGCCCCTCGGAGCCGGTTTGCAAAAAAAGCTCCAAACCATCTTAAACTAAGCTGGTTAAGAGCAGGGGTGGTAAGCGTTAAGAAAAGGACAGAATAAAGATTTGTCAAGTCCGGCCATGAATTGTCCCATGTTCATTTCGATCTAAAAAGGCTCTCCGGGACATAGGCGTAACCTTCCATAAGCCTTCGTGATGTTCTCACGAGAGCCGCCTTCTTCAGATAAACCCCCTCTTCTCGCTTCTCTACCTCCACCTCAATCATAATCAATCCGGAGGGATGTCCAAAGCGTACCACTTTCTTTTCAGATGCCCTGGAAGCGCATACTCGATTGACTAGCGTCCCAGGTATTAAAGCGGCCGCTCCCGTGCAAACAGTGGCGGTGGCGGAGTAGATCTTATGCATTTCCTGCATGTAAAAGACCCTTGAAACAAAATCGATCTGATCCGCACGAACTGGGTGACCGTCAGTGAAGCTTGTATAGTCCTGAGATTCGCTTACGATCGCCAGCAGGGAAATTGCAGGCGATTCGATTCTGGCTTTTGCAGGGTCATCAACCAATCCGATGATCTTAGCAGCGGTCCCACGAATTAGCTCAATGGTCTTCAAGCAATCGATGATCTTCTGGTCCAGTGGTCCTTCAATTCCTGACAGATTCAGGACAGAGGACTTAATAAAACACATTGGATTTGCTGCATCAACAATAGAGAGCTCAATTTCGCCCAAGGAAGGAATTGAAACGATATCGATTACATTCCCTGTGGACAACAGCTTTCCTGTGATCGCTCCGGCTGTGGCGGAGTAGTCCAGCAAGATCTTGGCAGCCGTGCCAGGGACTCCGTCGATAGCCTAATCGCCAAGGTATTTCGTCTTGCCGTTATGGGTTGGCACATACGCTATCAATAATTTCTTCGTATTCGTATTGAAAATCCGGACTATTGTCTCGGGAGCTTTTGCCTCGACCAGCCCCTCGTCAATGGCGAAGGGGCCCACTCCCGAGGAAATGTTGCCACAATTCCCCCGGTAGTCGACGATTGGCTGGGTGAGGTCAACGGCGCCAAACGTGTAATCCACATCCGCATCCTTCCTCTGAGAAGGTGCGATAATGGCCAATTTACTGGTCAGAGGATCTGCTCCTCCCACTCCATCGATTTGTCTCCGATCGGGACTTCCGAATATCGCCAGAATCACCCGCTTCCTTATTTCCGGATCCTTCGGTAAATCCTTCTCGTGGATATAGATCCCCTTGCTGGTTCCTCCGCGCTGTATAACACATGGGATCTTACGGAATTCGTCCATGCCAACCTCCTTCATGCGGGAAAAGGGCACCCCCTTTCTTTTCTCCAAGGGGGTGTCCTCGCCGTTTAACGGATTAAATCAGCGATCTTTCCGATATTATCTATCTTTTCCAGTTGTTTTATTTGCTTGACGATCTTTTCTTTTTTGTTTTGATCAAAATACTTCTCTATTAATAAATTGAATTTCTTTACGATATCCTCCATCGTGACGGGGTTCTCCGGGTCACCTCTGGGATAGTCAACATGCGAAACAACCTCCCGGCCATCGTTCAACGTAGCAATCACCGTTGCAGGATAAGCTTTCGGATAAACTTTCTCGGCTTCGGGATCGAGTTCCCAGGTAATCTTATCTGCAACCTTTAAGACCTCTGGATCATCCAAGACCTCCTCTTTAAACTCTCCCGGCCCTGTTTTATTCTTGCAAATGGCAACGGCAATGGTATAAGGAAGACTATAGTGAACGTATTAAATAAAGTGACATAATGACGTTATCTTTTTGGGTTTC
>JASEHH010000054.1 GCA_030017685.1 Thermodesulfobacteriota bacterium | reverse complement strand
CATAGAACTTAGCCCCTTGTGTCCAGCCCCCCCATTTATGGGTAAGGATCAGTTTTACAAAGGGGGATAATTACCCCTCTTTTTGGCAAAGCCTGCCTGCCGGTAGGCAGGGGAGGATGGGAGGGATTTAAAGAAGATAGATTCTAAATAAGGACAAAAAAAGATGAGCAGAAACCTCATGTTGGAGAATCTTACCAAACGCTACGGAACGTTGACTGCCGTAGACCAGGTCAATCTGGAGATCGAAGAAGGGGAATTTATCTGTTTCCTCGGACCAAGCGGGTGCGGAAAGACCACCGTCCTCAGAATGATCACCGGTTTTGAAACCGTAACAGAGGGAAAGGTCCTCTTCGATGGGAAGGTGATCAATCATCTCATCCCCCAGAAGAGGGAATTCGGAATCGTCTTCCAGTCTTACGCCCTCTTTCCCAATATGACGGTGGAGGAGAATATCGCCTTTGGTCTGAAAATGAGAAAGATAAATCAACAGACCATCGCCAGAAGAGTCGACGAGATGCTGGACCTCGTCGGGCTTCGAGACTGGAGGAAGCTCTTGCCGGCTCAGTTAAGCGGCGGCCAGCAGCAGAGGGTGGCCCTGGTCAGGGCTCTGGCCCCAGATCCGCAGGTTCTCCTTCTGGACGAGCCTTTGAGCGCTCTCGATGCAAAGATCCGGGTCCGCCTCCGGGCAGAGGTGAAGCGGCTCCAGCAGGAGCTTAAAAAGACGATGATTTATGTCACCCATGATCAGGAGGAGGCCCTTTCGATTGCCGATCGAGTGGTGGTGATGGAGAAAGGACAGTTCCGGCAGGTGGGAAAGCCTATCGATATTTATAAATGCCCGAACTCCGATTTTGTGGCGGATTTTGTCGGGACCTCCAACTTTTTTAAGGGCTTACGCACGGATGACCGCGTCCGGACCGAACAGTGGGAATTTAAGGTTGCTCAATCAGGTTCGTCCCACAGGGAAAGGGTGGCCCTTGCCATTCGACCGGAGAAGATCGAGGTCTTCAGGCCCGGAGAACCGACGCATCATCTGGTCCTCTCCAACCTGATCCCGGGGAGAATCGATGTGGTCACCTTCCTGGGGGCGGCCATTCGATTGGTCGTCAATATGAATGGAGAAGAAGTGATCTCAGATGTGATCGAGAAGGCGTTTGAACAGAGGGGGTTCAAACAGGGTGATGATATTCTCCTCTATTTTCCTCCTGAAGGTTTTCTCGTCTATCCGGAAAAAGAGGGCGTGGCATGAACCGACCTGAAATCGACCGCTTCCCTCCGGTTTCATCCTCGTTTTCATCGCCGGCCTTCAGCCCGGACAGATTCATCACAGGAGTAGCCTTTGCCTTCTTCCTGGCCATTCTTATCTTTTTTCTCCTCTACCCGGTGGTGGACATCTGCAGGCTCAGTTTTTTCAAGGAAGAGGTGTTCACCTTCCAGAATTACATCAACTATTTTACAAATCCAAGGATCTTCCGATCCTTCACCAACAGCATGTATATTTCGATTGTCACCATGGTTATCACCACCATCTCCGCCTTCTTCTTCGCCTATGGGTTGACCCGAACGACGATGCCGGGCAAGGGGATTTTCTATACCATATCGACCTTCCCCCTGATTGCTCCGACGATCATTCAGGCCCTGGCCCTCATCCTCCTCTTTGGCCGAAATGGTTTAATCACACGATACCTACTGGGAACGGACTGGAACATCTATGGAGCTACAGGCATCATCATAGGAGAATGTCTCTACTGTTTTCCAAATGCCCTGTTCATCCTCTATACCACTCTCTCCGCGGTGGACACCCGGATGGACGAGGCAGCCCAGAGCCTGGGGGCCTCCGCCCTGAAAACCTTCTGGAAAGTAACACTCCCTTCGGCGAAGTATGGAATTGCGAGCGCCGCCGCTCTGACCTTTAACCTCACCATCACCGATTTCGGGATTCCTGTGGTGATCGGAGGGAATTATTCCGTGCTCGCCACTGAGATCGTCTCACAGGTCTTCGGGCTTCAGCGTTTCGATTTGGGAGCCACGATCAGCGTCATCCTCCTCGTTCCCTCCATCGGAGCCTTTGCCCTCAACTATTATCTGACGAGAAAGAGTTACGCCCTGATCAGTGGGCAGGCAAGGCCTTTCTTGCAACCTTCCAGACCTCTTAAGAAGTGGGGGTTTACCCTCTACTGCGGTTTGATCTGCGCGTGCATCCTTATCGTTTTTGCTACCGTCTTCCTGGGAGCCTTTGTGAAGACCTGGCCATACGATTTCTCCCTCACCCTTAAACATTTCGATTTTCCATCCTTAGGGGCCCATGCCCCTCTCTGGACAAGTTTCTGGACCTCGATATTGCCAGAGGGAACGTTTCGAACGATGATCGCCTACAAATATGCCCCGATCTGGACCAGCCTTCTGGTCTCCATTGTCGTGGCCATCGCCGGCGCTTCCCTGACCCTCCTCGCAGGGTATATCATCGAGAAGAAGAAACCGAAGGGAGAGCAGATCCTCTACACGCTGAGCGTTTTACCGGCGGCCATTCCCGGCGTGGTGATGGGACTGGGATATGTCCTGGCCTTTAACAAGCCTTACTTTTTCATCTACGGGACGATCTGGATCATCATCGTCAACATCGTCATCTGCAATTTCACCCTGGGTGTGCTGACCAGCATCGCCAATCTGAAGCAGATCGACAAATCGATCGAGGAAGCGGCCGTAAGTTTGGGCTCCGGGCCTGTCACGACTTTTACGAAGGTTGTTTTTCCCTTGTCGAGAGTGGCCTTTCTCTCCACCGCCACCTTCTTCTTCATGAGGGCCATGACGACGATCAGCGCTGTGATCTTTCTCATCTCCGCAACGATCAAACTTGCCGCCATCGAAATTATTTTCCTCGATGTGGATGGCAGAACCGCCAGCGCCAATGCCATGTGCACGGTTGTGGTGGCCATTGTGGTCGGGGCGTTGCTGGTCATGCGTCTTGCGACCGGCAGGTCCGGGTTGAGCGGAATGGTGTCATCGAAGTGAACCCTGTTAGAAATTCCAGTCGTTGCAACTCGAAACCGGGCGAGCCTTCGCCGCGCCGACCTGCCGCGACGGTGCGCGAGCACGGAGGGAGTGGCTCCGGCCACGCAGGCGGGGCATTATTTCTAACGGGGTAAAGGAGAGAGCATGGCAGAGACATTCCATTTGGATCCGGGGGTTCCCAAGTATTTACAGATCAGCCACTGGCTGACAGAGATGATCGAGAAGGGCCGCTATGGGGTGAACGATAAACTTCCTTCGGAGTCGAAATTAGCGGAACTGTTCCGGGTCAACCGGAACACGGTCAGGCAGGCCATCTTTGATCTGGTGACCAAAGGGATCGTCCAGAAGAAAAACGGCGTGGGATCGTTTGTCATCGGGCGGGCGGTCCAGCCCGTCAAATATACCCTCCAGCACATCTCCAGCTTTACGGATGATATGATCCATATGGGGGTTTCCCCCAAGACCAAACTCATCAGCAAGTCGGTGATCGAAGCGCCCGCTGATGTGTCGGAGAAGCTGATGCTGGGAAAGGAAAAGCTGGTCATTCTCACAGAGCGGCTCCGCCTGGGAAACCGGATTCCCATGGTCATTGAACGGAGTTACCTTCCCCACAAGGAGTATAAAGCCATTTTAAAGATGCGGCTGACCGGTTCTCTCTACCATCTCCTGACCAAGAAGTTCCGCGTGGAGCTTCACCGGTCGATCCAGACCTTCCGCGCCACTCTTCTCTCCAATGAGGATGCAAGGTTGTTAGGGGTTCCTCCCCGTTCTCCGGGGATCTTTCTCGAAAGCGTGATCTACGATTCGAAGAACATTCCCGTGGAGGTCCTCCACGCGTTCCACCGCGGAGACAAATATATCTTCGAGGTGGAATCGGGGAGATACCGGTACGATCTGAAAGGGTAAAAACCCCTTGACAAAATTTTTTTTCCTTGTTACCTGTATAGATAGGTAGTTAGGTTAAAACAGGTCAAGGCCGAGGTTGAGGTCAAGGTTGAGGCTAAAGTCAAGGTTAAAAGAATAAACTTCTAAACCTAAGCCTTAACCTAAACCTGAATTTTTATTTATATGAGGAGGTTTTATGAGTGATTTGAAGCGTTATCTTGTGCCATGGATTGATCAGGTCAAACCCTATGATACCGAAGACCTGGTGGTCGCCTGGTCCAGACCGGAGCTCAAACGGATGATGATCAACGAGAATCCCCTCCCCCCTTCGGAGAAGGTCCTCCAGGCCATCCTGGAGGCGGCAAAGATGGGGAACCGGTATCCTGACAATGGGCCGCGCCTCAGGACGAAGATTGCCAAACAATACGACCTCGGGCCGGAGAATGTCTATATCAGCCACGGCTCTTCGGAGATCATCGATATGATTATGAGGCTTTTTGTCACTCCAGGAGACGAAGTGCTCCTTCCCAACCCCACCTTCTCCCTTTATGGCATTCGGGCCAAAACCGTGGGAGGAAGTGTGGTGGCTGTGGACCTGACTCCTGAGCTCCAGTATGATGTCCCGGCCATGCTCCGTGCTGTCACCCCCCGCACCAAATTGATCATTGTCTGTACCCCCAACAACCCCACAGGAGATTTCATCCCGGACGAAGACCTGATGAAGATTGTTGAACTCGGCATCCCCACAATGATCGACGAAGCCTATCTGGAATATCATCCGGAACATGAGTCAAAGGCTCCCCTGATCAGGAGATATAATCATATCATCGTCGCCCATACCTTCTCCAAAGCCTACGGGATGGCGGGGATTCGATTCGGATATGGCCTGGCCGATGAGACCCTGATCGGCTACTTTCGCAAGATGCAGGTGCCCTGGAACACGAGCCTTCTCTCCATCGCTGCGGCAGAGGCGGCCCTCGAGGAGGAAGAGGAGTTGAAGCGGAAGGCGGCTTACAACAATGCGGGCGTAGAGTATGTGTGCAAGGAACTCGTGAAGATTCCCGGGGTCAAGCCTTACTTCTCCCACGGCAATTATGTGCTCATCGATGCCACGGATGCAGGAGTCACAGGCAAAGAGGTGGTCGATTATGTTTTTGAGAAGGCAGGCGCCATGCTCAAGTACTTTGCTCCCTTCCGGGGACGGAGTGGATTTTTCCGCATCAGTCTGGGCACGCACGAGGAGAATTCCCTCTGTGTCCAGGCGATCAAACGGTTCTTTGAGAATAGGAAGAAGGAGAAACGAGTATGAAGAAGGGCCCCTTTGAAAAGTTGATGGAGACCCATCCCGGACTGGAGATCTGGTGGGATTCTTCACCTCTGGTCTACTCTTCATGGGCGGAGGGAGTTGTGAAGAAAGCCGCTCCAGGTAGGACGGAAGAGGTCCGGGAGCAACTGAAGAGGCTCTATGACCCCGAACATCCGGAGAAAACCCTCTTCCGCGGAGTCACCACCAACCCTCCTCTTTCTCTCGGCGTGATCAAAGCACGGGAGTCGTTTGTGACCCAGGTCATTGATGACCTCATTGAACAGAATCCCTGCATCGATAAAGAATCCCTTTTCTGGCTGACCTACAAAACAATCGTTCAAAAAGGAGCGGAGATGTATCTGGGGGTTTTTGAGCGATCCGGATACCGGTACGGATACCTTTCCGGCCAGGTGGACCCCCGAAATCTAACGGACAAGGAGAAGATGATCTCGCAGGCCCTGGAACTGGCAAGCCTCAGTCCCAATGTGATGATCAAAGTCCCGGGAAGCAGGGAAGGGTATGAGGTGATCCGGTTTCTAACCTCAAAAGGAATCTCAACGAACAATACCCTCACCTTCGTCCTTCCTCAGTTGATGGCCTGCGCGAAAGCGGTCAAAGAGGGGTTGGAGATAGCGAAACAGAATGGAGTCGATTTGACGCGATGGAGATCTGTGATCACCCATATGACCGCACGCTACGGCGACCTCGGAGATCTTCGAAACGAGGCAGAATCGCTGAAGATCAACCTTTCCGAGGCGGATGTCCGGTGGGCTGAGATAGCCATCTTCAAAAAGGCCTATCGGCTTCTGAAGGAGAGGGGTTACCCGAGCAAGATGCTCATCTGTTCGTTGAGGATCAGCCCGGAGATGGACGGGAAAAAGCATTGCTGGCATTTAGAGAAACTGGCAGGCGGGGATATCGTTTTCACCTGTCCTCCCTCTTTTATCGAAGGGGTATTCGAGTATTTAGATGGGACGGAGTTCAGGTCCCAGATCGATGAGGAAATCCCCAGGGCTGTTCTCGATAGATTGTTACGAATTCCTTATTTCGAAAAGGGTTATGATGAGGATGGATTGAGCCCTGACGAGTTTATCTCTCATACCGCCATGATGGTCACTGCAAAGGAGTTTTCAAAAGCCACGGGAGAGATGGTCGATTTTGTTGCAAAACGCTTGGCCACAAAGTGCGATTGAGGTCTGAGATGAGTAATCCCTCGGAAGGTGTGAAAAAATTGGTGCCCTGTGCCTCGGCCCACAGGGTTGGGCGTCTTGTCCAAGCTTTAGAATGCGGGGCATTAGATGTTATGGGTAACCTTCGTTTTCGGTAAGATAGCGGTATGACCCAGGTTTAGGCAACGTAGTTTAATATTAGGGGTTCCGCCCTAAAGCTTCTCCAATCCCCCCAGCCCTGTGGGCCGGAACGATGCCGATTCTGAAAATGTGATTTTTTCACACCTTCTCGGTTGTGGGGGATTACTTGACCCTTTTCTATATTTTTGAATAAGGGGGTACTGAAATGATCATCGGAGTTCCAAAAGAGGTCAAAGCAGGAGAGAAGAGGGTGGCGATGACGCCCCAGGGAGTGGATGCTCTGGTCTTTCATCATCACAGGGTTCTGGTCGAAAAAAGCGCAGGAGAAGGGAGTGGTTTCTCCGACACGGAGTATGAAAGAGCTGGAGCCATCCTCATCGAAAGCGCGGGAGAGATATGGAATGAAGCTGATCTGGTCGTAAAGGTGAAGGAGCCTCAGGAGCAGGAGTTTTCTTTCCTGAGACCCGGAAAGATTCTGTTTACCTTTCTCCATCTTGCGGCAAGCGAAGGTCTCACCCGGAGGTTACTGGAATCGCGCATTATCGGAATAGGTTATGAGACGGTCCAGGAACAGGACGGCTCGCTTCCTTTGCTCAGGCCCATGAGTGAGATTGCAGGCAGGGCGTCTATTCTTGCAGGCGGGATGTGTCTGGAGGCGAGGCATGGAGGAAGGGGAGTCCTTCTCTGCGGCGCATCAGGCGTTCCGCCAGCCAAAGTTGTCATCCTCGGAGCAGGGGTAGTGGGCGCCAATGCCTGCAAAGTGGCTGTGGGCTTGGGAGCCAGGGTCTCCATTCTCGATGTCCAGGCGGAAAGGCTCCGCTACCTTCATGATATCACCCAGGGGCATATCGCCACCCTTATCTCGAACCGGATGACGATCGAAGAGGAGATTTCGGATGCGGATCTGGTCGTCGGAGCAGTTCTCATCCCGGGAGCCCAGGCCCCAAGACTGGTAACCCGTCAGATGCTCAAAGGGATGCGGCCCTGTTCTGCCCTCGTCGATGTATCGGTTGATCAAGGCGGTTGTTTCGAAACGACAAGGCCCACCACACATGAACATCCCACCTATATTGAAGAAGAGGTGGTCCATTATTGTGTGGCCAATATTCCCGGGGCTTATCCGAGAACCTCCACCTTTGCCCTCACCAATGCCACGTTCCCCTATATCCTCCAGATCGCAGATCTCGGGTATGAGAAGGCGCTGGTTGAGAACGAAGCGTTGAGGAAAGGACTCAATCTCATCGACGGAAAGATCGTCTGTAGTGGAGTGGCTCAAAGTTTCGATATGGCCTGCATTGCCAACCCGTTCTCTTCCTGTCCTTGAAAAATCCCGCTCGATATGATAAACCTGACCTACGGTTTTTAGATTAGTTAGAAAATAAGGACTTCGTTCAACGGTAACGGCAACGAGGCCCGTATCGTTCATAAAAGGCTACGTTGATCGTCTTTTAATTCTTTTTACGTAACCGTTGCCGGTAACCGAAACGCCTGCCTGCCGGTAGGCAGGGGCTTCGTAACCGTAACCGTAACCTTAACCTTACCCTTACCCACAGACTATTTTCATGGTTCGTGGGAGGCCAGGCGGTCATGACAATTTCCGGAGAAACCTTTAACCGGAATGGAAACAGACGAAGGATGTAATTTTGGAGGATAAGAGATTGATCATTGCCATTGATGGGCCTTCCGGCGCCGGCAAGAGCACGGTCGGAAAAGAACTGGCAAAACGATTGGGTTATCTCTACATCGACACCGGAGCAATGTATCGCGGCGTTGCCGTGAAGGCGAAAGAAAGGGGCATCGAACCGGAAGATGAAAAGGCTCTCTCCCGGTTGGTCTCTTCGATTCAGATCTCCTTTACCTCCGGGGGAGAAGAGAACCGCATCCTCTGCGATGGAGAAGATGTCACCCATGCCATCCGTTCCCCTGAGATCAGCCGGTTTGCTTCAGAAATTTCGAAGAGCAGGACTGTGAGGGAAGCGCTCGTCAGGATGCAGAGAGAGATGGGAAAGGAAGGAGGGGGGGTGCTGGAGGGGAGGGATATCGGAACGGTTGTCTTTCCTGATGCAGACCTTAAATTTTATCTGGATGCGGACCCGGAGGAGAGGGGAAGGAGGAGATTCAGAGAGTTTTCGGAAAAGGGCGTGGAGGTCGATTTTAAAGAGACGCTTAAAGAGGTGGTCGAGAGAGACCAAAATGATATGAGCCGGTCCCTTTCACCCCTCAAAAGGGCGGACGATGCTATCCTCATTGACTCCACCTGCCGCTCGGTTGATGAGATCGTGGGAGAAATGTGCCGCATTGTCGCTGAGAAGAGGAGATGGGATGAAACTGATTATCGCTAAATCGGCAGGATTCTGCTTTGGCGTCAAGCGCGCCATGGAGATGGCTCTCGATGCGGCCCAGAAGTATCCTCACCCTCTCTATACTTTAGGACCTCTCATCCATAATCCTCAAGCCGTAGAGTACTTAGATGGGCTGGGAATCAAGGTGAAGAACCGGATAGAACAGATCACTGGGGGTACGGTGATCCTCCGCTCCCACGGCGTTTCATTGAAAGACCTTGAGAAAGCAAAAAAGAAGGGGCTGAAGATCATCGATGCCACCTGTCCCATCGTGAAAAGGGCCCATTTTTTTGCAAAGTTCCTCCGCCGAAACGGGTATGCCCTACTAATCGTTGGAGATGCGGATCATCCTGAGGTTGAAGCCATCCGGAGTTATCTCGACAAGGAGGTGGGGGTGGTTGAGAGGCCGGAAACTTTGAAGAGGCTGGGCCCATGGAAGAAGGTGGGGATCATTGCCCAGACCACACAGTCCTTTGACCTCTTTAAAGAGGTCGTAGCGGCCAGTCTGTCAAGGGCAAAAGAGGTAAGGGTGTTCAATACCATCTGTGACGCGACGACGGTTCGGCAGAAGGAAGCAGTGGAGATTGCAAAGAAGGTGGAATGTATGATCGTTGCCGGTGGCTTTAATAGCGGCAATACTCAGAGGTTAGCAGGGATCTGCCACGAGGTACAACCCCGAACCCATCATATTGAAATAGCTCAGGAACTAAACCCTAAATGGCTTGTAAAAAAAGAGAGGATCGGGCTTACTGCCGGGGCCTCCACACCTTCATGGATCATACAGGATGTGGAGAGAGAGATCAGACGTTTAAAAAACCGGAGGCTGGAAGCATCTCCAATGCCGTGATTACAGAATGGACTCCAGAGGGGCAGGCAAGCCAGACTCCGAAATCTTTAGGATGCGGATTATTAGAAGGTTAAGGGAAACTTTCGTTGTTGATGAAAATGAGTTTTTTAATGGTCTTGGAGCGTCTGGGGTCAATCCTTAAGCGGTGCCGCCCTAAATCTTTCTCCGCTGGCCCGCCTCCCCCTCTTGATTTAGAATCCTCATGGATTTCTATCACGGGGCAAAAAATGCTTATCGGAGACTTAAAGGATTTGTAATTTTTTTATGAGTATGGTATAAACTTTTGAATTGCTTGGAAAAGGGGGTTTTATTGAATGGTTAAAAACGAATCGACTCCTGCGGCAGAAGAGTTAAAAGAGGCCCCTCCTGTAGAAGGAGAGAAGGAAGAGGGAACCAAGGGCCTCCAGCGCAGGGAAGAACCAGAGAATTTTCAAACGCTCTACGAGGAGAGCTTTAAGGAGATCGCGGAGGGTCAGATCCTCAGGGGGACGGTCATCGAGATCACACCCGACCATGTCACCGTGGACGTAGGCTATAAATGTGAAGGCCAGATTCCTATGGAGGAGTTCCTTAAGAGGAACAGGAAGTTGGATGTGAAGGTGGGAGACCGGGTCGATGTCCTGTTGGAAAAGAAGGATAGGGAGGGAGGGTTGCTCATCCTCTCGAAGGAGAAGGCGGACAAAGTCAATGTTTGGAAAGATGTCAGCCGGTCCTGCCGGGAAGGCGAAATGATTGAGGGAGAGATCGTTTCCAAAGTGAAAGGCGGGCTCTCCGTCGATATCGGCGGCATCTATGGCTTTCTCCCCGGGTCTCAAATCGATCTGAAACCGGTTCGCAATCTGGATGACCTGATCGGCCAGAGATTGACCTTTAAGGTGATCAAGTTTAACCGGAAGCGGAACAATATTGTCCTTTCCCGCCGGATTCTTCTCGAAGAGGGGAGAAAGGTCCAGAGGGGGGAGACACTGAAGCATCTCCAGGAGGGAGAGATTGTTGAGGGGACGATCAAGAGCCTCACCGATTACGGAGCTTTCATCGATTTAGGAGGGATTGATGGCCTTCTCCACATTACGGACATCAGCTGGGGAAGGGTCGGACATCCATCTGAGAGGATCTCTGTGGGGGAGCGGATCAGGGTGAAGGTTCTCCACTTCGATCAGGAGAAGGAGAAGGTTTCGCTGGGATTGAAGCAGATCCTCCCTGATCCATGGAATTCCGCTCTGGAGAATTATCCGGTGGGAACGCGCGTTCAGGGGAAAGTGGTCAATATCACCGATTATGGCGTCTTCGTCGAACTTGAGGAGGGAATCGAAGGATTGGTTCATATCTCTGAAATGACCTGGGGTAAAAAGATGAAACATCCTTCCAAGATCGTCCACATCGGCGACCTTTTGGAAGTAATGGTTCTTGATTGCGATCCGGTGAAACGCAGGATCTCCCTGGGGATGAAACAGGTCGAACCCAATCCCTGGGACCTCATTGCAGAAAGATATCCTCCTGGCATCCGGGTGGCGGGAAAGGTGAAGACGATCACCGATTTTGGGATCTTCATTGGATTCGGAGAAGGTGTGGACGGGCTGGTTCATGTGTCGGAGATGTCGTGGACAAAGAAGATCAAACATCCGGCCGAGCTTTTTAAGAAAGGGCAGGAGGTCGAGGCCGTTGTGTTGAGCATCGACCCAAAAAATGAGCGTTTCTCCCTCGGGATCAAGCAGTTGACCCAGGACCCCTGGAAAGAGGTGGCCCGGCGATACCGAAAGGGAGAGATGGTCAACGGAAGAGTGACCAATGTGACCGATTTCGGGGCCTTCATCGAACTTGAAGAAGGGATCGAGGGACTGGTCCATGTTTCCGAGATCAGCAGGGAGAAGGTAGAGAGACCTTCGGATGTGTTGAGGCAGGGTGAGATGGTCTCTGCCATCGTCCTTCATGTCGATTCACAGGAGCGAAGGATTGGGCTCAGCCTGAAGGGGTTGAAGGAGAAGATGGAGAAGTCCGAGATTGAGAGGTATATGTCGAATCAGGGGTCGGCTTCAAACAGCCTCGGAGCGCTCATCCAGGAGGAGATGGAACGCCGACGCGGAGAAACTTCCAATAAAAAAGAGGACGATTGATTCTAATAATGTTCAGTTAAACCGTTCGTCCTGAGGCTCTCGAAGGATGAACGGCTTAGCGACGCACCCTTCGACAAGCTCAGGGTGAACGGTGACAGCCTAACTGAACAGCATTAGGATTAATCCTTCAATGATCAATTCTCATTGGATATTGAAAATTGATCATTGATGATTGACCATTGAATCTTTGTTAAACCTTTTTCACATAGATATCCCTCACCACTTCCCCATCCAGAGCGAGTGTCGTTTCTCCGATCTGAAGCACATAGGAAGGGTTTCTCTGATGCATCCGGAGAATGCTTCCGGGAACGATCCCCAGGGCGCTTAGCCGGTCAAGCCGTTGATGCGACCGGGGAGCGATGAAGACGATCCGGCCCTCTTCCCCCAGTCCCAGCTCCTCAAGGGGAATGACGAGGGGCTTCATCTCCTTTTTGAATTTGGCACAGCACTTTCCCCTCGGGATGGGCTTCCCATGAATACAGGTGGGCGGATGGCCGAGAAAGGTACAGACACTCTCCGTCACCCCGGGGCTCAGGATATGCTCCAGTTTGCATGCCTCTTGCTCCACCACCTCCTCAGACAACTCAAAAATTTCTGAGAGGAGTCTTTCGGTCAAACGATGGCGCCGGATGATCTCCCTGGCCTTCTCCTCTCCGCGCTCCTTAAGGATCACCCGGTTGCCTTCCACATCAAAGAGGTCATCCCTGATCATCACGCGGAGGATCGATTTCGCCTCCAAATCCTTCCCCGCCTCAAGAAGTTGATCCAGGTCGGTGATCCCTCTCTCCCTCAACGTCCAGATGAGTTCGAGGATCTCATCGATGCGGTCCTCTTCCACAACTTCTCTGCCACCCCATCTCATTTGATGGGGTCCTCCGGGCCAATCCGAATTCCGATTCATGATTTCACCTTCCTCCATAAAGATTTGAAACAATCGACCAGGGCAGAACGTTCCTTATAGGAGTATCCGCAATGGGGGCAACAGAGGAGTCCACAGTCCTTAGAGATGAGACATCCCCTGCATTTCATTTCCGAATCCGAGAATTCTCCTCCGCAAAGAGGGCATCGATTGAAAGAAGCTTTTTCCATTTCAGAGCCCCAGGAATCTCAATAAAAAGTTTAGCAGGCCTCCCACCCCAAAAGCAACGGGAAAGATCACGGCTGAGATCCAGAGGGTTTTTTTCAACCCCCTCTCTTTGATCATCATGAAGAACTGGGCAATACAGGGGATGAAGAGCGTGATCGTCACCAGACTGACCAGGATTTGACGGGAGTCGAGAAACCCCTCCCTGGCGAGCATGAAGAGCCCTGCCGCTCCATAGTCTCTCCGGAGGAATCCGATGATGAAAGCCTCTGTGGCTTTTGCGGGAAGCCCAAGGAAATGGACGATCAGAGGGGTTGAAATCTGTTCGAGAAGAGATAGCGCCTTTGTCTGATGAAGGATGAAGAGAAAGAGGGTTCCGAGGATGAAGAGGGGAACCGCCTCCTTGAGGTACCATTCGAGCCGGGCGAGGGTTTTTACCACAATGTTGGAAATTTTAGGGATCCGCAGGGGTGGAAGTTCCAGGATAAAATCGGAACCTTCGCCGGGAAGGAGCCTGGCCGCTAAATATCCAACCATGACCAGAATGAGCGCAATGAGAAAAATCCAGGTGAGGAGATAAAAGATCGGAAGCCCTGAAAACATGCCGAGGATCACCCCTAACTGGGCTGAACAGGGCACTCCAAGGGCAAGCAAGAGGGTGACGATGGTGCGATCCTTTTCGGTATCCAGGATCCGGGTCGTCATCGTAGCCATGGTATCGCAGCCGAGTCCCAGGACCATGGGCAGGACAGCCTTGCCGTTCAGTCCCATCCTCTTGAAGATTTTATTGCTCATCACCGCCAGCCTTGGCAGATATCCCGAATCCTCCATCAGTCCGAAGATGATGAAGAAACAGCCCACAATGGGGAGGACGATGGCGATCGCATAGGTGAGGGCCATGGTGAGGATTCCATAAGGGCCAATAAGGAGTTCCTGAAGAATGGGGATGGGAATGAATCGGTGGATGAGCCCGGTTAAAGGCGGAAGCAACCATTCTCCGAAGAGGGTTTCTTCGAGGAAATCGACGCTGATCTGGGCGCCGAAGACCCCGACAAACTGATAGGTAAGAAAGAGAATGAAGAGAAGGATGGGAATCCCCCAGAACGGATGGATCACCAGGTTTCCGAGAGAGGCGGAGAATGTTTTGGGAGTTTCCTCCGGAGACGTTCTCACACGGGACAGGATTTCATCCACCTTTCGGAGACGGGCCTGATTGATCAGGTATCCAATGGGATCCCGAAAACGGGTCTGGACCTCATGTCGAATTTTTTCGATCCGGGAGATCTCCTCCTCAGGCAGATTTTGGTGGAGCCATTCCGCGAGGCTTTCGTCTCCGGAAAGAAGCATCAGCGCAAGAGAGCGTTTGGAGATGATGGTCTCGGAAAAAGAGGAGGTGATGCGGGAAACGCCATCCTCGATAGCCTCCGGATAGGTAATGGCAGGAAAGGAGGTGACACGGGGCTGCAGGTTTTCCTTGATCTTTTCCAGGCCCTTCCGTCGGGTGGCTACTGCCTTGAGGGCCGGCATTCCCAGATGCTCGGAGAGTTTCCGGAGGTTGATTTCAATCCCTCTGCTTTTTGCTTCGTCCCACATGTTGAGGACAACGACAAAGGGGATCCCCATCTCCAAAAGTTGAAGGGAGATGAGGAGCCCCCTTCGAAGGTTTTTGGTGTCGATGACCTGAACCAGATGGGCCGGAGGGCCATGTAGCAGGATGTCCCGGGTGACCTTCTCATCCTCTGACGTGGGGATGAGGGAATTGATCCCCGGAGTATCGACGACCTGAAATTTTTTCCCTTTAGTGAACATGGCGCCGGTGGCCACTTCGACCGTTGTTCCTGGGTAATTGGAGACGGTGACATATTTGCCTGTCAGATAGTTGAAGATGACCGACTTTCCAACATTGGGATTACCGATGAGGATGATTCTCTCTCCGGATGAATCTTTCGGTCTGGTTTCTTTTTTACAAGACTCCATCATCCCTTTCTCCTAAGGGGGGTTTTCTTATGAGCGCACGGGCCGCAGTAGCCGTAAAGTTCCATCCGGTGATGAAAGATTTTGAAGCCATGGCGCCTCGCAATCCGATGTTGAAGGGATTCAAGCCCATCGTCTTCAAATTCGACAATCTTTCCACAGCCCAGGCAGATGAGATGGTCATGGTGGGTTCCCTCGGCAGTGGATTCGTATCGGGTCTCACCATCGGCAAATTTTCGCTGGGCGGCGAGACCCAGGCGGGTGAGAAGCTTGAGGGTCCGATAGACCGTGGTATAACCGATCTTAGGATTCGTCTTGGCCACCTGGGCATAGATCTCCGCAAGGTTCTTATGGCCGGTGGAGTTGAGGAAGATGTCGAGGATCTCCGCCCTCTGCCGGGTGGACTTAAGCCCCTCTTCAGAAATCAGAGTCTTGAATTGATTGGACTCCATGGTTTTCCCCTTTTTGAAATTGAATTTCAATTTCATTTTAAGGGATGCCTCCCTCTTTGTCAATACCCCGAGGTTATTTCCGACGATGGGGATATCACCCTTAAACCAAAAAAAATGGTCATGGGGTTAAGGCGAGGAAGCCTGTTTGGGTTAGGTCAAAGGGTTAAGACTGATCATTTTTAGACAAACCACTTCACCCATCAACCAAACGGGCTTCTTGACCCTAACCCTTAGACCAAAGACATTTATTTCCAAGGTAATTGACCCCACTCTCCATCTCTGTTAAGTTTTTACTATGGAGTGGATATCCTTTCCGGATTCTCCGGTGAGTTATGAAAAGATTGTCACCCACAACGATTTTGACGGAATCCTGAGCGCGGCCCTTTGCGCACGGGCATTGGGTGTGGGAAAGATTCTTTTTGCAGGACCCCTGACGATCCTGAGGTCCCAGATCACCATCACCGAAAAGGACGTGGTCTGTGACCTGCCTTACCCCCTCCAGTGCGGGCTCTGGTTTGATCACCATGAGGGAAATCTTCAGGAACTGGAATATCGGAGGATCGATCCCGGATCGATCCCAGGCCGGTTCGATCTGAAACTGAGCTGCAGCAGGGTTGTCTTTGAATATTTCTCCGAACGGATGGAGTTTCCGCCACACGTTGCACAGGCTGTTGATGAAGCCGATATCATCGATGGTTTTACTTATTCCTTCATAGAGGACTGGCGGAGAGAGACTCCGGGGAAGATCATTGACCTGACCCTGAAGGTTCACTTTCCATCTGCGGAGGATCAGGCCTCGCATATGAGAAATCTGGTCCGTGAGCTTCGGGACCGCCCAATCGGAGAGGTCTCTCAACTCGATTTTGTTCAGAGAAGGCTGAAGCAGTACAGGGAGGAAGAGGGGCGGATGCTTAAGATCATCCGGGATTCCTCCTATTTTATCGAGCAGGATGAAAAGAGAGAGGTGGTTGTCATCGACCTCACTTCTTATCAGCGGAGGCCTCTTCTCATCAAGAACCTGGCCCTTCTGGTCTATCCCGATGCGAATGGAGTCTTAGAGGTCTATAACCTGACAGAACAGAGGGTGAAAAGCAACCATCTCGGTTTCTCCATGTCTCTCTCCATTGGTGGAAACAGGCAGGATAAGAAGAAGAATATCAGCGAGATCATGCGGACCCTCAATATCGGTGATGGCCATCCCGGCGCAGCCGCCGGACAGGTGCGATGCAAATCGAAACAGGAAATGCTGAAGAAGAAGAAAGAGGTTGTGAACCAGATATATAAACTCTGGTCTGCTCAATAGCCAATCTGTCCCCCTGATAGTAAAAAATAAGTCCTATAAAAACATCTAAATTTCTGGTATAATGGGCCATCCTTAAAGAAAAGAAACCTTATCATAATTTTTTCACGAATGAAGAACATTGTTGAGAAAAGATTATTCTGGTTTTTAAAAGAAGGTACCGAACTTGACCTTTCTAATAAGGCCCATTTGGACATGTATATCCAGCAAACCTTTTTAAGAGGGAAGACTCCCGATATTAAAAGACTTTTGAAAATGGTCCAACCATCAGATTTTATTGAATCTTTTGGCCGCATTAAAAATTTTCTCCCTAAAGAGGTGAGAAGGTTCTGGGAGGAATGGCTTGGAGATATTAACAAACCTACAGAGAAAGATACTCCTCCGGTTTAGTGAACTCCCTGATAAGGAGGCTTTTTACCTTACCGGTGGAACAGCCCTTTCTGCATTTTTCCTCAAACATAGAAGAAGCAATGATCTTGACTTCTTCACCAATATTGAAGAACTTATCCTCCCCCTTAGTCAGAAGCTTGAAGCATCCTTAATAAAAGAGGGCTTTAGGGTTGAAAGGTTAAGGGGATTCCATTCATTTGTAGAACTTTCTGCAAGTTTGGGCGATGATTCAACGGTAGTTCATTTTACTTTAGATTCTCCTTTTAGGTTTGAGCCGCCCTCTGACTTTGATGAAATTCCAGGGGTCAAAGTAGATAGTCTCATTGATATTGCTACAAATAAACTCCTGGCCCTTTTCGGGAGAGCGGAATTAAGGGATTTCATAGATGTCTATTTTCTTGTGAAGGAGTATTATACCAAAGAGGACCTCACCGGGAGATCCGCTCAAAAGGATCCGGGTTTTGATCTTTATTGGCTTGGGGTGGCGATGGAGCGGATTAATCAATTATCCGATGATTCACCGGATATGCTTCTTCTCACACGTTCTTGCTCAATGGAGGAGCTTAAGGATTTTTTTCGCCTTTGGAGAAAGGATATTTTGAAGGAGATTACCGGAAGGAGTTAATCTCTTCCTTGCGGGCGATAGACCTGATAATTCTCTTCTCACTTGACGGGAAGGGACCTAAAAATCCCCCTCGCCACTGTGTGGGAGAATTCCATAGGATCCCTCCCCATCGATGGGGGAGGGAGAGGGTGGGGGTGACACGTATGGACATTTTAATAAGGGGAAAACCGCGATATGATATAACGAAATCCTACAAAAACTATTATTTCGCGACAATATTACGAAAGGAAGGTGGATGGCTTTTGTTGAAATGATTGGAGACCATATTGAAAGTATCCAATTAATTCGAAGGTTAACCCAATTTTTGATTAAAGGTTTGGCTCTTTGCAGGAGGAGAGGGAACCTTGAAACTGGAGGTAAGCGTCAATGGAAGTCATGAAAAAATCAAAAGAGCTACATGGATGGGATGATGAAAAGATATATTTCTGGGATGAAGAAAGAAGAAAAGAATAGTGCGTCTCAGACGAAGAGGATCTGTATAATCGCCTCGTTGAAATATGCAGGGGGTATTTAAAGGAAAAAATATCAAAGAATGACAAATAGACCGTCATACCCCTCTCCCCTGGCGCCTGCCTGCCGGTAGGCAGGGGAGAGGGGAGGGTGAGGGGGGGGAAGGTAGCCGCAGCCTTCAGGTTGCGCTATGGGTATCCTTTTTATCCTCCTTTTAACAAAGGGGGAGTGAGGGGATTTTAGGGAACTGATCACTGGTTACTGCCCACTGATCACTGATTTTATGCACCTCGAAAAGACAGAGATATGGATCACGACTGAAAAGCCTTTAGAAATTCGCGACGGCCGCACCATCCGAGGGTTTTTTGGAAATTTATATAAAAATAGGCCGGAATTTCATGGGCATAGGGGTGATGAATGCTTTCTGCGATTAAGGAAATTGGATATTTAGTTTCTACAAAAGCTATATCCAGCGACAGGCGGATTGAAGGGAAAATCTTTGCCATCGTTCTTAATAACGACAACTCATCCTTTCAGGAGATAAGTGTTGAGGATTTTGATGTTGAGAAGATAAGCCGCTATCTTTATAGAGAAAGAGCAACGAGAGGCACTACTCCTGCGCCTATAGCTCAGATTACAGAACCTGATAAGACCTTCAATAAGAAAGTAAGGAAATGGCTGGCTGACTGCGAAACTCTAATTGACATTGAGGACAAAAACTTTGAATTCTATAGAGGAATTAATCAGACTTTAAAAGACAATAAATCTGAAATTATTGCTGCTATAACCGAAAAGTTAAATAACTTAAATCTTCCTAAAAAAAACAAGAAATTCCTTGCTGTCAAGCTTGAAGGCGGAAAGAAATTTTTAGGTGATTATGATGTTTTCAGGAAAGCGGTTAGCCATTTTGCCAATGAGAAAACAAGTAAATCTTCTGCAATCAGCAATGTCTGCTCTGTATGTGGTGAGCTAAAAGATAAGGTATCAGCAAGGACTTTTGTCTACCAGTTCGATACAGATGACAAGCCTGGTTCTATTGCAGGTGGTTTTGATAAAGATAATAATTGGAAAAATATCCCTGTCTGTGAGGACTGTAGAACTTTATTGAAACATGGCAGGGGATTTATTGATTCAAAACTCAACTTTAAGTTTTACGGCTTAAATTATTCCCTTATCCCCCGCCTGCTTACAGGCAATAAAGAAATTCTTGAGGAAATTATCAGCATTTTATCAGATACTACTCAAACAGTTTCCTTGAGAAACCGCATAAAAAAACGCATTACCGAGGATGAGAGAGAAATTCTTGATTATCTTGCCGATAAAAAAGATGATTTGACCTTAAACTTTTTGTTTTTGCAGAGACAGCAGAGTGCAGAGAGGATATTGCTTCTGATTGAGGATGTCTTTCCATCAAGAATTAGAGCCATCTTCAATGCAAAGAATGATGTTGACGCAGCCTTCAATGATAATTTTACGTTCTTCAAAATCAGGACATTCTTTTCCATGTCAGACAAGAAGAAGAGGAAAAGCGATTTAAATAAATACTTCCTTGAAATAGTGGACTCTGTTTTTAAAGACAGGAGGCTTGATTTCTCATTTCTGACAAAGTTTCACATGGCAGTCATCCGCAGGGAGTTAATGAAAGTTAAAGAAAAAGATTGGGACTTCAAAAATAGCATTCGAGATGCCCTTATGAACACTATGTTTTTTGAAAATCTTGGTTTAATAACCTTTGAGGAGGTAAAAGATATGGAGGAAAGTATTTTTGAAGTTGTGTTTAAAAATTACGGTAATACCTTTGCATCGCCTACCAAGAGAGGAATTTTCCTTTTGGGTGTCTTAACTCAAAAGTTGCTCAATATCCAAGCATACAAAAGAGGTGCAAAACCATTTATGAAAAAATTAAAATCCTTGAAGATGAGCCAAAAAGATATAATAGGGCTTCTTCCTGCTGTTCAGTATAAACTTGAAGAGTATGAATCTTTTGATACTTGGAGAAAATTAGCTCAAGAGTCGTCCAAATATCTTCTTGCCCAGACAGATGATTGGAAGCTGTCAGTTGACGAGATAAACTTTTATTTTGCTTGTGGGATGAACCTTATGGAACAAATTACAGCCATAATTTATCCAGAAAACAAAAAGGAGGAATAAACCATGCCAGAATTAGTAAAAAATCGTTCAGAGATTTTGTTTCTCTATGATGTGAAAGACGCCAACCCCAATGGCGACCCTGTGGATGAAAACAAACCAAGAATTGATGAGGAGACAGGAATAAACATTGTTACGGATGTAAGGCTCAAAAGGACTATCAGGGATTATTTTCTATCTCTCATTGAAAACAAAGATGCACGGTTAAAAGATGAGGACGTCTTTGTAAAAGAACGGAGAGATGAAGAAGGCTTTCTGTATGACGCAAAAACCAGAGCAAAAGAGTTTTTACATAAAGAAGGTAAGTTTCAAGAAATGAGAAACTTTATCAAAGAGGATATTTGCAAGAAATGCATAGATGTCAGGCTTTTTGGCGGAGTTATTCCATTAGATTTAAAAGTACAAAAAAGCTCTAAAAAAGAAACAGGCAGTGAACAAGAAGAAAAAGAAAAGAGCGGGTCAATAACACTTACTGGACCGGTTCAGTTTAAATTTGGACGCTCACTTCACAAAGTAGATGGTCCTGTATTTATAAAAGGAACGGGAGCTTTTGCTGATAAATATGATGAGAAAAACAAGAAGTTGCAGTTTACCTTTAGAGAAGAGCATATCTTGCCCTATTCACTTATCGGCTTTTATGGAATTGTAAATGAAAATGCATCGAAAGAGACAGAATTAAAGCAACCAGACATCGCCTTATTACTTGAAGGGATATGGAAAGGAACAAAAAATCTAATAAGTAGAACCAAGGTAGGTCAGATGCCGCGACTGCTTCTACAAGTGATCTATAAAGAAGGGCAGAATTATCACATTGGCGAACTGGACAAACTCATAGCCAAAGTTTCTGAAAAGACTGATGAGGCAATCAGGGATATTACAGATTTAAAAGTTGACATAACTAACCTTGTGAATGCCCTGAACGCCAACAAGGATAAGATTGAAAAGATAAGACTTATAGTTGATGAGCGGGTTAAGTTTGTCAAAGACGAAAAGGATACAGATGTTAAAACTGCATTAAACGGACTGACAGTTGAATATCTTACTTTTTAGAAGGATGAACTGATATGAAAGTTTTAGTCTTTGACATCTGGGGTGATTATGGGCATTTCAGGAAGTTTTACACCACCACTTCGCCTCTTACATTTTCTTTTCCGCCTCCATCAACCATCGCAGGAATCTTAGGTGCTATTTTCGGAGCAGGCAAGGATGAATATCTGAAAATCTTCTCACCTGAAAGATTTAAAAAGGCTTTAAAGATTGTCTCTCCTGTGAAAAAGGTAAGGATGGGGATAAACCTCATTAATACAAAAGGCAATTACTGGCGGCCTGTTAAAAAGAAAAATCACGAACCGAGAACGCAGATTAGGACAGAGTTTCTAAAAGACCCTTGTTTCAGGATTTATGTATCTCACGTGGACGGAAAATTATTTGACAGGCTTGAGCAAAATATTAAAGAACATAAAAGCATTTATTCAGTATCTCTCGGGCTCAGTGAACTGCTGGCAGACTTCAGATTTAAAGGAATTTTCGATGCCGATCAAATAACCGACGGTCAACTGGCAGAATTGTTTACCCCAATCAGTACAATCAATCTTCAGAAAAACGAGATAGAGATTGAAGCAAATAAAAAATACTTTAAAGAAAAGATGCCAATCAGAATGAATCCTGACAGAGTAGTAGAGATTTACGACGATATGATTTATGAGCCTGACGGCAAAACCATCAAAGCACAGGTTAAGACATATTACAAACTTGAAAATGGAGAAAACATCACATTCTTCTAACCTATACTCTCATCCTGACAGTCTTCTTGAAGACCATTTAATCGGTGTCTCAAGACTAACGGATATTTTTCTTTCTGAAAAACCGAAGGATATAAGGGATGAATTGTCAGACATTATCCGCATTATCGCACTTATCCATGACATTGGAAAAGCAACAAGATATTTTCAAAAGTATCTCTTTGCCGATGAGAAAGAAAAGGAAAAACTGAAAACAGAGGAGACACATCACAGTCTCTTTTCCGCCGTGTGCGCCTATTACCTCACCAAAGAGATACGCAATAACGGCATTTATCCCCTCTTTGCCTACATCACTGTAAGGAGACATCACGGAAATCTGATAGATGTTTCAGACGAAGTTTCAATCTTTGATGACAAAGATAATGTATTGCTCTACAAACAACTTGAAAGCATTGACGACACCACCTTTGCCATTCTTGCCGATAAACTCCTTAAGGCAGGACTTCCTCTCATAATAGATAAAACCATCATATCCCAATGGATAGACAACTTTCGCAAAGAAATAACAACTTTTAGAAAGGTGTTAAGAAATTTAAATTCAGACTTAAAAAACTATATAACACTTAACCTGTTTTATTCTCTGCTCCTTGATGCCGACAAAAGTGATGTGGTTGTTAAGGATATGTCTGTCTTTGAAAGAAGTCATTGTGACGACAGCAATTGGGTTGACAGCTACATGGAGACTGTTCAATTCCCACCTTCCCCCCTCAATGCTATGAGGTGCGCTAACTACCAGATCATGAGCTAAATAAGAAGGGGTAAATGGGTGACACTCC
>JASEHH010000053.1 GCA_030017685.1 Thermodesulfobacteriota bacterium | reverse complement strand
ATGTGTCCAATAGCTAACCGAAAATATTACGCTTTGAATTCTTGAATTGGCTAATCAATAAGTTAAAGAAATTTTTGCCGAATGGCATAGTATTTGCTATATAAATAATTAAAAGAATTTAGACCGAAAAAGCCAAACCACGAGCGATTGTGGGGCGCCTGCCCGCCGTAATAGGGGGGGAGGCCCTCTGCTTCAGAGATGAGGCAGGCGGGGAAAGCCACGGATCCCAAGTTTAAGGGATAGCCGGGTTGCCGAAGTCGAAACAAAGGGAACCGGGTTACCGTGGCTGAAACAGGTAATCCGGTTTTTGCATTAAAAGAGGGAGTTAAATATGAAAAACCAAAAAGGAGTGACATTGCTCGAATTGATTATCGTAATGGTCATCATTGCCATTGGAGCGACATTAATGGCTCCCGGCATCAGCTCCTGGATACCCATTTATCGACTAAAAAGCACCACCCGAGATATCGCTTCAACGATGAGGATTGCACAGATGAAGGCGATTTCAAATAATCTGTCTTACCAGATCACATTTGACCCTCCCAACAGAAGCTACATCCTCCAGTATGATACGGGTGGCATAATCGTCAATGACGGCGATGTCCAAGTAATTAGCAGTGGAGTTCAATTCAACACGACATTTGCTGGAAACATTGCAATATTTCGCCCTGATTTAACCATCACCGGCGGTGATGTGAATTTAACCAACACAAAGGGCTCACAGAAGACGATCCGACTGGCCGGAAGGAGGATTAGAATTGAATAAGAAAGGGTTCACACTTATTGAAGTTCTGGTTGGACTGGTCATTTTGGCCATTGGCCTCTTGGCCATTGCAGGGATGCAGATCACCTCTGTGAAAGGAAATTTCTTCTCGAGCAATTTGACCCAGGCATCCGTTCTGGCCCAGGATCGTCTCGAAGTTTTGAGAAGCCTGGCATGGGGTCATGACGATTTAACAGGGGGGATGCATAATGAGGGGACGATCAATACCATATTCACAAGGGAGTATACTGTCGCTGTCATTGCCGGGACAACGATGCTCGACATTACGGTGACCGTGAGATGGAGGGATGATACCGATCATTCCGTATCATTCTCCACGGTCCGTTCTCAGTAAGGAGAAGAGGATGAACAAAAGAGGACTGACGCTCATTGAACTTCTCATTGTTCTGGTGATCAGCAGTATCCTGATTGCCGGAATCTACCGAACCTTCATCGGTCAGCAGCATACCTATACGGTGCAGGAACAGGTCGTGGATATGCAGCAGAGTTTGAGGATGGCCATCAATCAGATGGTGAGAGAGATCCGGATGGCGGGTCTCGGAGATCTCAGGCCGCAGGATGAAGATGATAAAAATGATCCAAAGACATTAAGGTGGACCGGCGCAGGCGGAATGCACGGGAAATATAAAAATATAGTCAATCCTTCGGACGATGGGCAATCCATAACAGTTGTGGGCGCATTTCAGGAGATGACCTTCATTACAGTCAAACCTGATTCCAGCGGGCTTAAGTTCCAGGTCGACGATGCTTCAGGTTTTAATACAGGAGGGCTTCAATATCTCAGTATTAATGGAACTGAAAGCGCCAGGGTTAAAAATATCGTGGGCAAAGAGATCGAACTCTTCGATCCTTTGACGGAGAACCATTTTGTAAACGAGCCAGTATTCAGGGTAATGGCTATCACTTATTCCCTCGGCGTTTTTGATGGAAAGCCTGCATTGCTGCGAAATGACAATGTTACTGGCGACCAGCCTCTGGCGGAAAACATCGAATTTCTTCAATTCACCTATACTCTGGAGGATGGAACTGTTTTTGTGGGCACCGTGCCCGGAGGTTGGAAACAAAAGGTAAAGATCAGGATGGTCCAGGTGACCATCAGGGCGAGGACCGATCGAAATGACCCCGAATTAGGAGGGGGAGGAGATGGTTTCAGAAGGAGAACGCTTACCTCCAACATCCAGTTGAGGAATTTATCCTCATTATGAGAAAAGAAGGAGATGAAATGAAATCAAAAAAAACTGGATTCCCCCGTATCAAGTACGGGGCAAGCTTAATCAAACCCGGAATGACAAATCTCATGGGGATTATGTCGTCATGTGTCAATCAACAAAAAGGCATTGCCCTGGTGATCGCCCTGGTCATGCTGCTGGTATTGACCCTAGTCGGGTTGAGTGCAGTCAGTATGACCAACTTTGAGACGAACATTTCGGGCAACCAGAGGGTTTATAATCTGGCCTTTTATACGGCAGACGGAGGAGTTGAAAACTTCCGCGGAAGAGTCTCGGCTGGAGAAGTATTTCAAGGAGGCGGTTCCTATCAGGTCACCATTGGAGGAAATACCTGCAATATCACTATACCCACCATTAACGGTAAGTGGGTGAGAAGTGATGCGGAGGGGACTTTCGACGTCTATAGAATCCAATCCGAGGGGAGAGCGCCTTTTCCTTCGACAGGAAGGGTGACGATCGAATCGATCATTGAAGTGTTAACGACAATACAACCAGGATATAACTAAGGAGCTTCGAATGAATAACGTTAGCAACCAATCCGTTCACCCTGAGCCTGTCGAAGGGTGCCGTTCATCCTTCGAGAGCCTCAGGACGAACGGTTTTTTTCCGAATGTCCTGAGCAAGGTCGAAGGAAGAGCTCACCACAAACGGTCGTTGCCATATGAGCTTGTTCAAGTTATTCATGCGAAGGCCCTAAGGAGGAATATAATGAAAAAGTTTTTCTTAATGATCTTCTCACTTGCCTTATTCATTCCGTTCCAGGTCTATGCCCAGGATGACCTCTTTCAGGTAAAGACCCCGAATGTGATGATCATCTTCGACACCTCGGATTCAATGAATATGAGCGTCAATGTCAATGCTCAGGGAAACAGCGTCTGGACGAATAAATTCGGGCCCGATACAGTGACTCAGTATGTAAAAGATGGAAATCACCCTGATAGCAAACTCTACCAGGCTAAAAATGCGCTGGCACAGATTATCAATGAAGTGGTAAAAGACAGGGTCAACCTCGGTTTCTCCACTTACGCCCAGCAAAAAATCGAGAGAAGAAGGGGGCAGTATACAAGGGAAGGTATAGTTACTCAGGAAGAGGGCTGGCGCCGATACAAGAGATATTATCTCTGGGATACGACAAATGATAATAATGGTAACGCAAGAACTGCAACGAGCACCTCTTCGAATAGTTTTATTGATGCATGGGGAATAACCCGGTCAAATGTGACTGCCCATCCGTCAACAGGAACCGAATTTACAAGGGCTATTTCGATCCACGATAAGAGCGGACCGCTCCATCCCACAAGGACAGGAGGCACTTTTTTATCTCCCACCTTTGCAACATTGAAAGCATACACCATCACCCTTCGGGTTACTAATCGAACCCTTAACCCGGAGACCAATGTCTATACCTTTACATATACTGCTGTTTCTCCTGTTTATGACCGTTACAGGGAAGCCTGGTCTTATGATCTTTCCACTCTTACAACCTGGAGCACAACCCCTGTTGTTTGTGGAGACGATAAAATAAATGACCCTTTTCCGAGCACAATTTCTATCGCAAGTGGAACTTATAAAGGAGATTGGAAAACCTACTTTAAAGACGAACCAGAGTATACGACTCCCACAAATGGGCGGACCCTATTAGGAGCAGAAGGGCAAAAATGGTGGAACTGCAGCGTTCAATACCGGGCTAAAATAACGCAGGACCAATTTACATGGTCAACTACAACTGGAACCTCCTGTGCTGCGACAGTAGCAGGCACTCCTGTATGGAATCTGGTCCCAGGCACCTGCTTCGATTGGTCAGGTTATGAATATTTAGCCGATGGGACCGTTAACAAACCGCATACATGGGCCTATCATAAGATCACTGCTGGCAAATGGAAGAAGAGCGATCAGCCTGATCCTTTTTATCCCGCTACTGCAGGAGATCCCGGGGTCAATCCCAATAATTTCTTCTTCATCAATTTCCCTGATGACAAAGACTCAAATTTTAAAACTTCGGACCGGACAGTCATTAAAAATAAAATTCTTTCTTTTCTGGACTTGACACCAGTCAAATTTCCTAAGGGATCAATTCCCACAGGTTCAGGGGTTTCTGAAGGTTACTGGACAAAACTGCCTATTCAGGCCATCGATGGGAAAACCGGACTCACAGGCAATACTGCTGCTGCTGTAACTCAAAGGCAGACACCCCTTGCAGATTCTCTTAACTGGGCTTTCACCTATTTTGATGATTATATCAATGAATATAATGGGGGAGACCCATCGAGCAAGGAGAAGTTCGGAGAGACTCTGTGCCGGGGGAATTATATCATCCTCCTCACAGATGGGCTGGAAAGCTGCGAGTTGAAGGGAAACCCGTTAGTTCCGGATTACAATGCCGCTGTGACAGAATCGGCTACCCTTCTGACAAAGAATGTGAAAACTTTTGTCATCGGGTTTGGCGGGGATATTGTTGGGAACCAGACGCTCACCAACATCGCGGTAGCAGGAGGAACGGATAAGGCTTACTTTGCCGCTAACTTTAACGAGCTTAAAGCGGCCCTTACCTCGATTTTTCAAGCCATTACAGGCCAATATTATGGGAGGTCTAACCCTGTCGTCTCCAGGGCGAGAGACCGCCTCTACAGAGGCAATTTTGACATCAGGGATGGTGACTGGCTGGGCCATCTGATGGCATGGGATGCGGACAAGCAGACCGGCGTTCTTGCCCCTGATTTTGCGTGGGATTCCGGCGAAGAGATCACGAAAGCCGGAAGGGGAGTGGTTTATACCTGGGTTGATGCAGGACTGAACCCTGTGATGAAAGAGTTCAAGGTCAGCGAGTCATCCCTTTACCCATTTGTCAACCCGTTGAATGAGGATATCGACGGAGACCTCGATGTTGACAACGACGATGCTAAAACAGTGATCAATTTTACCCTGCTTCCGGAGTATGACAGTGGGAAGTATAAAGGGAAGAGGGCGCTCAATGTGGACATCAGCGGGACGAGTTACCCCTCCTGGAAATTAGGCGATATCTACCACTCCACGCCTGTGGTCATCGGAGAGCCCGCCTTTTTATTCAAGGATAATGATTACACCGCATTCTACAATGCGAATAAGAATCGCGAGATGATGATCTATGTGGGCACCAATGACGGAATGCTCCACGGATTCAAGAATAGCGATGGGAGGGAGGTTTTTTCCATCATTCCCAAAAATCTACTCGGAGAATTGAAGAACATGAGATCGACACATGATTTCTATGTTGACTCGAGTCCCAAGGCTTATGATGTCTATTTTATGAGCGAATCAAAATGGAAGACGGTTCTCATCTCAGGACAAAGAGGAGGAGGGGCCTACTATTTTGCCGTTGATGTCACCAAGCCGAATGATCCCAAGATCCTCTGGGAATTGACCCACGGCAATATGGGCGATACATGGGCCAAGCCCGATATCGGAAAGATCAAAGACGGAGGAGATACGAAATTTGCGGCCTTCCTGCCAGGCGGTTACTCCACCACGGACAACAAAGGAAACAGCTTCTACATCGTCGATATCGAAACAGGAACGATCCTCAAGAATTTTACAGTAGGAGATGCTACGAACAAGATCCCTTCAAGCGTGACCGCTTTCGATGCGGATGAGGATGGATATATCGATTACATCTACTTCGGGGATATCCAGGGGACCCTCTGGAAGGTGGATGTCCGGAGTTCAAACAAAAACGATTGGACGCTCTATGAGTTTTTCAAACCGGTCAACCCGAAATTGAGGCCCATCTTTTACTCCCCGGCGGTAGTGAAAAACAACGAAGGAAAGATCCTTGTCTTCTTCGGGAGCGGCAATGAATTGGGATTGACCACATTGACCACAAATTATTTCTATGAGATTGAAGATGAGGGAGCCACAGGAAAGGAAAGCTGGAGCAAGACCCTGGAGGACGGAGAGAAGGTCCTTGCCTCTCCTGCTGTGCTCAACTATGTCGTCTACTTCACCACATGGGTCTATAAGTCAAGCGGAGAATTCTGTGGCGCAGGTGAGGGAAGACTGTGGGGATTGAAGGTTTCGAAGTTAGGTGAGAAGGGTGGTGGCGCCGGTTTAGTTACCCTGGACACGGACACTGGGAAGTGGAAGGCTCCACAGGAGTATATCTCACTGGGAGCGGGAATTCCTTCGGCTCCGGTTGTGACAAACGGGATGGTCTATATCGGAACAAGTTTGAATGCCAACAGGGTGATTCAGGTTCCTATTCCGCCACAGGCTGTGGCAAGGATCAAGTCCTGGAGAGAAGTGGTGAGGTGAGATTAGGTAGAAAATAAAAGTCTAAGGTCTAAAGGTAAAGGTTACGGTTACGAAGCCCCTGCCTACCGGCCCCGGTCCCGACCGAGGGCGGGGCAGGCAGGCGTTTCGTAATTCGGTAACGGTTACGTTTAAAAGAATTAAACACGACATACGTAACCTTTTATTAACGATACGGGCATCGTTGCCTTAACCTTTTCATTAGACTCTTACTTCTGGAGCTGTTGAAGCCTTCTGATCCTCTCCTGGGCCTCCGAAAAAGATTGATCCAGACTTAAAACCTGGTTGAAGGTTTCGATGGCCTGAGAAAGCATTCCATTGGCCTCATAGGCAAGCCCCAGATTGAAGTGGAGCCGGACCAGTTTCTCTTTGGTTAACCCTTTAATCTGAGCGGCTTCTTTAAAACGTTGAATCGCCTCAGCGTTATCCCCTTTCTCAAGAAAACAACTGCCAAGCATGATGTAGCAATCAAACTTGATGAAAGGATTCGAAGCGGCCTGCTCAAACTCTGAAATGGCATAGTCGAAGAGCTCCATCTCCTTATAGGCGATCCCCAGGTGATAATGCATTTCCGAATCCTTGTCAGGGGGGGGAATTTCAGCCGCTTCAGGTAAAATTTGAGGTTCGAGGACCGAAGAGGGGAAGAGATCGGACTTGTCATCGAAGGGTTTTATCTCTTCTTGGGGAGGATAATCAGTAGGAATAGGAAACTCAACTGCAGGCATTGTTTTTGGAATATCTCTTGGCGGCGGCGTATCGGGGCCGTTCAGGGCTTTTTGGGCCTCCTGGTCATTGGGGTTTAACTCCAGGATACTCAAATAATAGTTTCTGGCATCTCCTGACAATCCCTCCTTGAGATACAACCTTGCAATTTTATGAAGGGCATCAATGTGTTTTGGACTAATTGTAAGGACTTTTTTATAGATAGAGATTGCCCGCGAATTGAGGTCTTCTTCCGTATAAAGCCCTGCCAATTTCATGTATTCCGTGATTGCCTTCTCATTTTCACCGTTTTTACAATAGAGATCGCCCAGTTTTAAATAAAGGCGTTTATCTTTGGGGTCCGCCTCGATCAGTTTAATATACTCTGCGATCGCCTTTTTGGGCTGCCCCTTCAGGACTAATTTCTGAGCAAAGTCTAATATCCTTTCTTTATCGAGCGCCAAAAGGATCCCTCTTCTTTATAGAATAGTGCTATATGAAAACTTAATCAAAGAACCAAAAAAAGTCAAGCCTTTGAAATCTCGTGAAATCTCGCCTTTGAAATGCCATCAGTCTCGTTCAAGGCACTTCCGCACTGTACTTCGATGCAGAGGCGGAAGTGAAACAGCTCTCGAACGAAGTCTGATAGGCAGGACATTCTCTCCGAGCCAGAGGCTCTTCTAAGCCGGAGGCCTGTCCCGCTAAGACGGGGTTAGACCTGCAGCAGGCCCCGTCTATCAAGAAATTGAAATGGGCCTCGTTAAGCGGGATGAGAAATGAAACTCTTTTGAAACAGCTAAACAATCACCACCTATCTGATTCATTTTTGTAAGCCTCCGTAGACATTTCTTTTCCAGTGGACAAATATTGACCATTTTTTATCCAACCATTATAATAGACATAATTGTATATTGCGGAATTCATGAGACATTCTAAGAGATTAAGTGTTTAAAATATTTAAAACTTTTGGCATTTATTTTGCTTATTAACTTTCTGATAGGTGACGGACTCGCAAAAAGTAAGAATTTCCTCATGTTGTCATTCCCGCGAAAGCGGGAATCCAGTAAAATAAAGAAGTTCTGGACTCCTGCTTTCGCAGGAGTGACGGTTTTGTGACCTTTTACGAGATCATCATAGCTAAAAATATAACTTATCGGAAAGATTCAAGCATGGTTAAGAGTTTAAAAAAAGTTTTGATCGTTGACGATGAAGAGACATTGACCTGGAGTATGTCGAAAAGCCTTTCAAAAGACAGGGATAAATACGAGGTGATCATTGCCAATAATGGCAGAGAGGCGCTGAATCAACTCAAAAAGAATGATATCGATTTAGTGATTTCGGACATTCGCATGCCTGATGTCAATGGTCTGGATCTGCTGGTGAGAGTGAAGAAGGAATTCCCACAGACCAAGGTCATTATCATGACTGCTTACGGGTCTTCGGATGTTCAGAAAGAGGCGAATCGCAGGGGGTCGCTTTTTTATATTGAAAAACCCTTTGAAATAAATGATATTCGAAAGATCATCATCGATCTGATCGGAAAAAAGAAGGGGTTTCGGGGCAGGGTGGTAGGGCTTCAACTGACCGATGTGATTCAGATGAATTGCCTCAGCCGTTTGACCACCGCGTTGACCGTGACCAGAGACGGGGAGAGAGGAACCATCTATTTAAATGAGGGGGAGGTTATTCATGCGGAATGTGGCGACCAGAAGGGGACAGAAGCCTTCTACCATATTCTGACCTGGCAGGAGGGAGAATTTATTTCCAATATCGGGGTGACCCCCCCGATGCAGACGATCTATCAGAATTGGGAGCATCTGTTGGTGGAAGCCATGCGAAGGAATGATGAAAAAATATAACGGGAATTGCTCAGAAAATACGTCCAAAGGTAACGGTAAGGATGCCCGTATCGTCATTCGGTTACGTTGTTCGTCCTCCAAATCTTTAACCGTAACCGTTTGACGCTTAACGAAACGCCTGCCTGCCGGTAGGCAGGGGCTTCGTTACCGTAACCAAAACCTTAGATCTCGATCAATTTTCATGGTTCGGAGGTGACGTAGCCAACATGAAGGATTATAAAGGAAAGCGATGAATATCATTATCACAAAAGAGGATTTGAAAAAGATCAACTTCTTTTTAGACAAGGTGGTTTCCTCTTCCCTTGCTCATTCGGTCCTGTTGATCGATCGATCAGGGCAACTCATTGCCCAATACGGAAACACCCTGGATATTGATATTCTGTCTCTTTCTGCGCTAACGGCAGCCAACTTCGGGGCTACGGCTGAAATTGCCAAAATACTGGGAGAGGAGGAATTCACCCTTCTTTTTCATAAAGGGAAGACCGAAAATGTTTATTTCACCGCTATTGGCGAACATGTCATCATGGTCACTCTTTTCGATGATAAGACCTCCCTGGGGTTGATCCGGCTGCGAATTAATCAGATTGCCGACGAGCTTTCAAATGCCCTCGTCTCGATCTTTGAAGAGAAGAAGGAGATTCCTTTTTTGAAGCCGCAACGGCTTTCATGAAAGAAGGAGAAACGGTTGCATGCCTTTTATTAACTTCAGTAAAGACGAGATCCAATGCAAAATAGTTTATTACGGCGCCGGATTCTGCGGAAAGACCACCAATCTTCAATACATTTATACCAAGATGGGTGAGGACACCAAGGGGAAAATGGTGTCCATCGATACCCGAGGGGACAGGACACTCTTTTTCGATTTCCTGTCCCTGAATTTAGGAAAGATCAGGGGGTTTGATGTCAGGGTTCAACTTTATACCGTTCCCGGACAGGTTCATTACGACGCCACAAGGAAATTGGTCCTGAAGGGGGTGGACGGAGTCGTTTTTGTCGCCGATTCGTTAAAAGTTCAGAGAAAGAAAAACATCGAAAGCCTCATCAATCTGGCGAAGAACTTAGCGGAGAAGGGGGTCAGCATCCGAACGATTCCACTGGTCATCCAGTATAATAAGCGCGATCTGGATGGGACAGATTCTGAGCTCCTTCTCCTTGAGATATTGGAGAAGGACCTCAACTCCATGTTAAAAGTCCCTTCCTTTTCAGCCAGCGCGTTGAAAGGGGCGGGAGTTTTTGAGACCTTGCGGGAGATCAGCAAGCTGGTCGTGAAAGATGTGAGCAGAAAGATCATGCTCGTCGATCAACAATTGAGATGAGTCATTGTACTGTCTCATAAATTCCATTACAAACCGTTCGTGGTGAGCTTGTCGAACCATGAACGGAACCTATTTAAATGTTTCGCCCTTCGACCTGTCTGCCAGGCACAGGCAGGCGGGCTCAGGGTGAACGGGATATGTAAATATATTACTGAAACACGACACTTAAAGGGGAAATCGATGACAGAGAAAACCATCGCTGAAGAGGATCTGAAAGGATTGGAAAAGGAGATCGATGCCGCCGTCGACCTGCTTTTTGTGGAGAAGGGAGGAGAACCATTAAAGAGCGGGTCGGCCAGCCCTCCTCTTCCCGAGGCCTTTCAGGAAATGAAAAGAGAAGTCGAATGGGAAATGGTTTCCCCTGCTCCCTTGACTCCTTCCGCTTCAAGACCCATAGAAAAATTGGAGACACAGCTCCTTTCGCTGGAATGGGAGATTACAAAAGAGAATCTTGGAAGGACGGTAGAGGAAGTCCTCGCTCTGTGGAAAGGCTTCAAAGAGACTCCGGACATCTCCACTGTTTTAAATCGAATGGTGAGGGTATTAAATTATATGATCCAGAATGAAGAAAGGATTCAGCCTCCCCTCATTCGATTCTTGCTCGATTCAAAGGAAACAATTAAACTTTTAATGAGAAAAGACGCGGAGGGAGATATCGCCATTTATAAGAAGTTGGCCCATGCCGGCATCGAAGCGAGATTTTCGTCCATGGAAGGGCTCCACGAGGTTAAATCCAAACCATCTTCTGTTAAGACCGAAATGGATGAGGAGAAGGCCGGGGCCTTTCTGATGAGACCGGAACTGACGGAAAAGATCATCCAGAACATGGAGTCCTTTTCAAAAAGACTGGACGAAATGATAGAAAAAATGAACCAGCACCTATCCGCTCATGAAAGGCCGATAGAAACTCCTGAGGTACGGCCCGGGAATGGAAGACCTTTGAAAATGAAGGTCACCGTTTTTAAAACAGGCGAGAAATTGTTCGGAGTGGAGAGCGATAAGGCATTTAAACTATTCAAAGTTCCCAGTCCTCTTTGTAAAAAAATGATTCATTTTGGGAATGTCCGATTAAAAGGGCTTGAGGTGAGGATGATCGATTTAGGAAAGTTCTTTTCCGTCTCCGGAGAGGATCAGGAGGAGGAGAGACAGGTACTGATCCTGAAAGGGGACGGAGAATATAAAGGGCTGATGATGGATAGGGTGTTGAATAGACTATCCGGTCCTTTGGAACAGGCAGGGGAATCCAATGAATATCTCCTGGGGATGATCCGCTGGACTTACGAAGATCTTCCCGTGAAAGTTCCCATTTTGGACTTTGAAAAACTTTAAGGATCAAATCTCCAGATGGATTGGGATAGTTCAACGAAAGTAAGTATGGGGCAGGCAGAGAAGAGAGAGGGGGAAAATTTACGTTTGAGCCAGGTATTGGAGAGCGCCACAAATCTCACCGAGAGCCTCATTGAAAGTATCGGGAGTGGCATTATTATTACCGAAATGAATGACACGATTACCTATATCAATCAGGCCGGTGAGAAAATATTGGGTTATTCAAAGGGGGAGGTGATTGGGAAACCTTTTGGCCTCTTTGGGTTGAATGAGAAGCAGAACGTTTCTTACTCCTTCCTCGATCATCCCGATAACCTCGATACGAGAAGAGAAGGCCGGATGAAGAGAAAGGATGGGGATGAGATACCTGTAGGGTTTACGATCAATCAACACCTGAGTCTGGGCGGTGAAGCCATCGGAAAGATTGTCATTTTTCGCGATTTGACAAAGGTCTATCGAATCCAGGAAGAGATGTTAAAAATGGATCGACTTGTCTCATTAGGAAAACTGGCTTCCGGGATCGCGCATGAAATCCGGAATCCCCTCGCCGGGATTAAGACGACAGCCCAGGCGCTCGGAGAGGAGATGGCAAAGGACGATCCGAAAAGGGAATATTTAAACCGCATCACGAAAGAGATTGATCGCTTAAATGAACTCCTCAAAACTTTCTTCTCTTTTGCTAAACCCCAGACGCTTCTTCTCGTTCCCTGCCATATCAAAGAGATCATCAATGCGATCATTCCCTTTCTCATCAAAGAGATTGCCGACAAAGGAATCCAATTCGTGGAATCCTATCATCCCCAGCTTCCCAGAATAAGGGTTGATAAGATTCAAATGCATCAAGCTTTTTTAAATCTCTTTTTAAACGCCATTCAAGCCATGCCCTATGGCGGGGAACTTAAAATTGAAGCGAACCCTGTGATCCTCCCTTCACCGGAGGGTTCCAGGCAAAATTTTATTAAGGTGGTTGTGTCGGATTCAGGAAAAGGAATTCCCCCACAAATTCTTCCCAAGATCTTCGATCCCTTTTTTACGACCAAACCCAAAGGGATCGGGTTAGGGCTTTCAATCACCTATCAAATTATTAAGAAACACGGAGGAACCATCAATGTTCATAGTCAATGGGAGAAAGGGACCTCCTTTGTCATCAATTTGCCGGAGACATTTGAAAATTGATGAAACCATCCATCCTTATAGTCGATGATGACGAAGTGATGCGAGAAACGCTCTCCGATGTTTTAAAGAGGGGGGAGTATGAAGTCTATTCTGTGGGTTCCGGTGGCCAGTCCCTTTCAGTGATCAAAAAAAATATTATAGACCTCATTCTTCTCGACATGAGGCTTCCTGATGGAGATGGTCTGGAACTCCTTAAAAAGATTAAAGAATTTGATACTGAAATCCTGGTGATTATCATGACTGCCTACTCGGATATTCAAACCGCGGTTTCAGCAATGAAATCAGGAGCTTATCATTATATCAACAAACCTTTTGATTTGGAAGAGCTAAGACTTCTCATTGAAAAAGGGTTGGAAACAAAAGGTCTGATCAACGAGGTGAGAAGACTGCATCGGCAGCAAAATGAAGAGAATCAAAAAAGCCAGATTTATGGCGTCACGTCCCAGATTCAGTATGTTAAAGAGTTGATCGGAATGATCAGTAAAACGAACAAAACATCTGTCCTGATCCAAGGGGAGAGTGGAACGGGTAAAGAACTGGCAGCCAATGCGGTTCATTACAACAGTAAGAGGGCGAATAAAGCCCTGATGAAAATTAATTGTAGCGCAATCCCGGATTCACTATTAGAATCAGAGCTTTTCGGATATGAAAAGGGAGCCTTTACCGACGCCAAAGCAACAAAGAAAGGCCTCTTTGAACTGGCAGATGGGGGAACGGTCTTTTTGGATGAAATCGGAGATATGAAGCCATTCCTTCAATCTAAGATTTTGAGGGTCATCGAAAATCAATCTTTTATGAGAGTGGGAGGGGAGAGGGAAATTAAGGTTGATGTTCGCATTGTTGCGGCAACGAATAAAGACCTGGAAACGCTTGTGCGGGAAGGACTTTTTCGAAAAGACCTCTATTATCGGCTTAAGGTGATGGTAGTTGAAATGCCTTGCCTTCGTGAGAGGACAGAGGATATTTTACTTCTTTCAAACCTATTTATAGAAGAGATTAATCGTGAATATGGTAAAAATATTAACGGGTTAACAGAAGATGCAAAAAAATTGTTGGTTCACTATCCATGGCCCGGGAATGTACGGGAATTAAAGAATGTCATTGAGAGGGCGATGATTCTTACGGACCAAACCTATATCACTCCTAAACAACTCCCATTTGAATTACAGCAAAAAGAAGGATACCCTTCTAAAGGAATGGATTTAAATCCCGTTGAAATTACAGAAATAATGCCATTAGAAACATTGGAGAAGGTATATCTCTCCAATGTATTAAAAAAAATGGATGGGAATAAGTCTAAGGCCTCAAAAATTCTTGGGATTTCAAGGGCCACCTTAAGAGCAAAAGTTAAGAAATATCATTTATCGAATAATTAGATTGAAATATTGAGTAGTTATTAGAAATTTCTAATATGAATTATTAGTTTTTGAAGGCAGCTTATTAAAATTGATGGGTTTAATAAATATTTTTCTTGACTTTTTATAAAATTTAATCATAATTAGGTAGAAATAAAAGTATAACGGTAAGGGTAACGAGGCCCGTATCGTTAATAAAAGGTAACGTTTATCGTCTCTTAATTCTTTACACTTAACCGTAACCGATAACCGAAACGCCTGCCTGCCGGTAGGCAGGGGCTTCGTAACCGTAACCTTAAACCTTAACACCCGGAGGATTTTAAGGATTTGAGGGGGTCATTTCGGGCATGGACCATTAATAAACAAAGAGGTGGATCATATGATTTTGGGGAGGAAAAAGGGAGTCATTGGTTTGGATATAGGGTCCAGCTCGATTAAACTGGTTGAACTGGGGGAGAGCAAAAACGCATATAAATTACAAAACTTAGGGATCGCCCCCTTACCCCCGGAGGCGATTGTTGACGGGGCATTAATGGACTCGGTTACGATTATCGATACCATTCGTGAATTGATTGCCAATACAAAGGCCAAGACAAGGGATGTCATCACCTCCGTCTCCGGCCATTCGGTGATCGTCAAAAAGATCACCCTCCCATTGATGTCGGATTCGGAACTGGAAGAATCGATTCAGTGGGAAGCGGAGCGTTATATCCCGTTCGACATCAATGAAGTGAATATCGATTTCCAAATATTCGGTTCAAGCTCTGAAAATCCGGAGGTCATGGATGTGGTATTGGTGGCTGCCAAAAAGGACATCATTAACGATTATGTCTCCGTGATCATCGAATCAGGGTTAAATCCGGTCATCATCGATGTCGATGCTTTCGCCATAGAGAATATGCTTTCAGTGAATTATGAGGTGGAAAAAGATGAAACCGTAGCGATGGCCAATGTGGGAGCCAGCATCACCAACATCAATATCCTTAAAAACAATATGACCGCCTTTACAAGAGATATTTTTAAGGGAGGAAATCAAATTACCGAAGAGATTCAGAGACAGCTTCATATCGATTACGAAGAGGCCGAAAAAATTAAAGTGGGGAGCAAGATCGACGCCGCTTCACAGCCGATCATCCAGGAGGTTTTAAAGTCAGCCTCGGAATCTTTAGCGATCGAAATAGGAAACTCCATGGAATTTTTCCAATCCACAACGACTTATGAGAAAATCAGCAAACTGTATTTAAGCGGAGGAGGATCGAAGATTAAGGACTTCGATATCGTCTTGCAACAGCAGATCGGCATACCCGTTGAAATCGTCAATCCATTTAAAAAGATCGAGTATAGCGAAAAAAACTTTGACCTTGAATATTTAAGGGAAATCGGGCCGATGATGGCTGTTGGGGTCGGACTCGCCACCCGAAAGGTAGGAGATAGATGATCAAGATCAATCTACTTTTGACGAGAAAAGAGAAGAAGAAGGCCGGAGTGAGAAAGGAGTTTGTGATCCTCATCCTTGCCGTGGGACTCTTGTTGGTTCTATTGGCCGCCCTTAATTGGAAGATGGGGAAGGAAAAAGAGGATATGGCGGCCCAGATATCAGAGACGAAAAAAGAGATCGCCCGCTATAAATCCCTGGCCGTTGAGGTGACCAAAGCCAAGGAGGCGCAAAAAGTTTTGCAGGACAAGTTGAACATCATCAACTCATTAAGAAAGGGCAAAGAAACTCCTGTCAGGGTCCTCGATGAAATCAGTGTCGATAAACCGGAGAAACTCCAGCTGGAATTGATGAAGAAAGAAGGATCGAAGCTTGGGATCGAAGGGATCGCTTTGGATGATGAGACCATCGTCCAGTTTATGACCAACCTGAAGAAGTCAAAACTTTTCAAAAATGTTGATTTAATTGTGAGCGAACAGATTGAACAGAATAAAATCAAGTTAAAAAAGTTCATTCTATCATGTGAAATCATCTCGGGGTAAAAGGGGGAGGAGATGGCCATTACGGTAAATTCAGTTTTAGAACTCCCGTCATCTAAAAAAATCTTGATTCTAATCGGGATATTATGCGTCATCGCAGGAATCTATTTTTATCTTTTTTTCATTCCGTTGCAGAATGACATGAAGGCGCTAAGGACGGAGTTGGATAAGCTGATGAAGGAATTGAATGAAGGGAGGATGATCACAAGGGATTTGGAAAAATTCAAGGGCCAGGTTGAGAAGTTGAATGCAGAACTGACGAGTGCGTTGACCCAACTCCCCAATGAGAAAGAGATTCCTGAAATCTTGAAAAGCATTTCACGCCTGGGCAAGGAGTCGAATCTGGAGTTCACCCTCTTCAAACCCAAACCTGAAGAGCCCCAGCAATTTTATGCAAGAGTCCCTATCGATCTGGTAGTGGTAGGAAGCTTTCATAACACAGGGCTTTTCTTTGATAAGATCGGGAAACTCCCAAGAATTATAAATGTCCTTGACTTCAATATGACACGAGCCAAGGAGGTTAAGGGAAGGGAAACAGATATTGTCATTAAAACATCCTGTCTCATCACCACCTACCGGTTCATGGAAAGGAAAAGCGAGGAGAAGAAAAGTGAGGGGAAAACAGCGGACAAGGGGGAGACAAAGGGAAAGGGAGACGACATCGATGGTCCGAGAAAGTAATAGATTTCATGCCTGCCCTCCGCCTGCCTATGCCGAAACGCTTCGTGCAGGCAGGCAAGGCTTCCCGCTTTGCGGGACCATGTTCAAGGTCTGGAGGCGGGTCGGATGGGTGATATGCGGTCTGCTCTTTTTTGTGGCAAGCTGCGGAGGGGAATCAGTTCCCCCTCCTCCTCCAAAAGGAGGGGTTCCAAAGGCTGTGGCCAAAAAAGTGGAGCCAGTTAAGGTGGCCGATCAAAAAGAACCTGAAAAGAAGGAAGAACAGGAATATCAATACAACCCGACAGGAAAACCGGATCCCTTTAAGCCTTTCATCCAATTGACACCGATCAGGGAAGGCATCCGAACGACTCCTTTGACCCCTTTACAGAAGTATGATATCAGCCAGCTAAAATTGGTTGCCATTATCGCCGCCCCGGAGGGCAATATCGCTTTAGTCGAAGATTCAGCCGGGAAAGGATATTTCGTCAAGAGGGGAACAGAAATCGGGAAGAATGAAGGGAAGGTTACAAAAATTTTAAAAGATCGAGTCATCATTGAAGAACTCTATCTGGATGTTTGGGGCCAGGCCAAAAAGAGCGAGGTTTCATTATTTCTTCATAAAATAGAAGAAGGGGGAGAGTCATGAAAGCTTTTTTGATTCTTAGAGTGGTTTTTATCACCTTAATCTCACTTGTCATCAGTAGTTGTGCCACAGGAGGGGATGTGATAAAAACTCCGTCCGAGGCTTCGCCCGCGGCTGTCTCGGTGGCGAAGGCGAATCCCTCCATCATTCAAAAGATCGCTTTCAAGGAAGAAGAGAAATTTACAAGAATTCATATCGAAGGGTCGGAAACCCTTCCCCCGCCTTTTTATAAGCTCTCCCAGGAACCATTAAGAATTGTGATGGATCTTCCAAACATCGACCTTAAACAGATGAAGAATGGTTTGAAGATTGACAACGGAACAATTTCAGAGGTTCTCACCATTCAATATGACGACAAAGGCCGAATCGAAATCGTTCTTCTTCAGATGACCCATTACAACATCTCAAGGGAAGATAGAAATGTGTTTATTGATATTGAAAAAGTTAAGAAAATTGTAGAGATAAAGGAAGTCAAAAAAGAGGAAGTGGTTGAAAAGATAAAAGAGGCGGAGCGATCTTCTCCCGAAACGCAAAAAGAATCCACCCCTCCCTCTACGCCTGCGGTAGTGGCGTCCGCCACTGAAAAGGCCAATAAGGCAAAAGAGATTATCGATTTTTCTCTGGAAGAGAAAAAGGATCACATTGATTTTAATATTTTGGCCGACGGAAAAGTTGAAAACTACAATTTATTTAAACTGGATGGTCCCCCGCGTCTGGTTTTGGATATCTGGGAAGTAGGAACCCAGTACCCGAAAAAGTCCATACGGATTTCGAATCCGTTCATTAAGGAGGTCCGGATCGGGCAACATCAGGACAAATTGAGATTGGTCTTCGACTCATCGAAACCCCAACTTCCGGCCTACCAGATCAATCGAATAGACGATAAACTGGTGGTTTCACTTGGGAATGTGCCCCAACCCTCTGAGCCTCAGATTTTACTGCAGGAGAAGGGGTCTGAAAAACTATCCGCTCCCAAACTACAGTTGGCCTCTTCGACTGCGCCGGCGGTTAAAGAAAAGGTTGCCTCGCCATCCGCCGAGGTTCCTGCAAAACCGGTAAGGGCAAAGATCGCCCTGAAAGAGATCGATTTTAAACAGATAAACGATAAATCACGAATTGCCGTAACCCTCAGTGGAGACCCACAATTTGAAACTTACCGTGTTTCGGAAAAGGCGATCGCCATCGATATCAAGAACGCCTTTGCCCCGAAACATCTTCAGAGGGGAATGAATACGAGCGAATTCGATAGCGCTGTAAATAATATTGAAATCAAGAACATAAAGAATGACATCAGGATATTGTTTAAATTGAGGGAAGAGACGCCCTATGAAGCCACCAAGGAAGGCAATACCCTCTTTTTTGATATTGAAAAACCGAAGAAGGTTGTGACGAAATTAGAGGCTGTCCCCCCAAAGAAGGAAGAGGTTAAGGCTGAGCCTAAGGCTGAGCTTAAGACTGAGGCTAAGGAGGAGGTTAAAAAGGCAGAAGAGAAGCCGATCACCGAAGTCAAAAAAGAAGAAGAGAAGGTTGTAGAGAAGGTTGCAGAAAAACCCGTTCCTCCCGCAGTCGCCAAACCTGCGGAAGAGGTTGTTTCGGAAAAGATGTATACGGGAAGGAAAATATCTCTTGATTTTAAGGATGCGGACATCAAGAACATTTTACGGTTGATTGCGGAGGTAAGCAATTTCAATATCATCACGGCAGATGATGTGTCAGGAAAGATCACCATGAGATTGGTCGATGTGCCATGGGATCAAGCCCTTGATGTCATCTTGCAGAGCCGATCGCTTGGAATGGTTCAGGTCGGAAATGTGATACGGATCGCCCCTGTTGACGCCCTGAACAGGGAGAGCCATGCCCGTTTGGAGGCGAAACGGGCCAGGGAGAGATTGGAGGATATGACAACGGAATTGATTCCGGTCAACTACGCCACAGCAAAGGATATCATCCCTCAGATTAAAGGGGTTTTGAGCGAGCGGGGAGATGTCAAGGTGGATGATCGGACCAATATTTTGATCATCAAGGATATCCCGAGAAACATTCCTGCTGTTAAATTTTTGGTGAAATCACTCGACACAAAGACACCACAGGTTTTAATTGAAGCAAGGATCGTTGAAGCCAACCTCACCTTCCAAAAGGAGTTGGGCGTAAAGTGGGGGTTTGAAATTGGAGGAGGTAAGGCCACTGCGGGTGGAGGGATACCAAGTACTACCCTGGGAACTGTTACAAGAGAAATTGTAAACTTACCTGCCTTGCCGAAGGTAGGAACAGCAGGTATCATTGAATTTCTTTTCAGCCGGGGAACCATCCAACAATTAGACATCGCCATTTCTGCACATGAGAATAAAGGGGAGGTTAGAATAATTTCGAGTCCCAAAATCGCAACATTGCATAATAAAGAAGCCATAGTTGAGCAAGGGGTAAGGCTTCCTATCCCCAAAATAGATCCGCAAAGCGGCCAGATATCAATAGAATATATAGAGGCCAATCTTAAATTGACTGTAACTCCTCATGTGACGAATGATGGACATATTAAAATGAATATTAAAGCGAAAAAGGATGCGCCAGATTTTGCTACATCAGTTGGTAATGTTCCTAGTATCGACAAGAAAGAGGCGACCACGGAAGTATTGGTAAGAGACAATGGTGTGGTTATGATCGCAGGAGTTTACTCAATAGAGAAGAGTGATGGAACAGAGGGCATTCCACTATTAAGCAAAATACCTTTATTGGGATGGTTATTTAAGAGAGAGGCAAAGGAAGATAAGAGGAAGGATTTGCTGATCTTTATCTCACCCAAGGTAATTAAAGATGAGATTTGATGGAGCTTTAATTTTTGGCCCATCAATCCTTATTGTCCCCCTTTGGAAAAGGGGGATAGAGGGGGATTTTAAGAATAAATGCTTTATAAAATCTCCCCTCACCCCTCTTTGCCAAAGAGGGGGAAAGAAAAATCAGAAATTCACCACTCGTCTATGCGAAGAGGTTATTTTTTGAAGAGGCCAATGAGTTCCCGAACTCGATTTATTCTGTTTTGAAGGAGGTATCGTTTTATCCCCTTTATCACCTCTATCCCTGTTCTCGGGTTGATGAGGTTTGCTGTTCCGATTTGAATGGCGGAGGCTCCCGCAAGCATAAATTCAATCGCATCCTCCGCCTTCATAATTCCCCCCATCCCGATGACGGGAATTTTTACTGCCTGAAAGACTTCCCAGACCATTCTCAAGGCAATCGGTTTAATAGCAGGCCCTGAAAGACCTCCAATAATGTTTCCGAGCTCCGGTTTTTTTGAATGGATGTTGATGGCCATGGCCTTAAAGGTATTGACGAGGGAGACTGCATCCGCGCCTCCTTCCTCTGCGCTTCTGGCGATGGCTGAAATATCTGTGACATTCGGCGAAAGCTTGACAATGAAAGGCAATTCAGATGATTTTCTAACGGCAGAAACCAACCGGTAGGTCATTCGGGGGTCTGAGCCGAAGATGATTCCTCCCTGTTTTACATTGGGGCAAGAAATGTTCATCTCTAAGCCGGAAATACCGGGAAGGTCATCTAATCGTCTGGATAGTTCGACATATTCCTTTTGAGTCTTTCCAAAAAAGTTGATGATGAGGTTCGTTTTGATCTTCTTAAAATAGGGGAGTTTCTCGTTGATGAAGACCTGAAGGCCGGGATTTTGAAGGCCGATGGAATTGAGAATTCCTCCATTCGTCTCAAAAATCCTTGGAGGGGAATTTCCCTGCATGGGGCTCAATGAAATCCCTTTCGGGATGATGGCTCCGAGTTGGCTCAAGTCTATAAAATTTTCAAACTCCTGCCCATATCCGAATGTCCCTGAGGCGGCGATTACCGGATTTTTTAATTCCAACTTTCCGATACAAACGGACAGGTCAAGAGGAGGAGCAATTTTCATCATCATTCCCAGACGATCTCTGATAGGGGGAAGACAGGTCCATCTTTGCAAACCCGCTGGTAGGCCATTTCGGTATCCCTCGTCTTTACCACACATCCCCAGCAGGCCCCGAATCCACAGCCCATACGAGCCTCAAGGGAAACCTGAATGATCCATTTCTTCGATTTGAGCGCCTTTGATAGCGACTTAACCATCCCCTCCGGTCCACAAATATAGACATTGTGGGGTCGACCCCTATCAAACCTTTCGATTTCAGATAGAAATAGGTCAACAACAGTCCCTTTTTTGCCCCGACTTCCATCCTCTGTGGCAATAAAGACTTTTCCCTTTGGAAAGTCGTCCTCACATAAGATATCGTCTTTTGTCTTTCCGCCGATAAAAACATATAATTTCCCGGAACCTAATACCTCCCCAAGGGCGGAAAGAGAAGCCATGCCCACTCCTCCCCCGACTAAAATACTTGTAGCTGAAGAGGGAAGGGGGGGTAAGATGAAACCATTGCCCAGAGGGCCTATCAGATTAACTTTCTCTCCTTCTTTGAAGGTTGACATCTTCTGGGTGCCTTTACCCACCTTTTTATATAAAATGAAAAGATGTCCTCTTTTTCTTTTCCTGGGATGTAGGGTCGAATAACTCTTGTAAATGGAAAAGGGGCGTCTCAGAAGAGGGTGGTTATCATCGGAAGTTCTGAGCATGACAAACTGTCCTGGTTTCGTTTCATTGGCAATAGATGGACAGTCGAGTTCCAGGAGGAAATAGATTGATTTTATTTTTTTGTTTTTTAAGACGATTCCGTCAGTCTGGATAGCCATCTTTGCCCAGAAAATAGAAACGAATAGCACGAATGACAGCGAATGCCACGAATGGAAAACCAATCAACGTTTATCGTTGTCGAAGCTCGTATCATTTAGGGACAATGAACGTTAAACGATGAACGATGAACAGTATATCATCTTTTTTGTTCATTGTCCGTTGTCCATCGTTCATTGTTCGTCACCGTAACCGTAACCTAATTTAAAATTACCTTTCCATGAGAAGCGCATCATATTCCCCCTGATAAAAATTCTTTCTTTTGCCTGCCGGTTGAAAATCAAATGACCGATAAAGGTGGACAGCAGGAATATTCAGAGGATGGACCTCGAGATAATAATTCTTCACTCCTTTTTTGCTACAAAAATCAATGTAAAATTCCATCAGTATTTTAGCCAGACCTTTCTGGCGATGCCTGGGATGAATGCAGATATTGAGAAGTTCAGATTCTTCTCCAATATTCCTAAAACAGATAAAGCCAAGTGGAATATCTTTATTGCGGTCATTCTCTCCACGTATGAGAAAGCAATGGGAATAGGGAAGAGCCACCTCTTCAAGAAACATTTTTTTTGACCATGGGTTTAATAAGGAGGTGTTGGCGATGGGGAGGACCTCATCCACATCATTCAGTTCCATCTCGCGGATGGTAAACTTTTCGCATTCGTTCTCGGTCTTTTCTTTATAATTTTTCATTATAGCATCATCATTCGGTAACGGTTAAGTTTAAAAGAATTAAACACGACAGACGTAGCCTTTAGCCAATTCAAGAATTCAAAGCGTAATATTTTCGGTTAGCTATTGGACACA
>JASEHH010000052.1 GCA_030017685.1 Thermodesulfobacteriota bacterium | reverse complement strand
TTTCGAGTACTTTTTCACTTTCTCCCCAAATAATTACACTTGTTTAGGGACTAGGAGCCACCTTCTCGATGAGCTTGTATATTTTTAACATGGCAGGGCTGGCACCCACCAGTTCACCCATTCCTTCATCAGGAGATAGGCCTTCTGTATATCGGGGGACAGAACAGAATTGTTTTACCGTATTGGTGATGAGTTTGGCGATAGGGATTCGCTCGAAAACACTTCCACCACCAAATCCGTGCACATTGGTCCTTCGATATAATTCAGCGGTGTCTTCCGGCAAGGTGACGGAGCCCCCAAAATAGAATAAGATGGGATTTTTGCCTGTGGTCCTGACTGCATCGATCATCTTATTAATATTGGCAATGGCATATTGGATGCGATCGTTCTTTTCATAAATATCGTGAGTCTCATGGGTCCATCCAACATTTAGCACAAGGGCATCCACACCCGAAACAGCCATGACATGAGCGTCTTGGGGAGAGGTAACAAAGCCAAAGGTGACAAAACCAAATTTCTTCGCTTCGGAAAGCATCTCTCTTTCATCTTCAAACGTAAATCCCTCCTGGGCTAAGGCATCCCGAAAACTGCCGTCAATGAGACCCACACAGGGCCAGTTCGTAATACCCGCTATGCCTAAATCCCGTAATTTCCTAAATCGGGTCTGAACAGGAAGAGTGGGATCATTGGCTAAAATTCCTGCCACGACGGGGACATTCTTGGCCCTGGGCAGAATCTGGGTGTGCAAAAGATTCTCCGTCTGATCATTGGCATTGCCGTAAGGCATGAACGAAGCCAGAGGGTTTACGCCTGCCACCCGATAAAGCCCGACATTTAATACCATTAAGAAATGTGCTCCTCCCTCAATGGCATGTCGGGCGATCTGGCCTGACCCTGGGATGGCAAAGACAAGGGGAAAACGGTTCGTTCTTGCTTCTCGAAAAAGGGATTGAAGTAGGACTATTTTATCGTTCATAGGCATCCTCTTTTTTAAAAGATATATGTTTACTTAGTAATCAAAAATGTATCCAAAGGAAACAATCGGTAACATATGCTACCCCATAAGTCCACCATTAGCAATAGAAGAATTAACAAGTCAATTTTATAACTCTTTGTTATCCCTATCTTTTACGGTTAAGCTCCCTTTGATTGATTTTGGTATAAATTTTGCCCTTTAAACGGGTAAATAATCTTTATGGAAAGGAGCCCAAATATGGCAAAGACAATTTTATTGATCGGGGCTTTTGATGTGAAGGGAGAGGAGTATGATTTTGTCAGAAAATTGATAGAGAACCAGGGTTGTAAGGTTTTGACCATGAATTTTGGTGTATTGGGAGAAACCGATCTTTTCCCTATCGATGTTGGTAATGCTGAAGTGGCAAAGGCCGGAGGTGGAGACATCAACCAACTTCAGAAGGATAAGGATCGTGGAGTTGCTATGAAGGTGATGAGCAAAGGAGTGGCGGGCCTTGCCGAGAACCTTTTCAGAGAGGGGAAGTTTGACGGGGTCATGGGAATGGGTGGCTCCGGTGGGACAACAGTCATCACCTCTGCAATGAGGGCGCTTCCCATAGGCGTCCCCAAAGTGATGGTTTCAACTGTAGCCTCTGGAAATATTGCGGTATATGTGGGCGAGAAGGATATCACCATGCTTCCTGCTATCGTCGATGTGGCCGGAGTCAATCTGATGAGCGAAAAGATTTTCAAGGAGGCAGTCGGAGCCATCTGCGGAATGGTGAAGATGGATTACAAATCATCGGGTGACCAGAAGCCAATCATAGCGGCCACCATGTTTGGCAATACAACTCCCTGTGTCGATCGTTGCAGGGAGTCGCTAGTCGCCAAGGGATATGAGGTCTTTGTATTTCACTGTACCGGAACAGGTGGTAAGGCGATGGAAGGACTGGTCGAAGAGGGGTATATCTATGCCGTTCTGGATATTACCACTACAGAATGGGCCGATGAACTCTGCGGAGGCGTCTTCACCGCTGGTCCCACAAGATTGGAAGCTCCCGGTAAGGTAGGCATTCCCCATCTGATCGTTCCAGGCTGTGTGGATATGGTCAACTTCGGTCCCAGAGATACCGTTCCGGAGAAGTTTAAAGACAGGCTTTTCTATGAATGGAATCCTTCGGTGACTTTAATGAGAACCAATATAGAAGAAAATGCAAAGATGGGAGAAATCTTTGCGCAGAAGGCCAATGCCTCTAAAGGAAGGGTCGCCTTTCTATTTCCGCTAAAGGGAGTTTCAATGCTTGACAGCGAAGGTCAACCCTTTTGGTGGCCCGAGGCGGACCAGGCCATGTTTGATGCGATTAAGAAGAACATCAAGCCGGGGATCAAAGTCGTTGAGTTAGATTGTAATATCAACGATGAAGCCTTCTCTCAAAAGGCAGTTGAAATGTTAATGGAATTGATGGTCCAGAAATAATGGCTAGAAAGGAGGAGAAAAGATGGCTTTTACGAGACAAGAGGTGTTAGGGAGGTTTAAGAAGGCAATAGCCGATGGACGGCCCATTATTGGCGGAGGTGCCGGCACGGGTATTTCTGCAAAGTGCGAAGAGGCCGGCGGAATTGATCTTATCGTCATCTACAATTCCGGTCGGTTCAGAATGGCGGGGCGTGGTTCCTTAGCTGGCTGCATGCCCTATGGCGATGCCAACGCCATTGTGATGGAAATGGCCAACGAAGTCCTGCCGGTAGTGAAAAACACACCGGTGTTAGCCGGTGTATGTGGCACCGATCCTTTCCGATTGATGGAAGTATTTTTAAAACAGATCAAAGAGGTCGGTTTTTCTGGTGTCCAAAATTTTCCAACAGTAGGTCTTTGTGATGGTCTTTTCAGACAAAATCTGGAGGAGACAGGCATGGGTTTCGGCCTGGAAGTGGATATGATAAAAATAGCCCATGAAATGGATCTGTTTACAACTCCTTACGTCTTCAACGTTGATGAGGCTAAGGCCATGGGCAAAGCAGGCGCAGATGTGATTGTTGCCCATATGGGTCTGACCACAAAAGGCTCTATTGGTGCTTCCACAGCCGTATCATTGAAAGATGCTCCCAAAAAAGTACAGGAACTATGTGACGCCGCTAAGAGTGTTAATCCTAATGTGATTTGTCTTTGTCACGGTGGTCCAATTGCAGAGCCAGAGGATGCAGAATATGTTTTGCAGAATACCACAGGAGTTCATGGTTTCTATGGCGCTTCGAGCATGGAGAGACTCCCCACCGAACTTGCCATCAAGGAGCAAACTGCGAAATTCAAAACAATTAAAATGAAAAGATGATGAGGTTTTTGGAGAAAGCAGGATATCTGGTGGTCAAGTAAAAAGGGAGTAGAACGCAGTGTCCTTGATCTTGCTTATGTCGATCCTTAATGGATTGACTCTTGCAGCCCTCTTATTTATTACAGCGAGTGGTCTGACTCTGTCATTCAGTTTAATGCGAGTGGTCAACCTCACTCACGGAGCATTCTATCTCGCAGGTGGGTTTGTTGGTTTGTCTGTCTTGAAGGCAACGGAAAGCTGGATCATTGCTGGGCTTGCAGGAGGGCTCTGCATGGCAGCCCTCGCCCTGTTTGAGGAGCGATTTTTACTCAGATGGGCGCGAGGAAATGATCTGATTGAGACATTGGTCTCCCTGTCTATAGCGATTATCATCGGCGATCTGATTCTTGTGATCTGGGGTGGATATCCCAAAACCATTGCAATCCCCCAGGCATTAGGAGGAGCTATAAAGATCCCCATTATCAATCTTCCCTACCCACTCTACCGGATCTTTATGCTCGGACTGGCAATAGTCATCATCGGTGGTCTCTGGCTGTTCTTGAAAAAAACCAATTTCGGAATCACCATCCGTGCTGGAGTGGACAACTTTCAAATGGTGTCAGCCTTGGGCATCAATGTAAGGCGCCTGTTTACATCTGTTTTTGGCCTTTCTGGATTCCTCGCGGGTATGGCAGGGGTTATCGGGGGGACCTTTATGATGCTGGGCATCGGGGAAGATTGGAGAATCCTCACCCTTACTCTCATCGTCATTATTGTCGGCGGTATGGGAAGCCTGGGGGGTACCATTGTGGGGGCCTTAATCACTGGTTTGATTTACAGTTTTGCCACCGCCTTCATCCCGGAGTTTTCTTTATTCGTCCTATTCCTCCCTGTGGCGATTATTCTCTCAATCAGACCTCAGGGACTGTTCGGAAAAGAGGTATGATAAAGGAGCGCTTTTTTCTATATCGAAAGACCTTTCTGGCACTCATTGTGGCAGGCATATTTATCTCTATCCCATGGGTCACCTCAGATTTCTTTGTCCTGATGGCCATCCGGGTCATGTATTTCGGTATGCTGACCATGAGCCTCACCTTTTTAGCCGGGGAACTGGGCGTGGTCTCTTTAATGCAGGCCTCCTTTTTTGGAATTGCGGGTTATTTTGTGGCCATCTTACAGACCCGTTACGGTCTGCCTTTTCCCTTTCCACCCCTCGTGGGCATCGCTGTCTCTCTGATTATTGCAGGATTATTGGGAATGCTTGTCATTCGGGTGCGCGGAATTTACTTTTTAATGCTCACCCTCGTCCTAGGCCAGCTTGTCTGGGCGCTGGCGAGCCAGTGGTCCTCAGTGACGGAAGGGGATACGGGCATCATGAATGTCTATGCCCCGGTCCTGTTCGGAATCTCCATGGAAAAATCAAAGACAGCCTTCTATTATTTTCAGCTCTTTTTCTTCGCTGGAGCCACTTGGTTTCTCATCGCCCTGAGGAGGTCTCCTTTTGGGCTAATGCTCCGTGGCATTCGTGAGAGTGAGAGCAGGATGAGGATGTTAGGTTACCCTGTCTCGTTATTGAGATATGCCGCCTTTGTATTTGCTGCCCTTGTTGCCGCCATAGGAGGCGTCTTCTTCGTCTATTTCATGGGACTGATCAACCCCAGTTCGGTTTCTCTCGCCACCAATGTGGAGACTCTGCTTGCGGCGATCCTGGGCGGGATTAATACACTCGCCGGTGCTGTCTTGGGTACGGGTATCCTGAAAACGCTCGATGTGGTGCTCAGTGGGATAACGAAACGCTATCTACTTTTTATGGGAATCATGTTTCTGTTCGTCATCCTCTTTGCCCCCAAAGGGATTATAGGTACCGTCAGAAATTATGGAAGATCTTTCTTATCCCCGCTAATGAGATGGTTTGGTTTAGGAGAGGATTAAGCTTGGTTTAACATTTCTAAATCAGGAAAGGAAGGAGGTGATCATTCATCATAAACCGTTTCGGCTTGTAGGGGGATGTTGGGACGATGGTGTCCCCAAAAAGGAATTTCGTTTAACCATTAAAGATGAGCAAAGGAGGAAGAAGATGGTTGGAAAAAAGATGATTTGGTTAGGGGTAGCAATACTGTTTTCCACCTTATGGGTATGGGGTACGGCCCATGCGGTCAGTGAAATTCGCATCGGCCAGATCGGGCCCACTACGGGCTGGGCAACGATGTTCGGCACTGAAGGTCTGAATGGTGTTAAACTGGCTCTGGCTGAAAGGGATTACAAATTTAAAGGGATACCGATCAAGCTATTTACCGAAGATACTAAAGCTGATGTCGAAGTCATGAGGACAAAGCTCGACTCTTTTAAAACCCGTGACAAAGTCCATTTCATCATTGGTCCTTCTTTGGGGCATGAAGGCATGGCTGCAGTGGATTGGGGTGCCCGTAATCCGGATGTGCCCATTCTGATCGGATACTCCGCTCCTGAAGATATCACCATGCGCAAGGCAACCCCCAGTGTCATCCGGCCTGGGTGGACAGGCCCGCAGGTGATTTTCCATTTTGGAAAATTCTGCGCAAAGGATTTAGGGTATAAAAAAGTGATCATCGTAGGCCAGGACTACTCCTACCCCTGGGACCAGGCGGCTGGCTTCACCAGAGGGTTCCTTGAAAATGGCGGCGAGAAGGTTGAGCGTATCTGGCATCCGGTTGATGCAGTGGATTTCAGTTCCATCATGGCTAAATTAACAGGCATGAAAAAGGAATATGATGCCGTTCTGTGCAACTCAGGTGGCGCCCAGGTAGTCGCCTTTTTTAAACAGTGGTATCAATTCGGCCTCGACAAGATCTATCCTCAGATTTTGGGACAGGCAAATGTTCCTATCGTCCCCATGCTCACCGAACTCGCTGACATGGCGCTCAATGTCTACTCTTCCCTCCATTACTATGATGGAAATCCCTCTGAGGCAAATATGAAATTCAGAGAGAGTTATTTGAAGGCCTACGGGAAATATCCGAGCGTGATTGCTGTCCAGGGATATGATGCCATGCGGGTGGCTTTTAAGGCCATGGAGGCAATTGATGGAAAAGTTGATGACCCCAAGGCCTTCATTACTGCGGTCAGGCAGGTCAAAATGAGGGAGAACGAATCACCACGGGGGCCTTTCTATTTTGATAAATTCGGGAACCCCATTCAAAATATCTATATCAAAAAGGTAGTGAAAAAAGACGGAAAGCTGATGAATATTGCCGTGAAGACCTATAAGGATGTCTCCCAGTTCGGGCCCTATGCCGCAATGCCGGAGAAATATATGGCCCAACCCGCCACAAGCCGTGAATATCCTCCTGGGAACAAAGACGATTATTTCAGAGAAATTGAAAAATATTTTGGTAAAGACTACATGGCCGAGCTGAAAAAGAATAATGGTTGGAAAGAATAAGACAGGAGGAAAATCATTAAACAATATCGAGAGGCTTCAACTGGGTCCAATCAAAATCCCGTGCTCGTCTTGAGAGGGGTCTCCAAGTCTTTTGGAGGTATCCATGCGGTGAAAGATGTCGATCTCGTGATCAATCACGGTGAGAGCAGGGCTTTGATTGGACCCAATGGTGCGGGAAAAACGACTCTGTTTAATCTCATTACAGGTGAAATACGTTCGGATAGGGGAGAGATTTCCCTGTTTGGCGCCAATATCACCCATGAGCCAGTTCAGAAACGAATCCAATTGAACCTGGGACGAACCTATCAGATGTCCAATCTCTTCCAGGAACTAACGGTAAAGGAGAATCTTTTCTTGGCCACCTGGAAAAGAGGAGACGTTTCCTGGTCGCTCCTGGCCACTCTCTTTCGGAGCTGGAATGAATTCAAGGCGCCCTGTCATCATGCTTTTGAAATAGCCCGGCAGGTCGGCTTGGAAGAAAGATTCAATGCCAAAGTCAATGAGCTATCACATGGTGAACACAGGCAGTTAGAGCTGGGCATCATCCTGGCTCACAGTCCCAAAATCCTTCTGCTCGATGAACCTATGGCAGGACTGTCTGCTACCGAGCGGTCTTTCATGACCAGACAGATCATGGGGCTTAAATCGGAAATGACCATTGTGATCATCGAGCATGACATTGATGTGGCTTTCAGCATCGCTGATCAGGTATCCGTACTCCACCAGGGTTCGATCATTGCCGAGGGCTCTCCGGAAGAGACACGGGCTAATCCACAGGTTCAGCAGATCTACACCTTGAGCCGAAATTCAAAAGACAAACAATATGACTGAATTCCTTTTAAACATTTGCCATCTTGATGCCTATTACGGTAAAAGCCATATCTTGCAGGGAATTGATCTGCAGGTCCGTTCCGGTGAGCTGGTCGTGGTGGTAGGGCGCAATGGAATGGGTAAGACGACATTATTACGATCCGTATTAGGTCTTTCCCCGGTTCAGAGAAGGGGAGAGATCGTCTTCAACGGTCTGGAAACCGTGAAAAAACTGACTCATGAAATTGCTTCTATGGGGGTCGGTTATGTCCCCCAGGGAAGGCTTCTTTTCCCTTCATTAACCGTGGATGAACATATGCAATTTGTCTGCCGAAACAAAAAGAAGGAATCCAGGTGGACTCCAGAGGAGGTCTACAACCTCTTTCCAGAACTAAGACAGCGGGCCCGGGTGAATGGAGGACGGCTCAGCGGAGGGGAACAACAGATGCTGGCCATTGGCCGTGCCCTTGTCACCAATCCGCTTCTATTGATGATGGACGAACCCTCCGAAGGATTAGCTCAGATCGTTATCAAACGGGTTGAACAAGTCTGTCGTCACTTAGTCTCGGAAGGAATGGCGATTTTACTAGTAGAACAGAATTTGGAGATGGCTCAGGGACTGGCAGATCGGGCCTTCATTTTTTACAATGGCCGTATTGCCTATGAAGCCCCTGGCGATACCTTTAGAAGGGAGAGGGAAAAGGTTGGCAGCTTTCTGGGCATTTAGGCCCTGTCCTTGGTTATCTTCATTCGGTAAAGGAATTTTAACTACGAGACCTTAAATCAACACTATCAGGTGCTGAACTTACCTTACAGTTTCTTCAGTTATCTTTATCCAAATTTCTATTTAGAGAACCTCACTTTTCCATTTTGTCATTGCAAGCACATAAAAGGTATCTTTTTATAAGTGCTTCGTTTCACACTCATGATGACAATTTTCTAAATCAAGATTTGGGTTTATCTCAGGTTTGACAAGAGCCCGATTCTTAGATAGAATTTTGGAAATTTCCATATTCAGAAGGATAGACAGAATGGATGACAAGAAAGACTTCGTATTGGTGACAGTCTCCGGGCCGGACCGGCCGGGAATCACGGCCTCCTTCAGCAGGATTCTGTTGGAGAATCAGGTCGAGATTGTCGACATCGAGCAGGCATCGCTTCAGGATTTTCTGGGCCTCTCCTTCCTCCTGGATATGAGCGGCGCAAAGCAGTCGAAGGATGGCGTACTAAAAGACCTTCTCTTTGAAGCGAGCCGTCTCGGCCTGACGCTCAACTTCCGTCTCTATTCGGAGACCGAGGTGAAGGCCAGAAACAGCAAGAACCTCTTCGTCCTCACCTACTTCGGCGATACCAGGGCGCTGGCAGAGATATCAAACATTCTCGGAGAGGAGAATGCCAATATTGAGATGATCTCCAATCTCACCCGCCACTGTGCCAGTTGTGTGGAGTTGACGATCAATGTGAATGGCGTTCATAACCTCTCGCGCCTCAAAGAGAGAGTAATTGCCAGGAGCCACGAACTCAATATCGACCTGGCCCTCCAGAAGATGGAGGCCTATCGCAAAAACAAACGAATCGTCTTCTTCGACATGGATAGCACACTGATCGACATGGAGATCATCGACGAGATGGCCGAGAGAGCAGGAGTCTTTAAGGAGGTGTCGAGGATTACGGAGAAGGCCCGGAGAGGAGATCTCGATTTCGAGGAGGCGCTTGTTCAGCGCGTGGCCCTTCTCAAAGGGTTGAAGGTGAAGGAACTGGAGAAGATCAGAGAAGAGATGAGGCTCTCCGAAGGGGCTGATAAACTGGTCGCAACACTCAAACGATTGGGCTATAAATTGGGCGTGGTGAGCGGAGGATTCCACTACTTTGCCGACTATTTGATGGATAAGATGGGCCTCGATTTTGCCTACGCCAATCAACTCGAGATGAAGAATGGAAAGTTGACGGGAAAGGTCGTGGGAAAGATAGTCGATAATACCTACAAGGCCAAGATCGTCAATGTGGTCTCCGATGCGGAAGGGGTCCTTCTGGATCAGACGGTGGCTGTTGGCGATGGAGCCAATGATGTACTGATGCTGGGTCAGGCCGGTCTGGGAATTGCCTACAATGCCAGAGGAAAGCTCGATCGCGCAGCCAATATGAGCCTTGGCCAGGCCCGCCTTAAAAATATCCTTTACATCCTGGGCATCTCCGAGGAGGAGATGGATTCCTGGAAGGTTTGTGACCGTCCTGTCTGATTTTTCAGATCCTTTCTTTCTTCTTTTCAAGGATTCAACAAATCAGCAGGGAGTTGAAAGGTCTTTTTTTCCGTAACAGGAGGAGGGGGAAGATATGGTTTCCAAAACAAAGATTAAAAAAACCCGAAAGGACAAGGTGGAGGACAAACCGAGGTGCGGGCTATGCGGAAAGACAAGAAAACTGACGAAAACAGAGTGTTGCGGTCAGTGGATTTGTGATGATGAGGAGAAATACGTCATTTTTTCCTATGCAAGAAACAGTTGTTCCAGGAATCATCAACGATATACACTTTGTGGAAGCCACTATGCTGAAGAACACGAAGGTTCATGGAAAGACTGTCTGGTCTGCCGGAATGGGTTTGAGACCGAGATGTACGTCTATTATGGGACAAATGAATACAACTTCGAGAAGCTGGAAAATCCTCCCGCCTACTTACCAACCAAATGTGCAAAATGTGGAGTGATCATTTCTCTGGGATATGATGGTTATTCCCAGAAAGGAAATGAATATTGGTGCGAGGAATGCACTCACAAGGAGATGGAGAATATCTATCGTCGAGGAAAACAATAAACCACAAGGGGACCTTTCCTAAATATAGAACCGTTATATATTTCTTGAATATTCATCATGCCATCTGAAGCGTTAATCCCTCAATCCTTGAAGTCCTTAGTTTCTCAACTCTGACATAGACGATAGTCTGTCCTGACTCTTTGTTGGCTTCAGCAAGTTCAATATTTTTTTCTGCAAGTTCTTTGTCATAATCAGGCACTAATACGATCATGGCATTGTCAGGAATTTTCTCCTCTATTTCAGGATGCTCCAGTAGATATAATTCAAATTCAGTGGAAAGTTGTTGATTTTTTTTAAATAACTCTTCTCTGGTCATGTTTTAATCCTCCTGAAATATCTGTCTTTATACCCTTCAGCGTCAACCATTTTTATGCTATTCAGGTCTCTGTCTGACTCCCTTACAAGGGCCAATATCTAAAACTTACATTCACTCTCTCCCCACCGAGAGACTGTGTCACAAGTCCGTTCATGGTTCGACAGGCTCACCACGAACGGAAAAAGGCACATTTAAAATCAATTACTTAGCCGTTCGCCCTGAGCGTGTCGAAGGGGGAGCGGCGAATTACGACACAGTCTCCGAAGGAGTAGAGGGTCGTTCAAAACATCTTGGGATTTTATAATTTTAAGAATGCCCTTTTCGCTCCAATCATCTGACATGCGTTTTGCTTCTATAAGTAGGATCGTTCCAAAAAAGAAGAAAGTGCTAACAAAATAGACTTGACCCCGTGTGCTTTGAAATCCTCTGATACCAATCTTATGGCCCTGTCCGCACCACTGTTTCCACTGTCAACCCATTTGTCTCTTCTGTTTGGCGATAATGCAAAAGCTCGAAGCCAATTACGTGACCATCGGTATCTTTAATGAGCACAACCTCCTCAGAGGTTTCCTCGCAGATATACTCTTTGGCTGGATCATCAAACCAAACCGTTAACGTCTGACCCATGGTATCATGAATTACCTTGATCTTTTCCATACAATTTCTCCTATTTTGATAACATCTGTTGGGTAAGTTGTGATCAAAAAACCCGAGGCATTTTCACGTCGCACTACGGCACAAAGCCATCGCAACTCCTCTTGACGGTAGAAAAGATAAACCCCTGGATCTTGCCGGCTTCGCCGCACCACATCAGGGTCGGCAAGTATTTTTTGGACGTCTTCTTCCCTACCTGCCATAATTGGATGTTTGTCCGAGATGATAAACCTCCAGTAGGCAACTGTACAACGCACGGAAAAGCCAAGTGGCGTGTCCACCTCAAAGAGATTTTTTCCCATTATAATCCATTCATGTTATACGAGGTTATCCTCGGCCTCTATGGTTTTTCCCGGGCTGTAACTAACGCATAAATATTATTATATCAAATAGAATTAGTTTGTAAATGGATATGAGAAATGGATGACATTATAAAAAATGATTTGGCCCATTTTTACTCTTATATCCCTCCCCATTTGCGCCTGCCTGCCCCGCCCTCGGTCGGGACCGGGGCCGGTAGGCAGGGAGGAGGGTTGGATGGATGGCAAAATAAAATTTCATAATTTTATGGATGTCCCTCATTTAGACTCCAAATGTAATTTTGTTTTGTATTGACACCGTGGAAAGTTGCTACAACCGTAGAACTCACCGGACTTGTCTATTCGTCTTATCAATTGTTCCCCGCACTGGGGGCATATCAGGGCCCTCTCTTTCATTTTCTTCATTTTTACGTTCCATTTAATGCGGCTCACATGGTTCCTTTTGGTCTGTTTATCTTTCATAGAGGCTCCCGTAAGCGTAGTAAATATCTCGCCTATTTCGTTGTCGTTTAACTTTCGGGGACCTCTATGTCTCATTATGGTCTCAAAGAGAGCATCTGGGGAGATCACGTCTGTTGTTACATCAAGATTCTTAAGCTTTCCTTTCCCAGCAAAAACGATGACTGGATAGTAAGGAAGGTCTTTGTATTCCGGTAGGTTCTCTTTTATAGCATAGATGTGCGACCAGTTTTGTTTAATGGGGTTGCGGAACTTGGTTTTATGTTTATAAAAAGTTTGGACCCAGCATTCGGAGTCTTCCCTGCCGTGGATCCACCCTTTATAGTTTTTTGTCTCTATCACGAAGATTCCGTAGGGAGAAATAACCATATGGTCTATCTGGCTCGTTCCCTTCTTCTCTTTAAGGGTGATATCATTTAAAATTTTATAATTTTCTTCAGGTAACCTTCTTAGCTGCTTCCGAACTCTCCTTTCACCAATCAGCCCTTTAATCTTCGGATGACTTAGGATAGTTGCAATGATTGTAATGATTATTATGATCAACCAAGGAGCTAAGATCCACACTGTTTTACTCCGCCGGCACTATCTCGTGAAAAAGGAAACTTGATTATTGCCAATCGGCCGCAATAAAAAGAACCGGTTTCCCCATATTTACCCATTTTATCCATTCCGAATGCCCTCAAAGACACTCACAATTTCCTCTGGAAGATTAAAAAATGAATACCGGGTAGGGAAGAAATAAACTCGCCTCTTTTTAGAAATGTTGAAATCATTCGTTATTAAGATAATTCCATTAAGTTTGCGAAACACTGTTGTAGTGTCAGTGCTTGCAACCTCATCTATCATGTTAATCGCAGTGGGAATTATCGAATCATCGATACAATGCGGGCTGTCACTGCCGAGGACGACGAGATTCGGTGCGTTCTTAGGGAAATGTTTCAGCTTTCGCTCAGTGACATTCAAGAGAATCCTCTTTTTTTCTTGAATGGTCAGATACCATTGACCGCCCCGACCGCGATACATCTCCTTTGGTGCAGGGCTAAAGCCCTGCGCTACATTTCCCTTTTTTGAGTGATGCGTGAGATACCAATTCAGGTGATAATCCAGGAGATATTGGTGGGCCCCCAGAAGAAAAGAACCTGAACCACAGGCAGGGTCAAGGATGTGAAGGGGACTAATCTGTCTCGGAGTTTTGCCTTCACATATTTTGCCGACAGTATTTTTAACAATGTAGTCCACAATATAGGTTGGGGTGTAATAGACACCACCGGCCTTTCTCACTTCGGGTTTTTCTTCTACCTTTGCCCGATGGCCTTCGGTGAGTCGTATCACTTTTCCAAGAAACTGTTCATAAACATGGCCCAAGATATCTGCACCGAGGACTGAGAATTCATAGGGCGATTCAGGATAGTAGAGGTTCTTAAAGATGTCCTTGAGCGGTTTGTCGTCTACTTTAAGTTCGGGGGTAAGCCGGTCTGTTCTGAAGTCAAAGAGACCGGAGTTATACTTATCATCAGCATGGTAGAAAATTTCCCGGAGACGGTGGTATGTATTGGCGCCGTTAAGGAGAGATTGGATCTGGCCATATTTTTCAATTCCTCGATCCTCACACATCCGGAGAAAGATGATGCGATCAATAGTGAGCTGAACAGCAAAGTTAAGCTCCTTTACGGAGAGTTTCGGGTTTCTTATGGCGATTTCTTTGGCCAGGGTTTCACGCCAGGACTCGATCTCTTTTAGAAATTCGGCATCCACCTCTGTGGTGCCACGCTTCTGTCTCTCAGATTCTGCAAATTTATCAAAGGACCCTTTCAAGACAGATTCTTTTGAGAGGAGGTTATAGATCTCTTCAAAGGAGTCGAGGTATCGGTCATACGTATAAAACCGGACTCGTCCGATACTGGGCTTATCGCTCGGCTTTGGCCGAAGGCGGCAGTCATAGATCGCCAGCGCTTCAAAGTCTGTCAGAATGGAAATAGGGAGCTTGGCGCTCCAGGCATATCGTCTCAGTTGGTAAGCCGGGCTGGTTTGCTCCTTGATGTCAACGGAGGGCTTTTTCGTTTCGAGAAAGAACTTCCTGACACCACCCATACGAAAGCAGTAATCCGGGGCTTTAGTGGCGCCGGATACTTTTATCGCATCTTCATGGACGACATCTTTGTACTGCTCCGCATATCCTGCCCTATTGGCCACATCCCAGCCCAGGGCTTCAAAGAAGGGGTCAATGAACTCTCTTCGGAGTTGAGTTTCATTGTAAGCAGGACTTCGGTAGGCTTCGATGTTTCGTTGAAAGCGTTCAATGAGGTCGGAGATCTGTTTCAGAGATTCTTTCATGGAAACTTTCCCCTCGCCTTTCCCTTACTATCAATTTTTAATTTTCCCTGAAACCCTGAACCGTTATTCAACTTCAGATTTCTTTTCCATGTACTCTTTTCATGATGCTCCAATATTTCCAATAAGGGATGGCCTCTACCGTAAGTTTCTCTTTGCGGTAAACGGTTTCAGTGTCAAGCGTGACAAGAAGCGCTCTTTGCAGTTTATTTCTTTCTAAAAATTTAAAAAGGATCTTGATGTCCTCTTTGTCTATTTTCCCCTTTATCTTAATCTCGATAGGCAGGGCCTGTCTGTCCAGCGTGTGAATAATATCGATTTCTTCTTTCTGGGGGGTTTTAAGAAAAAATCGCGCCTCCAGGCTATTTACAAAAAACTGTTCTAAAATAAGAGAGAAATCGACCTGGGGATTCAGCGCCAATGTAAAAGCCGTGTTGGAGAGATAAAGACGTTTTACTTTCTTCTCGCTGGTGAGTAGATTTCGTGAATAATTGTAGAGTTTTTGTAAAAATAAAGCATACTCAAGATAGGAGATATAGTTCGAGGTGGTTCTCTGATCCATTTTCAGATCGTTACCAAGGTTTTTATAATCGAGATAAAAACCGGGTCTTGATGCCGTGACCATTAGCAGTTTATGGAGAAGTTCTGGTAAATCGAGCTTGAAGGTTTGTGGGATATCGATAAAAATAACCCTTTGGAGCAAGCTTTCTTTGAAGTACTTTCGGAGAATAGGTTCATCGAATTCCAGAGCCTCGATGAAACCTCCTGTTCTGAGAAAACCTGTTAGATGCCGTTTTATATCCTTCTCAAAAACCTTTTCTCGGATGGGATCAATCTCTGAACCTTTGAATTCAAGATATTCATCAAAATCCAGGGGCTTCATGACAAAGTCAAAAAAACGTCCTGCCAAGCTCTCCCTTGTCTCTTTCCACATGGTTGCCTGGGCGGAACCGGAAAGAAATATTTTCGTCCTCGGATTCATATCATAGAGAAGTTTTACCTTGGAAACCCAATCCTTCAGCTTCTGGATTTCATCGAGAAATATAAATACATTTTTTTTGGAAAGATCCTCACGGAGCACCTCTATCTCATACTGCTTGATCAGGTCCTCAATGTCATATTTCATCTCGTCGAATGAAAAATATAAAATATCATAGGGACGCACTCCCTTTTTAAGGAGATCATCTATGATCTGATACATCAGGGTGGTTTTACCGACCCTTCGTAAACCGGTGAACAATAACATCTGTCGCTTGTCTAAATATCCATTAATCTCACGAAATATCTTCCTCTTTTTTCCCAAAAGTTCGGAAGGGACCTTGCCATCCTTCCACCAGGGATTGAAATTGTATAATTCCATTTACGCTCCAATGTCATTAGATTTTAATTTCAGGTACATTATAGACCCATATCTTAATAATAGCAATGGCCAATACTCTCCCCTCGTTACCGGTTGCTCCAGGCAGAGGGGACAGGCGTCAAGGATGAGAGGTAACGAGTTACCGGCAATATATATTTCGGGGAAATATAGGAGGGTATAAGACAGGGGATTTGACAAACTTGGACAAAAGGGGATAATTTGGGGACGATGAAAGAGTTCGTTGAAATTGCGGTTGGCCTGCCTGTCCACAAGACCTTCCATTACCGGGTTCCTGAAGGTATGCGGGGTTCTCTTCGGGTGGGGATGAGGGTGCTCGTGCCTTTCAAAGGGAGGAAGGTGACCGGTTTTTGCCTCGACCTTCTCGATCAGCCACCCAAGGGGATTGAAGAGAAGTTGCGCGAGGTGGAGGACCTTCTCGATGAAGCCCCCCTGATCGATACGCAGATGCTCCGTTTCTATCGATGGATTTCAGATTATTACCTCTATCCGCTGGGTGAGGTGATCAAGGCAGGACTTCCGCCAGGGCTCCATCTGAAGAGCGAACTAATTTTAAGTCTGACAGATGACGGATCGAAAGCCCTTATCCAAGAGAGTTTAGAGCCGGTTCCGGAGAAGGTTCTGAGGGAGATCGAAAGGTGCGGGAAGGTTTCTTTGAAGAGGGTGTTGAAAATTTTCCCTGACGAGATCTCCAGGCCACAGATCTTTTCCTTGAAGAGAAAGGGTCTCCTTAGTATTGAGGCAGGATTAGAAGGCAAGGAAGTCAGGCCGAAATTTGAGAGGATCATCCGTTATGTGGAAGGAAAGCCTCTTGAAGAGGTCTCAAAAAAGCAGTCAGAGATCCTGAGATGGGTTGAGGAGAGAGGGGAGGTCTCTTATCCCGAATTGAGTAAGAGATTCAAATCTCCTTCAAAACCCGTCCGGTCTCTTCAAGAAAAAGGGCTCCTCTCCATCGCTCTTCGTGAGGTCTGCCGTGACCGCTCGGTCCAATCCGAACTCAAACCCTATCCGAAACCCGAACCCACTCCGGATCAGGAAAAAGCGCTTGGAGAGATCCTGAAAGGAATCGATTCGAAACGATTTGCCCCTTTTCTCATCCACGGGGTCACGGGAAGCGGCAAGACAGAGGTTTATCTTAGGGCGATTGAAGAAGTTTTAAAGCACGGCAGGGAGGCGATCGCCCTCGTTCCCGAGATCTCTCTGACGCCTCAACTCCTCTCCCGATTCAAGGACCGCTTTGGGGAGAACCTTGCCCTGCTCCACAGCGGACTCGGAAGAGGAGAACGCTATGACCAGTGGAGGAAGATCTGGAGGGGAGAGGTGAAGATCGCCCTGGGGGCCCGCTCCGCCATCTTTGCCCCTTTTAAGAATGTGGGGATCGTCGTTGTGGATGAAGAACATGATCCCTCCTATAAACAGGAAGAGAAGTTGAAGTATCATGCGAGAGATATTGCTGTGGTCAGGGCCAAGGAGGCGGAGGCCACGCTCCTGTTGGGATCAGCCACCCCGTCACTCGAATCGTTCTACAATGCTGAGAGAGGGAAGTTCCGCTTGTTAACCCTTCCGGAGAGGGTCGAAAGAAAACCCCTTCCGAAAGTGGAGGTGGTGGACATGAAAAATGAGAAGGGCCTCCTCTCAGAGAAGTTGAAGGCGGCCCTTCGGAAAAATATCGAGGAGAAGAGACAGAGCCTCCTCTTCCTCAATCGAAGGGGTTTTGCAAACTTCATCCTCTGCCCGGAATGTGGCTTCACCTTCAAGTGTCCCAACTGCAGTGTCACACTGACTTACCATCTGAGAAATCGTTCCCTCCAATGCCACTATTGTGATTATCGAATCAAAGCGCCGGGAGACTGTCCGAAATGTGGAGGGCACCGGCTCCGGGGAATGGGAATCGGAACGGAGCGTTTGGAACAGGAGATTAAAGACTTGTTCCCCGGGATAGAAGTGGGAAGGATGGACCGTGACACGACCTCGCGAAAGCATTCCCATCAACAGATCCTGAAGGGGCTGGAGTCCGGGAAGACAGACATCTTAGTGGGAACGCAGATGATTGTCAAAGGCCATGACTTTCCCAATGTGACCTTTGTGGGGGTGATCTCTGCGGACACTTCGCTGCACTTCCCTGATTTCCGGTCGAGCGAAAGGACCTTCCAGCTCCTCACACAGGTGGCAGGAAGGGCGGGCAGAGGAGAGGCGCTCGGAGAGGTGGTGATCCAGACCTTTAACCCGGATCATAACAGTATCCTGAGGGCAAAGGATCATGACTTTGATGGATTCTATCGAGAGGAGATCGGGTTCAGACAAGCCCTGGAATATCCTCCCTTCTCAAGGTTGATCAATTTCAGGCTGACCGGAAATAGTGAGCGAAGGACGAAGATGGCTGCAGAGGAGATGGAAAGGATCGGACAGTCGCTGTTGAAAAGAGGGTATGGAAAAGGGATTGAACTTTTAGGCCCCAGCGCTGCCCCGTTTGTTAGATTGAAGGGCAAATTCCGTTTCCAGATGCTGGCCAAGGGGAAAAGCCCTCGATTGCTTCATCAATTCGCTAAAGAATTGGCCCAACAAATGGAGATTCAAACAAGGGGGAAACGGGTCAATTTGGATGTTGATGTCGATCCAGTCTTCATACTATAATGAGCGAACCAAAAACATCAATTGGAATGATGGAATGCCGGAAAAATAGAAGGTTAAGGCTAAGGATAAGGTTAAGAAAATCTCAACCTTAACCTAAACCTTAACCTCAGCTTCAAAGTATTCAGCCCATCATTCCATTATTCCATTGTTCCAATATTCCTACCGAAGGGGAGTGAGTGAGATGATCGATCGGAGACATGGCTTTTTCAACAGGGATAAGGAGACGATGTCAAGGGAGAAGAGGGAGGCCTATCAGAGAGAGAAACTCTCCGAAATCCTTTCACATGGATATCTCCATTCGAAAGCAATCCGTTCGGGGTTTGAGAAGGTGGGGTTGAAACCTGGAGACATCAAGGGTCTAAAGGATTTGGAGAGACTTCCCATCACAAAGAAGGCGGACCTGGTCAATGCCCAGAAAGAGACCCTTCCCTTTGGAGGGTTTGAGGTCATCTCGGAGGCAGGGGTGCGAAGAATCTATGTCTCGCCTGGACCGGTCTATGAACCCGGGGAATGGGATTATGATGATATTCGCTGGGCTCAAGCCCTCTATGCCTGCGGGATAAGAGGTGGGGATATCGTTCTCAATACCTTCAACTACCATCTCACGCCTCTGGCCCTCATGTTGGACGAATCCCTCCGAATGCTCAAAGCTACGGTTATCCCCGTGGGCCCTGGAAATATTTCGATGCAGATCAACCTGATGAGACAGCTCCGGGTTACCGGATATGTCGGAACCCCCAGCTTTCTCATGGCGATCATCGAGGCGGCCGAGGGTATGCATCTGGATCCCAAGAGGGATCTTCATTTGAAGGCCACCTTTGTCGGTGCGGAGATGTTTCCGGAATCGCTCCGTCAAAAACTGGAGTCGAAACTGGATCTCCTGGTCCGGCAGGGTTATGGCACGGTCGATGTGGGCTGTCTCGGATATGAATGCCCGGAGAAGAGAGGGATGCACATCCCAGAGGATGTGATTGTGGAGATCGTGGATACGGAGACGGGAAAGCAGATGGAGATGGGGGCAACCGGAGAGATTGTCACCACCAATTTCAGTAAAGTCTTTCCTATGCTTCGCTTTGCCACCGGAGATCTCTCCTACCTGATCGAAGATCCCTGTCCCTGTGGCAGGACTTCGATGCGTCTCGGAAAGATCATGGGTCGGACGGATCAGGTGACCAAGGTCTGGGGGATTTTCATTCATCCCTGGCAGGTGGATGAGATGATGTCAAAATTTCCGGCCATTGCCAATTATCAGGTGGTGGTGACGAGAAAGGATTACCGGGATGAAATGGCGATCTATATCGAATTAAAAGAGGAGATCGCCGATAAGATCGGCCTGAAGAGGAAGCTGGAGAAGGAGGTCCAGGAAACTCTCAAAGTGGCCTCCGAAGTGATCTTTACCGTGAGAGGAGGGATTCCGGACCGGGCCAAAAAGATCGATGACCGGAGAATCTGGGAGTAGTAGTGATGGGGAGCGAAGGCAAAATTAAAGTGGGTGGGATCATGGCGGCCAGCGGTCTGGCAACGGTGAGCATCCTTTCTTTACCCGATCGGCCCGATGTGCCGGGGATGATCCTCCATGCGATGGGAGGACGGAATATCAATATCGAATTTGTCGTTCACAATGTCGACATTGAGGGCAATGGGAATATGACCTTCTGTATCGATCAGAAGAATCTGGAAACAGCCCTCGAGGTTCTGGAAGGGGTCAAGCCCCTGATCGAGGCGAGAGGGATTTCCTACCATCCCAATGTGGCGACGGTCAGCGTCTTCGGACCCCACTTCAGGGAGAGGCCGATGATCTCCGGTCTGATGTTCAATGCCCTGGGGACCGCCGGGATCAATGTGATGGCGATCAGCACTTCAATCTCCAGTTGCTCCTGTGTGATTGAGGCCGATCAGATCGAGGATGCCATGAGGGCTCTGCACGAAACCTTTGAGGCTCCCCATCAGGTCACAAAGTTTGCACCGTGATGGAGAGAATTTTAAATTCGAAGCACGAAATGGTTTAAACTCTAAACACTAAACTCTAAATCCTAAACAAATCCAAAACTCAAAAGATTAAACGGTTTTGAGTTTTGTGGTTTGAACATTTGAGTTTGTTTAGAGTTTAGGGTTTCGAGTTTAGGGTTTAACTTCTTTGTTTTGGATTGGTCCTAAAAGGACGCTTCGCCCGATATTCGGATTTCGAATTTTAGTCGTTATGGAGTTTCTATGGAAAAGGGGCTTGAGAAGTTAGCTGAACAGATCCTTGCCTTTGATGAGGCCTCCCTGTCCAGACTGAGGGAGAAGTACAGGTTAAGGATTGAAGAGTTTGATGGAACAAAGGATTGGGAGAGGGCGGTAATCATCTACTCCATCATCAATGCCGTCAGCCTCAAAAACAATCTTTTCAATGAGAACGTGTTGAGACGGAAGAAGGGGATGGAGAAGAGCGTCTCCAAACGGCCAGGCTTGAAAAGGGTGAAGTGAGGAGAAGAAGATGGAGATCAGAAGATTGGCAAGGCAACTGGGAGCGGTTGCAGGAGGGGTCGCCACCGCCGAAAACCTGATCGGGCGGAAAGCCATCGATCTCGACATCCTCCCCTCAGCCAGATCAATCGTCGTCATCGCCTGCGGTCATAGCCGGGCCGCACTCGATTCGATGAATCTTCAGATCAAGCAGAATGACACGATTGCGACCTACGAGAAGGTGAGGGATATCTCAAAACAATTGGCCATGGCTCTGGAGAAGCGGGGTTATGGAGCCGTGGCCATTCCTGCCTTCATTCCCATGGATATGTCGGACGGAAAACAGGGTATGGTTGGGGCAATCGATCTAAGAAGGGCGGCTGTCGAGGCAGGAATTGGAAATTATGGAAAAAGCGGCCTTGTTCTGGTCAAAGGGTTTGGACCAAGAGTGAGGCTGGGGGCTGTCCTCACTACAGCCTCCCTTAAACCGACTACAAAAAAAACCCGGTTCCCGTGTCCGACCGATTGTCAGATCTGCATGCTGGGCTGTCCGAGCAAAGCCCTCCTCGGAGGAGGGGGGGTGGATAAACGGGCCTGCGGCCGGGTGGTCTTAGAGTTCGGCCTACGAGGCATGACGAAATTTGTGGGAGGGATGCTCAATGCCTCTTCGGAGGAACGGGCCGAGATGTTAAAGAGCCACCCTTTCCGTGAGCTCTGGCAGACCCTTGTCTCCGGAAATTACTACTACTGTTTTGAATGTCAGGCGCTCTGCCCCATCGGAAAGGGTAATAGATAACAGGGATGAGAATCCTCCCCCTTTTTATCTTCTGGTGTCTCTGGTACCTCAACTTTTCGACCCGGACAATCTTCTCACCCATTCTTCCCCTCATCGAAGACAGTCTTCTGCTTTCTCATGGAAAGGCCGGGGGTCTCTTCATCTCTCTTTCAGTCGGGTATAGCCTTGCCCTGCTGGCCACCGGCCGTCTGACCCTGGCCTGGGGTTACAGGAGAACCGTGGCCATTGGTTTTTTGGGCGTGAGCCTCGTCTTCTTCGGATTTCAGTTTGCGGAGAGTTATGTTTCGTTCCACCTTCTCTTCTTTCTTCTTGGCATTGCCACAGGGACCTACATCCCCAGCATTCTTCCCATCATCACCGAAACATATGAGTCCCGAAATTGGGGGAAGGCCATCGGCCTTCATGATTCCGCGGCAAGCTTTTCAATCTTCTCCATTCCCATTCTTATGGCTTATGGGTTGCAGTTCTTTTCCTATAAAACCCCTCTCCTCCTTTTGGGGATCGTTTCTCTGATCTTCCCTCTCTTTTTCTGGAAGGTCTCTGCCGAGCCTAAAAAGGAGCCACTCCAAGAGGGAGAGAGTTATACCGGCCTCTTTAAAAAGAGGACGATCTGGATCATGATCCTTTTCTGGATATTATCCTCGGCATCCAGCATGGGGGTTTACTCCATCCTTCCTCTTTATCTTATCAAAGAAAGGGGGATTGACTTCGAGCTGGCCAATCAACTATTGGGGATTTCGAGGGCGGGCGGAATGGCTGTGCCCATTCTTATTGGCTTTCTGGTTGATCGCTATGGGTACCGAACCATCCTCTTTCTGAGCCTCCTTATGACTGGATTGAGCACGATTGCGCTCTCTCTATCGTCCCCCCTAAGCCTGATTTTTATCTCCCTCACCCTTCAGGCCGTCCTCTCCCTGGGATTTTTTCCCGTAGCCCTGGCCACGATTTCTAAGTTGGCCCCCCTTTCCAGCCGGTCGATGGTGCTTGGGGTGATCATGTCCGTGGGCGTTGGGTTTGGAATGGGAGTTACTCCATTTCTGCTTGGGTTGACAGCTGACCATTTCAACTTCAGAGTTGGGATCTTCTGGCTGGGTGTGTTGACCTCGCTCTCTTCCCTTTCAGTTCATCTTCTTAAGGAAGAGAGGACTGGATAGAGCCCATTTATTAACGTGTCCACACTATTAGTATCCATTCCCTTCCTTACCACCACAATATCTTGTGAAAGGTTTTAATGGGTCTGCGACAAAAATATGGGTAGATTTGACAATTCTTTTTATTTGGCCTATA
>JASEHH010000051.1 GCA_030017685.1 Thermodesulfobacteriota bacterium | reverse complement strand
AAAAGCCTTGCAGCGGCACCTTTGGAAGTTGGCTACATGCGTTTTTAGGCAAAACCGGGGCTTCACCTAAAGTGAAATCCTACGCAACCCTACCGTTTCGAAAAATCCGCAATTGCAAGGGTTTGGAAGTACCCCTGCCCGGGTTTGATATTGCGACATCTGGGTTAATCCAAAACCCTAAGCTGACATTCAGAAGTGCATCAAGCCCGTCTTTAAAGATCCCATTAATTTCCTACTTCCCATCTTTCAATTTTTGAATCTCTTTCCAGACATCCTTCCACATATGGCCGTGTAGGGTCAGGGTGAGTTTGCAAAAGGGACAGGTGAGAACCGCCCCTTCGAATAATTCCTCCAGAGGATAATCTTTTTTCCGACCACAGATCGGACAGGGGAAGGGTAATTTTTTCATGCCCAGATTCCGGGAATAGGCTTGCCGCAATATTTACACTTTCCAACCTTGAGGTTGACCTCCCCGACCATATATCCCGTTCTTTGGATGATCATCTTTTTACACTTCGGGCAGAAGGTATTTTCAGCCTCATGGCCGGGGATATTTCCGATATAGACATACTCCAGCCCTGCGGATAAAGCAACTGCCCGGGCTTTTTCAAGGGTTGAAACAGGTGTCGGAGGCAGGGTCCTCAGTTTATATAAAGGGTAGAACCTTGAAAAATGGACCGGGGTATCTGCGCCCAATTCTTTCTTTATCCACAGGCACATCTCTCTGACCATGGACATCTCATCATTCTTCGTGGGAATCATCAGATTCGTAATCTCCAGATGGACTTTCTCCTCTTTCAGGATCTTCAATGTTTCAAGGACCGGATGGAGCTCTCCGCCGCACAATTCACGGTAGAACGGTTCTGAGAAACCTTTTAAATCAATATTGGCCGCATCCAGCACTTTACATAGATTCCTGAGTGGAACGGGATGGATGAAACCATTGGAATGAGTCACATTGAGAAGCCCCGCCTTCCTGGTGAGCTGGGCGATGTCTGACATATACTCGTAGAAGACAGTAGGTTCCACGTAGGTATAAGCGATCGAATGGGCGCCTATCTCTTTGGCCTTCTTCACGATTGTTTCCGGCGGGACATCATAACTGAACACATCCTCGGGAGAGGCTTGGGAGATCTCCCAGTTCTGGCAGAACTTGCACTGGAAATTGCATCCTGCTGTGGCGAGTGAGAAAGAGACCGTACCTGGAAGCAGATGGAAAAATGGTTTTTTCTCGATCGGGTCGGGATGCATCGCGCAGGGATTTCCGTAAACCAGACTGTAATATTTCCCGTCCCGGTTTTCCCTCACCCTGCAGAGTCCTCTCTTCCCCCTGGAGACCCGGCATCGATGGGGACAAAGCTCGCACCGGATGTCCCCTCCCTCAAGTGATGTGAAGTGGGGAGAGAGTTTCGTCCTAATGAGGCCTTTCTGCATCCCTTGGGCCTGTGAGGTTTGGGGAAGGCTGGAAAGACTGGAAACGGTGAAGAGACAAAAACTCTTGCCACAGAGCTTCAAAACCTCTCGCCTCGTCATTTGGAGATGAGAAATTGTATTGTTCATCACCATAACTTCAAATTATAGCCGAACCAATCTTCCCGTCAACCTTTTTCCAAACTTTATTGCAATTCAGACAGTGGACTTCAGACGTTAGACATCAGACTCCTCTAACATATTAAATTAATTCTATATTTCACTCTTTTGAAATTTTTTCGTATATACCAGGAGTGCCAGTTCCACTGCTCCTGCCGCAGGTGCCAGTCTTTTATCTTTGTGTCACCTCTGGCTATTTCTACTCTTCAGTCTGACGTCTGCCCGCAGCGCCAGCGCTTGCGCGGCGTGAGGTCTATAGTCTTACTGTCTGAATCAAAGCAAACTTTAACCTCTTCACAACTCCATTTCGGTGGAGTATAATCTCATCCATATGACATTCACGCGAAGAGATTTTATTAAGGGTTCGGTTCTCTTAAGCGGTTCGCTCCTCTTCCCCTCCTCTCTTTTAGCCAAACAGAGGAAGGAAGGGGAATGGGTCCCGGCCTATGAAATGCTGGAGAGAGCAGGAAAACTGGCTCAGAGGGTTGAAAAGGCGTATGCCCTCTTTGAGAAATGCCAACTCTGCCCGAGGATGTGCGGGGTGAGCAGGCAGAAGGGTGAAAAAGGATTCTGCCGGGCGCCCTTAAAACCCGTGATCTTCAGTCACCATCCCCATTTTGGCGAGGAGATGTCCGTGGTGGGTCAGAACGGGTCCGGAACGATCTTCTTCTCCAATTGTAATCTCCGCTGTATCTTCTGCCAGAACTGGCCCATCGCCCATGAGGGGAGGGGGAAGGAGGTCCGGGATGAAGACCTGGCGGACATGATGCTTCACCTCCAGAAAATAGGCTGTCATAATGTCAATCTCGTCACGCCCACGCATGTCATGCCCAACATTCTCAACGCCACGAGGATTGCTTTTAAAAAGGGACTTTACATCCCTCTTTTCTACAACACCAGCGGATACGAACGCGTAGAGGTATTAAAGATTTTGGATGGCATCGTGGATATCTATAAGCCGGATGTAAAATATATGGATTCGGATAAGGCGGGGAAGTATTCGGCCGGCGCCTCGGATTATCCCGAGATTGTAAAGAAAGCGGTCCTTGAAATGCAAAGGCAGGTGGGAGTGCACCAGATGGATCGACAGGGGATTGCCCTCCGGGGAGTGATGATCCGGCACCTGGTCATGCCAAACGGGGTGGCAGGAACGGAGAAATTTGTGAAATGGGTGGCTGATAATCTTCCTAAAAACACTTATGTGAACATCATGGCCCAATATCGGGTCGAATATAAGGCATTTGAGCATCCTGAGATCGCTCGGGGGATTACCACCCAGGAATTTATGGAGGCGATGGATTGGGCTCAGAAATACGGCCTGACCAACCTCGACCCTCAATCGAAGGCGCTCTGGAATTTTTATCAGCAGCGCCGATCCGGCTAATTTTAAAGCAATGGGGTATAGTTAAATTTTAAAATGCGTTTGTATTCATTTCCTTTAAGAAAGGAGGGGGCAGATGAAAGCTGTAATCGTTTTTACAGGAACAGGGCCGATCCTCATATTGACTTCATATCCCTTACTCGATGATCCCAACTTCGTCAATAAATTGAAGACAAAGGGGATTAAAAAATTTATTTCCTTTGAAGTGCCTGTCGAAAAGTGCAAAGACCTCTACGGTTACAATTACACGGATATCGTCGAAGATCTTCAAGGGAAGGACGATATGCGGGTCTTAGACTTCGATGGCCATCATATCTTCAATAACTTCTCATTGAAAAAGATGGGGACACCCTTCGTTTTTGAAGAGTAATTGAGTCACTTTAAAGGAGTATAAGATGGGAAAGAGACTTCTGGTGATCGGAGGAGTGGCCGCCGGGCCGAAGGCGGCCGCCAAGGCGAAAAGATGCGATCCTCAGATGGAGATCGTCATCTATCAGGGTGAAGAAGAGATTTCCTATGCAGGTTGTGGACTTCCCTACTATGTCAGCGGTGTCATCAAGGCAAGGGATGTTTTGATCTCCCGGACTCCTGGTAAGTTTGCCCAGGACGGGATAAAGGTTCAGAAAAATCATCAGATTGAAAAAATCGATGTTCAGAGCCGAACCATCTCTGGCCGGAAAATCGGATCGGGAGAGGCTTTTTCAGACCAATTTGATCGGTTGGTTATTGCTACAGGCGCCTATCCGATTCGACCTAAGATTGAAGGCATCGATTTAGGCAATGTCTTCTATCTTCGCTCCATCTTCGATGCCGACGCCCTCTTCGAAAAGGTGAAGTCTGAGAGGGTTCGAAATGTTGTGATCGCTGGGGGAGGGTATATTGGACTTGAGATGGCTGAATCTCTTGTCCAATTAGGTAAGAACGTAAAGATTGTGGAGTTGGCTCCTCAAATCTTGACCCTCTTTGATGGGGACTTCGCCGGTATTCTGCGTCAATATCTGGAGAAAAAAGGGGTAGAGATCTTCACCTCGGAGGGAATTGAAGCCTTAAGAGGCGAAGGAGGGAAGGTCACCCATGTTCAGACAGCGGCGCGTGTGTTAGAAGCGAATGCGGTTCTGATGAGCCTTGGAGTCCGGCCCCGGGTAGAGCTGGCAAAGAAGGCCGGGCTTAGGATCGGGGAGACCGGGGCGATCTGGGTAAACGAGAAAATGGAGACCAGCGCTGAGGGAATTTATGCGGCAGGGGATTGTGCTGAGACGACCCACCTGATCACAGGCAAGAAGGTCTGGGTTCCTCTTGGTTCTACAGCGAATAAACAGGGAAGGGTGGCGGGTGTAAACCTCTGTGGCGGCAATGCCATCTTTCCGGGAGTGATGGGAACAGCCATCTTCAAGGTTTTTGATTTCAATGTGGCCAAGACCGGTCTGAATATGAGGGAGGCGGAGAAGGAAGGGTTTCATCCCATCCAGGCGATTGTGAAAGGATTTGATCGAGCCCACTATTATCCCGGAGGGAAGGAGTCGACGCTGAAGGTGATTGCCGATCAGGAGACAGGCTGCATTCTCGGGGGGCAGGCCATCGGAGAGGGTCCTTCGGATAAATTCATCGATATCTTGGCCATGGCCCTTCATGGAAAGATGACCTGCAAGGAGCTGGCCAATGCGGATATGGCTTATGCTCCACCCTTCAGTCCGGTCCTCTCGCCTGTCATTGTGGCGGCCAATGTCCTCACGAACAAGCTGGAGGGAAGGGTGAGAGGGATTCAGGTAGAAGAGGTGAGAGAGAAACTTTCGACTTCAAGAGAGTCTTTTCAGGTGCTGGATGTCAGAGAGGAAGACGAGGTCAAGAGGAAACGGATTCCTGGTTCCACATGGATTCCCTTGTGGAAGTTGGAAAAGCGTGTGGGAGAACTCGACAAAAAGAAGGAGATTGCTGTCCATTGCGAGTCGGGTCTTCGTTCCTATAAAGCCTGTCTCAAACTCCAGCGGGAAGGTTTTGAGAAAGTGAAGAATATCGACGGCGGCATGCTCTGCTGGTGCGATGACCTGGAGAGAGAAAGATGAACTTCAGTCGACCCGAATATGTTTTTATCGCACTGGTTGGATTTCTGGCTGTCCTGTTTTTTTTGATCGGTCGAATCAGCGGTTGGTCAACCCTTGCCTATTTTTACCGATTCCCTGGAGAATTTGTAGGTCAGCGGTGGCGATTTCAGAGTGGTCAGTTAAGGTGGTATTTAGGCTATAACAACTGCCTCACCATCGGAGCCAGTGAATCCGGCCTCTATCTCTCCGTCTTTTTCTTATTCCGGATAGGGCATCCGTCGCTCTTCATCCCCTGGGGGGATATCTCCGCAAACACCCAAAAAAGTTTCTGGGGCAGACATATGGAATTTAGATTCAAACAGGCCCAGATGATCCCATTGCGGGTAAGCCTGCAGTTAGGGGAAAAAGTTATAACAGCATCAGGTCACTCCGGGCCCGGCATGGAGCTTGGTGAGAAGAGGAATTGATGATCCAGTTTCCTGTGAGCGAGGAGAAGAACAGGGCCCTCAGGGAGAGGATGGAGGCTCTTGGCATTCATGAGAAGGATATTGAGGAGAGATTCATCCGCTCTTCGGGAAGGGGAGGGCAGAAGGTGAACAAGACCTCCACCTGCGTCTATCTCAAGCATCTTCCCACAGGGATTGAAGTGAAATGGATGACCGAAAGGAGCCAGGCCCTCAATCGTTTCTTTGCGAGGCGGGAACTGGTGACACGAATGGAGAGGTTGACGGGCCAGGTGACAGACGAGGATTTAGAGATAAAAAAGTTAAGAAGGAAGAAATCGAAGAGAAAGAAGAGGGCAGGGCTGAAGTATCACAGAGCGGACCTTTAGGTCGGATCAGGATGGGCTGTTGCCCAAACCGATTTCATGCTTCGATAAGCTCAGCATGAGCGGAAAACTCAAATGCTTTCAACATATCACCGTTCGCCCTGAGCCTGTCGAAGGGCAAACGGTTGGTTTGGGCAACAGCCCCAGGAGGAGAGGCTTTTGACAAAAGAGAAATTTCCGGTGACAAACGCCGTTCGCTTTTTGAGAGAGCATCAGGTGGAGTTTATAGAGCATCCTTATCGATATGAGGAAAAGGGAGGCACCGAAGTCGCGGCAAAAGCACTGGGGGTGGATGAACATCTGACGGTTAAGACGCTCGTTATGGAAGATGAGAATAAAGTTCCCATCATTGTTCTTATGCACGGGGATAGGGAGGTCTCGACCAGAGAATTGGCAAGGGTCCTCGGGGTTAAATCGATTACCCCCTGTTCTTCCGAAACGGCTTTTAAGCACACCGGTTATATGGTTGGCGGAATTTCCCCCTTTGGAACGAAGAAACAACTTCCGGTCTATATCGAAGAGACCATTCTCAGCCTTCCACGGATATTCATCAATGCAGGCAGAAGAGGCCTCTTATGTGAGATGTCTCCAAAGGATCTGGTGAGGGTATTGAATCCAATTACTGTTCGTGTGGCGCGATGAAAAACGGTTGCAGAATAAACAACCGCCGATGCCTCCTGGCTCTTTCAAATCCTTTTCGCCTCTGTTGACAGATTGGAATCTGGATATTAAAACCCAAATTGAGCGATTCTTTCGAAAGGGACCTGTAGCTGCTCCGTGTGAGACGGAGCGGTTTCCTCTCACCCATTGCCTGCCACAGGCAGGGGTGATTCGTAGGGCAAGGCCCTGCCGCAGGAGCCTTGCATGCCCTGCACCACATTGTGTACAGGGCATGGGAAGCAACCCTAAAGGGTTGCCCTACAATTAAATTCATAAAATCGCTCAATTTAGGTAAAAATAATCCGATCTATTGTGGGGTGGGTGTGGATCCATCCCATTGAAAAGCGAAGGAAGAAAAATGAGGTATATCCTGAAGGGATTCCATATTCTTTCCATACTGTGGATCTTTTCCATCACCGGCTGTAGTTATATGGTGAAGAATGACCAGAACCGGATTTATTCAAAATCGAGTTATGGTGAGGATAGATTTATTCGGATCCGGAATTTGAATATCCATTATGTTGAAGTGGGTGAAGGGCAACCCATCATCCTTATCCCGGGCGCCTTCAGCACCTACAGGCACTGGGAGAGGATGATCCCCTTGCTTTCGCAACATTACAGACTTTTCTGCATCGATTATCCGGGAACGGGCGATTCGGACAAACCCAGGACCGGCTTTAAATATGCCGTAGAAGAACAGGCGGATTTGATCGCCCGGATGATTTTGACATTAGAAATCTCCGGAGCGCACATCGTTGGAGTTTCCTATGGCGGGGCGATTGCCTTTAATCTGGCTGCCCGACATCCGGAAAAGGTCGGCAGGGTTGTTTCCATCGAGGGGAACGGTCTCGGCAACCATCCGCCTCCCAAAAATTCCTATGGTTTTTTGGAAAGTTTATTGAAGTGGCCTGTGATGGGAGAGGTTCCTATCGGGGTGATTCGTTCGGGATTGTTGGACCGATGGGTGGCGAAATCCATCATTGGGAAGGGATGGAAGGGGTTAGGTGAGGCAGAAAAGAAGAAAGTGGTGGAGATCGTCTCCCAGAGTAACCGGACAGCCTCCCGGGTGTCGTGGTACCACATCTCCCGGACCCTCAAGACATCGAAGAATTTTTCAGAAGAAGCCAAAAACATCTCCACACCGGTTCTCTATCTCTACGGAGGAAACTCAGACTATCATGATATGGCGAAAGAGAATGCCGCTTTTTTGAAGGCCTATCTTTCGCAGGCCGAGGTCGTATTGATTCAAAACGGGGTCCACGACCTCCAATTACAGAAGCCGGTGGAAGTGGCAGGTCTCATTTTAGAATTTTTGGGAAGAAATCGTTTCGGGAGGCAGAGTCCTTCAGAGTTGAGTCCATCCATCAGTCCTCATCCATCCCTTATGAGATGACGATTTCCTCCACATATTTCACCCAATCATATCCGTAGGCATCCTCGTAGACCAATCTTAAAGGGAATCCATGTTTCTGAGGAAGGGTTTCCCCGTTGACCCGGTAGGCCAGGAAGACCCTTATCCGATCGATATCCTTTAAAGAAATTCTTACGACCTTTCCATAGACTCCTTTGACATCCAGATATTTCGCCTCCTGATGGACAATCGCATTCTTCAGCAATGTCCTGAAACTCACACCGCTCCAGCGTCCGTTATTGGTAAAGAAGCCCGGGCAGATGAGAAGAACCGTCTCGGTCAAGGAGGGGTATTTGAGAATTTCATCATAGGTCAGCGAGAGGGGCTGTTTAACTTTTCCCGTAATTTTAAGCCGGTAGGTTTTGATATCCACATTCACATCCGTAGGCCCCATGGTCCCGAATTTATCGAGAGGATCAATTTCAAGATCCTGGTTATCAATCTCAGCCGGATTCATATTGATCATCTGATCCTTTGGGAAGCCTTTAGGTAGGAGCTGTTTTGCCTTGGCCCAGGAGGTGGAGATGAAATTCCAAAAGATAGGAAGGTTGGTAAAAGAACCAATGAGAAATGCCAACCCCCCTCTTTCTAAGAGTTTTCTTCTTGTCCACATATACTCATACTAAGATATTTTAGATGACAAAGTAAGGAAACCTAAGAATATAGGGGAAGTTGTTTTCTATTTCGTTATCTTACGTATTTTTTGCATACTGGTATATGCCAAGGGTTGCCCTTAAGGGCAGGCTGGGAATCAGAAATGTAATCCTGCGAAAATTAGTAAAATAGAAAACCACGTCCCCGGCTTTCAGGAACCAGGTCTGATAGGCACGTTCTGCATGAACGTCCCATCAATTTCGTCCAAGAGAGGAGAAAGAGGGATGAAAGAAGAGGGTTCACACAGGGCGGAAACGAGAAAGCCACGGGATGTGACCCGGCACCGGCGGTCAGCCCGGCAAGCGGTCCAGCGGGCTTTGCAGTTGCCGGATGTCCCGGGCCATGACATGGGTATAGATCTCGGTGGTCTTCACGTCCGCGTGGCCGAGAAGCTCCTGGAGCACGCGGATGTTCACCCCGTTTTCCAGCATGTGGGTGGCGAAGCTGTGGCGCAGGGTGTGGCAGCCAATCTTCTTGTCGAGCCCGGCCTGCTGCGCGGCCCGTTTCACCGCCTTCTGCAAGCCGGATTCAAGCACATGATGGCGCATTTCCCTTCCCGAGCGCGGGTCGAGGGACCGTTCCCTTGCCGGGAACACCCATTGCCAGCCGGTCTCCCGCACGGCCTTGGGGTATTTCCTGGCAAGCGCCTCAGGGATGTAGACCTCTCCGAACCCTTCCTCAAGATCCTGATGATGGAGGGCCTTCACCGCCTCAATCTGCGCTTGCAGCTCGTCCTGCAGGTTCCGGGGCAGAATGGTGGTCCGGTCCTTGCCGCCCTTGCCACCCCGGACAAAGATGATGCCCTGGCCGAAATCCACATCCTGAATGCGCAGGCGGATACACTCAAGCAGGCGTAGACCGCCGCCGTAGAGCAGCTTCGCCATGAGGGCGTGCCTGCCCGTCATGGCAGCGAGCAACCGCTGAACCTCCGCCTGGGTGAGCACGGTGGGGGGCCTCTGCTGGCGTTTACTGCGGACAGGGGCAATTTCAGTGACCAGGGGCTTGTCAAGGACATCCCGATAGAGAAAAACCAGGGCGTTCAGGGCCTGCCGCTGGGTTGAGGCAGACACCTTACCCTCGGTTGCGAGATGGGAGAGAAAGCGCTCCACATCCTTTGCCCCGAGCCTGTTCGGATGGGTCTTGCCGCCGAAGTAATGAATATAACGAAGTATCCACTGGCAATAGGTATGCTCTGTGCGGTAGGCGTAGTGATGATAACGGAGCACCTCGCGTACCTGGTCCATGAGCTTGAGGCCGGGATTCGGGCGGAATTTCGGTTTATTTTTTTCTTGACTTTCCATATACTGACATATAATATCACAATATGTGGAAACAAACAAGAAAAAATGCAATAAGCGGACACCAAACAGGCAAATTTTCCATTTTTTGTATTCAATATCTTGATAAGCGGAAAATCCGTCCACCTATAGGGGGTGATATGACGGACAACTTTCCACTGATTGCACTGTTGAACTAAATAAATGGAATAATATCAATAAGTTAGATTCGTTATCCAAATGGAGAAGAAACTCCTTCAAGCGATAATGAAAAAAGCATACAATGCGTATGAGCAGGCTCACAAGCTGCCTCGTCATGTGCGAGCCGCTGCCTGTGCGATCATGAAATGCCGAACCGCAGAGCTTGGGGGGCATGTGCAGGCGTGTCCCGAGGGACATTATCAGCGGCAATGGTACAACTCATGCAGACATCGTGTCTGTCCTCAATGCAATTGGCTTCAGATAGAGCAGTGGCTTGAGCGGCAGAAGGAAAGACTTCTCCGATGTGGCCATTACCACATGATCTTCACTCTGCCCCATGAACTTAACCCGATATGGCTCCTGAATGTAAGGAAGATGACCAATCTGTTCTTCACATGCGTCAGGGACACGCTCTTTGAATTCTTTCTCGATACACGGCATATTGGAGGGAGGCCCGGCATCATTGCAGCATTGCATACCTGGAGTCAAACCATGGTTCTCCATCCCCATGTCCATTGTCTCGTGACGGAGGGTGGTCTTAGCAATGAGCTTCGGTGGGCAGGAACAAGACAGCAAGGATATCTTCTCCCCGTTCGGGCTGTCATGCTGGTATTCCGGGGGAAGCTTCTGGCATATATTAACAACGCTGTTGAAAAAGAGATGATAGTGCTGCCTGCAGAGATGACGATACCGCAGTGGAAAAACCTGAAGAGCAAGCTTGGCCGGAAGAAATGGAATGTCCATATCAGGGAAAAGTACGAGCACGGGAACGGAATACTGATCTATCTCTCTCGCTATATCCGCGGCGGTGCCATGTCGAACAGACGGATCACGTCCTATACGGAGCAAGGGGTTGCCTTCAGACACCGAGGTGCGGAAGCATGCAAAGGGGACATCATGACATTGTCCGTGGATGAATTCATACGAAGGTATCTTTTGCATGTGCCTGAGCCTCATACCAAGGTGGTTCGTTCCTATGGGCTTTATGCGTCCACGGCAACAGATGCACTCTCTGTCTGTCGGGTCGCGTTCGGACAAGATGCAGTGAATGAGTCGGATGTAGTTGACTGGCAGAGCTTCTGTGAGACCAGGGGAGATGAGCATCCCGAGAGGTGCCCTATATGCGGGTGCCGGCTTATAAGGGTTATGGAGATTCCTCGTGTGCCCAGTTTTGACAAAGATGCGATTCCCAAAGCAGCGTGATCACTTCAATCAAAAAAACATGATAAAACGAGCGGGAATGTCCTCATGTTTTCCATCCTCTACAAAACCCCGACCATTATCGCTTAAAGTTGTCAAATACGACAAGACAATTAATAACAGAGGCATCCAAAAGACAGTTAGAGCATTGGGCCCAACGGTCCACATACGTTCTTTACAGACACTGCCCGAATATACTTTCCATAGGAGAGACAAAAGTATATAATAAGTTCAACAAGTCGCTGAACCAGCCGCGGGACAAACGTGATCTGTTTTTGTGGAGGCCCGTAGCCCGCGCTGGTTAGCTAATCGTTGGGCAATGAAAATAGAACGGAGGACTCCACCATGAAAGAAACCGCATCTCCACAACCCACAGACAATCCTTGGGACGATGAGAGCATCAAACTCTTGCAGTCTTTACCGCATCGCCAAGGGATCATCGGGTCTTGCATCCCCTTCTTGAAGCTCTTGGCCATCCCATTCCTCTTTATTGGCGGAATCGGCACATTCAAGCAACTTGCGCCAGTCCTGAATAAAGGGCCGGAATACGAATACGCTGTTGAACACTTCGGAGCTACAATGTTGCTCCTTCTTCTCGCACTGGCGATTCTCGGTGTCGGCGGCCTCCTGTGGTTCCTTGCAGAACGTCTTATGTTCCAGAGGGCACCTTTGGGAGACCTTGCGAAAGCGCTCTTGGAAGGAATCGGTAAAGGTAAAATCGATAAGGTCAGAACTATCGCCAGAAGCATCTGCCTGCAAACGGAAGGCAGAGAGTCAGATTCCTTAGCTATTGCCTTCGTTAGAGGCGTTGCATTCGATATTCTCGCCGAAACCAGTCCGAATGAAGAAACGGCACGGGAGATGGCACAAAAAGCAATCCCTCTTTTTAAGAGGTTGACTGAACTTGGCCTGAATACACCCCTTCTGCATTTCCTCTTGGCCACTTCTTTACGAATTTTGAAAGCAAATCAGGAGGCGATAGCGGCATATCAAGCCTATTTGCAAATGAGACCAGGAGACGAGGGCACACGAAAGATCATGGATGGTCTAAGTACCCAGAAAGCATAGTAGACCACGCTCATGGAGGTAACAGTCATGAAAAACGTTATAAAGTCGATATTCCGTTATAAGAATTGGCCAATCCTCATAGTGTTTGGAATTTGCATGTTGATGATTCCAGGGTCGTTGAAGGCGCCGGATTTCGTTTTCTATTTCACGACCCCGATAGGACTAATATCTATGTTTGGGGGCTTAATAGTCTACTTCGGCGGGCCTCGTTAGTTGTATAGCCTGCTTAGAACACATCATGGAGAGATTCGTCATGAAACGATCATCATTGATTCTTTCTGTTGTTGCTATTCTTACCTGCCTGCTGATGTTCAAGCACGACCAGGCAATGGCCGCTCAGAAATACGCAAAATACGATTCTGCCGGGATTTCCTTTGAATATCCCGCCGACTGGAAAAGTTTCCCACGAGATTTCGTTGCCAGCATGAAATCTTCAATGGCGAGCGAACTCAAGAAGTATAACCGAACGCTCAGGGTCTTAGAGATGTACATTTCCCCAAATGAGGAAGTGGCGCTTTTCTTTTCTTCTGCGGACCCAGAGCCGACTATCAGCGCCCAAAGTGTAGTGGCGGAACGTGAGAAGGTTCACGAGGATGCAATGAAAGCCCGTGACGTAACCAAGGTGAACATCCTTGTGGAAGAGAAAGTAAACGAGTGGCCTGCGGTTCGAGAAGACGTAGAGCGCAGCAACGGCGGAAGAGGTTGCACCGTCAAAATTCTTGCCCATGCCAAACTGCTGGAGTTTTCTTTGGTCGTCAACAATAAGGCCAATTTCGACAAGTATAAGGGAGAGCTTGATCACATCTTAGCCTCTCTATCTCTACGGTAGCAGGTGAATATTCCTGACACTAACCGACTTGCCCAACAAGGCGCTGCACTGGACGGGGGGTTGCGCTGGCGCTCCATCCCCGCCAGTGAGCTTGGTCGTTCTACGCCTATAATATCATAGCCAACTCAAGGCATATTTTAGCTATTGCCTTAGCTCGTTCAGGTTCCTTATCTTTGATTGAATTTATGTAATCGTATATTGGCTGTATCATATTGTGAACCCTATTTGGCGTAGAACAATTCACTGGAGCGGATGGCTTACAGCCATCCTTATTTTTAACTTCATTCTCTTGTATCATCACGAACCTCCACCTCTCAGTTTTGCGTTATACGATTAAATCTCCTCGTGGTTGCCATTTGCCACATTTCCTGCATCGCCACCACGAGCGGTAAACCTTAGAAACAGATATATGATTAATTTCATCTCCATAAATATTGCGAACGAAAGCAAAATCATGACAAGAACGAAAACAACGAAATCGTATAACAAGTCGCTGGAGCCGATGTGAAATAGCTCCTATAATTTTATTTTTAGTTTTGTAGCACACGGCTCACCTCAGTCGTTAGAAGGTAACAAATGATGGATTTGATCAAAGACATAGCTTTGGTAATACTCGGTGCGATCGGTACCGTTATCTGGTTTTTCTGGCGTAGGAAGGTGGAGCAAAAACGCGTCTTCGAAAATATCCAGAAGGCTGAAAAACTTCTTTTGTTGCGAAAGGAATTGGATAAGACAAATTACACTATTGAAGACCTAAAGAGCCTTGAAGATGCTTTGATGGGGAGGGCCGAGGTAGCGAAGGAGTTGGGCGCATCCTTCGAGAAACAAGCAGAGGAAATTCGGAGAATCGAGTTTGACAGTGCCATGACTCAAACCGAAATGAACATCGCAGCTGCACAGGCATACGAGCGCGCAGAGAGGAAGCTCGAAACGATAATTGCAGAGCTGAAAGAGTATCTCTCGCCAGAGGAAATAGTGAAGTTAGATGAGACGAATGAGGCTTGGCGCAATTATCAGAGAAAACACGCTGAGCTCCTCGCCTCCCAGTATGAAGGAGGCAGTATTCAGCCCCTTATTTACTCATCTGCGCTTGAGTCATTGACAATCGCGAGGATGGTTGAACTCGAAACTGAACTGAAGCAATTGAAAGACATGTGCGTTCCATATCGTGAGCGTGACACCTTCTAACAAAACAATTCAGCCGATCGCTTATAGCTCCGGCTGATTTTTTCCGTTGGGCTTACTAAAGAAACATGGAATCTGCAATAATTTCTGCAATTGTCGCCGGCATTGTTTCATTGATTGGATTTATCATCAATTTCAAGATAGCTAGAGAGAATCGCAAGACTGCATTGCAGGAACTTAAAACTCAATCAAAGCTTAAGATCGGTGAAACAATAATTTCTGACATGAGTTCCTTCTTGTCTGAGTCGGAGAGTTTACGATTTTCTTGTCTTCGGCTTATGAAATTACTTGAAAATGTTAATGACTCAGATTTCAGAGACACAAACTGGAAACTCTTCTTTCAATTCTCGGAGGAGTTTACAAGTAATCAAAGAACCTTCTTTTCCTACTGGTTCAAGATAATCCGTGAATTGCGCGATCAAAAACCCATAATATTAGCCGGTATGATGCATGACGGTAATAACATTTGCGCAGCGGTTACTGGTTATTTGCAGCTTATTAAGTACCGTTATTCTGAAGGAGAGAGTAGCTTTGGTATTGATGTTATCGAAAATCTCAGGAAAATAATGAAAGAATTGATCGCATACCTCGAGCAGCTTAACTCATACATTATTTCTGAGAGAGATGGCCGGTTGGAAGAATTATGGGGAGAGAAACAGCCCAACAAGGTGCTCCACCGGATCGCCGATAAATCCGGCTCCCGGTGAGCCTTAGCGTTAGGCGCCTACGGCGAAAGGCTGTCAAAAGGAGGTGCTGTCGTTCCTAATCACGCAGGATCACATGGCGTTCCTCCCAGGTGCTCCGGGGGGTGTACTCCTGACCGCGCTGTGGCAAAATAGCGTTTGAATTTCTATACGTTCATTGCCATTTGTTATAGAAGGGCTTACGGCTTAGCGGCCGCTTAGCGTCTGTTCCTGTTCCATTGCTCCTCACGGCCCAATACCTGGCGTTTCTGTAAAGGACTGACCGACGATGATCTGCTACGTGCTCAACCTGGGAGGACACCAAGCTCGCTTGCAGTCGTTCCTGCAGCAGTTCGACAGCAGCGATCTGACCGGCTTAGAGCTGCGGCGGTTCCGTGCAGTCGACGCAGCGAGCGTCTGGCCGCATGCCCGGGCCTTAGTGTACGAGCCGGCGCTGGCCAGGCTCGCCGCGGTCCAACGCCGCGGGTTCCGCCAGACGCACGCCGAGATGCCGTCCATGGGCGCCATTGGGTGTGCGCTCAGCCACATGTGCATCTGGCTCGACATGCTGTACGACGCGGCCGCCCCCGCAAGCCAGTCATACTTGGTGATGGAGGACGACGCGAGATTGCCCAGGTGCCTGCTGGCCTCCGTGAACAAGGCGCTGCAGGGCGTGCCGGCCGGCTGGGACATCCTGCTGCTGGGCTGCCGCACCCCCCGGCCGAGCATGTTCACCAAGCACACGACGCACATGAACATACGGTTGTTCCAGGGCACACACGCGTATCTGGTCAGTAAGGCGGCGGTGCGTAAGATCTTCGAGAACGGCGCGCTGCCCCTGAGGGTGCAGATAGACGCCTTCCTGAGTGGCCTGGCGCAGGCCAAAAAACTCAAGATCTACGCGCTGCCGAAGCACCTGGTCGGCGTGAACCTGAAGGGCTGGGGTTCTAGCATCCAGCTCGACTACGACTTCGAGTACTCGCACGCCAAGCTGACGTACGACTCCCCGTTCGAGTTGGCGACCGGGTCGACGGGTGTGGAGGACCTGCAGAGGCTCGACGCCCTTCGGGTGCAGTGCGGGGTTGAGCGCTTGCGATATAAAACACGGCCGACTGACACGGCCAAAAAACCAGGGTCGGAATCGAATTACGAAGTAACTCCGTGACTGCTGATCGAGTCCGCGCCTAACAAACGCTTGCAGGGGACGCCCTACAGCCTCCGCTGCGCTCCGGCTTCCGGGCGCGCCTGAAGCGCAGCGTTCGCCGGACAATCGGAGACGGTATGAGTGCTCAACGCAAGAGGATGACAACGGAATTCGGGAGCGTCTGGGACGCAACTGATCCCGCTGGCATGCACGAGCGCATCGGCAATCTGTGGCTCGCATGGCTAGCTTGGGTGGTCGTTCTTGAGGACGCTGAGGTATATCTCGGTGAGCGGGAGGTCCATCGTGAGCACAAAGGCGAAGTCCTCATGCCCATGCTCCTCTGCGTGCGCGCGATGTTGCTTGGGTATGCGATTGAATGTGCCCTCAAAGCCCTGTGGGTCAGAAAAGGAAACAAGCTCATCCGTGACGGCAAGTATCGAGGCGTAGCGGGGGCGAACGACCACAACCTCCCGCAGTTAGCGCAGGCGGTGGGCTTCATCCCGACGACCACCGAGGCGGACGTGCTACGGCGGCTCTCACAGTTTAGTCAATTCGCAGGCAGGTATCCCGTCGGTAAGACAGCGGACGACATGAAGCCGGACGGCCTGACCAAGGCGGACGTAGGCTTTTTCTCGAAGAGGGATTTTCGAACGGCCGAAAGCATCCTGAACAAAGTCGTTAGTGCAACATCAGGAAAGAAGCGTAGGGCGTTCCCCCGCCGGCCGCGAAGGCGACTCTAGTTGGGCTTCCGTGCGATGGCATGAAATAGGCCGGCGAACTACCGCATGCAACGGATCGGCCATAAAGCGGGCCTCCCGGTGATTCAGGCCTCAGGATGAAATATGAATAGTGCCGAAATTGAGAAGCTGGTCGATGAAATTGACTCTGTAGATTTCCGAGAGTTTTGGTGGGGTAGCAAACTACTTGATCGCTGTGCACAAACCAAAGATTCGCGGGTGGTAAAGGGACTCTGCATAAGGCATCACTGCTTACAGAACAAGCAGGCTGATTCTTGTCATGTGATTCGGAATACAATAAAAACAATCGATGGACCGACGTTTCACTGTCTTTGGCAGTTCGCGACCGCTGAATCTGATCAGCAACGTCTCATCAATACGGTCGATGATCCATATTCTCTGCCGTGGGCTGCCGCCTTTGTGCTCGGCGAGATAGGAGGAAAAGCTGCATTGAGCGAGACAACCGGAAAACTCGCGAATCCGAACATTCCCTATCTTTGGGTACGCATTGCAATGCACTTAGTCGTCCGATACCTGCAAATTCTGTCCGAGGAAGAACCACAGGTGGAAGAAATGGACGTAAAAACTGGTGCACTGACGCGCTTTCTCGCTAAAGATCGATACCCTGATGTGTATGAACGTCAAATGTTGAGGCGCCGACAGGCAAATGAATACTTTACCCCCGTCGATCCTGTCATGGTTGTTTATCTGAAGACACACTTGAATCGAATACCTGACATCTACTATCCTATGCCTAAAGCACAACTACTCAAATATTGTGACCACTTGCCAACACAGAAAGAATGAAGGCGAACAAGGGCATCCAGCGGATCGCCAATAAAGCCGGCTCCCGCTGATGCCCGCCGTTAGGTAGAAAGGAGACAAAGATGAATACAGACATTCAATGGATATTCCCCGTCTTAAAGGGTATAGCCTTGTTAGGGGCCGTTATAGCAATGATTTACGGAATCTATCTTATCTTTGATCGGCTTAAGGCGAAAGACCAAGGCTTCGGGCCGAATTCTCTTAAGGCGATAGGAGTAGTCCTATTCGTTCCAAGTCTTGTAATTTTGGCGATTGTAACAGACTTCAAAACGGAAACCTTGGCGGCACTCTTGGGAACAGTGGCCGGCTATGTCCTATCTAATTTTGAACCAAACAAGTGAAACAACTACGACTCAACATATTAGAAAAAAGAAAAATTAATGCCTTATGAGGATGCCAAGCACTGATTTACCTAACCAGGGCATCCAGCGGATCGCCAATAAAACCGGCTCCCGCTGATGCCCGTCGTTAGCTGGGGAAAAAATGTATACGATTATCAACCAAAACATTGACCGTATTCTTGACAGTGTTGACGAAGGTCTCGACATACGCACTTACTTGACTTTGATGAGTGGATTTCGGAATGTTAACGTTGTTCAGAATATAGAGTTCCAAGGAAAATACTGCAAGTATTGGCGCCTATATGGAGCTGGACTAAGTCAGGGCTTTCGTGCGTCATATTTTGAGCTTATGGAAGGGTTAAGGAGTAGGCCTGTATCTACTATTGGGGAAGTAACCCGTATCCTCTATGAAGTTCCCAGCAATAAGAGTGGAAGGAAAACAGTTCAGTTCTCTTTTGCGAGCAAGCTTCTCCATACACTCGATCCCCACCAGCCGATCTATGATAGTATGGTGGCGACCTTCTATCGTTTTTCGGCTCCGGGTCCGACCAAAAGTTTTGAAGACAGATTGCGATCATTTCTATCATTCCATGATTTTTTGTGTACAGAGTACAAAAATGTCCTGAGCAATGGATTACTTCAGCAATCAATTACTCGGTTCCGCCACCAATTCTTTGTGCCAAATGAATACACAGATGAAAAGATCATAGATACCCTCATCTGGCGAGTCATGGATCTCCGAAAGAAAGGTATTCTTTGAAATCAATTGTTTATGCAGCTAACAAACGGCTCCACCGGATTGCCGATAACCCTGGCAACCGGTGAGCCTTGTCGTTATGTTTTTATCAAATTTAGGAGTGCAAAAATGAAACGAGATATGGATCTAGTTCGTAAAATACTTTTCGATCTGTGGGGACGCCAAAGGGGACGTAGGTTCTAAAACAACTTGACAAATAGGAGGGAAAGGTCTAATCTTTCGCTATGGCGAGACAACCGAGGTTGGACGCTCCCGGAGCGTTGCATCATGTCATGGGGCGGGGCATCGAGCGGACAAACATATTCCGTACCAATCAAGACCGGGACGATTTTCTGAACCGACTGGCTAACCAGTGCATAGAAGGAAACATCGTTGTCTATGCTTGGAGTCTCCTTCCCAACCATTTCCATCTATTGGTTCGGACCGGAAGTCATCCTCTTTCGCGGGTGATGAAGAAGCTTCTGACGGGTTATGTTGTCAACTTTAACTTGCGACACAAAAGGACGGGACATCTCTTCCAGAATAGGTATAAATCGATCATCTGTGAGGATGATCCTTACCTATTGGAGTTGACGCGCTACATTCACTTAAATCCGTTGAGGGCAGCAATGGTGGGGAACTTGAAAGAACTGGATGATTATCGTTGGGCGGGGCATTCAGCCATCATGGGGAGAGTGAGGCGGGAATGGCAGGACATCGATACCGTTCTTGGATATTTTGGTAGGGGTCGGAAGGCCATTGAGAAGTATGAGCAATTTGTGAGAGAGGGAGTATCGCAGGGGAGGAGACCGGAGTTGGTGGGTGGAGGATTGATCCGAAGCCTTGGGGGATGGTCCCAGGTACTATCCTTGAGGAGGAAAGTGATCAAAGTGGCCTCGGATGAGAGGATATTGGGGAGGGAGGAATTTATTAAGAGGCTAATGTTGGAGGCTGAAGAGAGAGAAAAAGAGACGCTGAGACTATCTCGGAGGGTTCCTGATTTGGCTACCTTTGCGGAGATAATTGTTAAAGGAGAGGGAATAGAGGAGTCGGAGTTGCGTTCGGGGATGAGGAAGAAAAGGGTTGCGAAAGGGCGGAGGGTGTTTTGTCAGTTAGCCGTGGGAAAGATGGGATACCCTGGGGCGGCGGTTGCTCGTTTCCTTGGGGTGACGACTTCTTCGGTCAATCGCTTGGCTGCCATGGAAGAGATGCCAGATTTGAGGAAATACCTTAAAATGCTTTAGAACCTACGTCCCCGTCCCCTCTCAGGCTCGTTGCCCTTGAGGAAAAGCACCGCTGCCTCGGAGAAGGCCCACTTGAGGTGAGCGTTACCGATCTTTTTACCGCTTGATCCGTACTTTTTGCCGTTTGATTCTTTGATGCTCTTTATCAGACGGCAGTAGGAGACGAAATCCTGGACCTGGGGGAAGCGCTCGATGGATTCGATTTCGTAGAGGAGTACCAGGGCGAGGATTCTGCCTACCCCAGGAATGGTTTGAAGCAGGGCATAGGATCTCAGATCGTGTTCTTTGGCACAGGCAATGATATCACGTTCGAGCTGGGTCAAGATGTGGTCATAGGCTTCGATCATCTCCAGGTCAACAGCCATGCTCTTTTGGACGGAAGGGTCGTCGAACCGTTCTACGATGCCTTCACGGTTTTTGGGTTTGGCAATGCATCCCAGGGGATCGGGAAGGTTATACTGGCTTCGGGTGTTCTGGATATGAGCAAAGAGTTCGGCCCGTTTTCTCATCAAGTGATTTCTCCGTCTGAGGAGGTCTCGGGTGGCCCGCATCCTTGCGGGATAGACATAGGCTTGAGGGAGCATTCCTCCTCGGAGTAAGGTAGCGATCTTAAGGGAGTCGATCTTATCGTTTTTGGCCTTTCCTCCGTGGATGGCTTTCATATAGAGGGCATGACCTAAGACGAAAGGGATGTTTTGCTGAACACACAGATCAGCGATCCAGTACCAGGTGAACATGCATTCGACAGCGACCACGATGTCCTCCCGGAATGGAGTGATGATGCGAAGAAAAGCTTCCGGGTCTGTATCGATGTTTTGGTGAATACGGATATTGCCCCCGGCATCCAGGATGCAGACAAACATATTTTTGGTATGCAGGTCGATTCCACAATAAAATTTGTGTTGCTGGGTGTAAAATCTCATAGGGCTTCCTCCTTTGGTTGGGCTATGGTTTTGTTGCAAACCTACATTACCACCTTTAGGGGGAGGCCTTAAATAGTATCAATCAAATCAAGGCGACGGGGAATAGCCCCGTCGCCTTTTAGTGAGGGTGGTTGCCCCCGCGCCTTATTTCCGGCGTTGGCCTCTGGAATAAAACGGACGAATCTGATAGGCTTATATCGGATTGAATAATCATGAAATGATGAAACAGATAGCCGACCGCACTGCCGAAGCAGTCACCCACTACTGGCAAACAAGGGCCGCCCAGCGGAAGAAACAGGAAGCAGGTGGCAAAGCCGATCAAGGTCTCCGTAGTGCAGTCACTGGCGGTGCACAGATGGATGGGTTTATTTCCCTTTTCACAGCCCTTGTTACACAGGCCGGAATCCCTGGGAACTGCATTTTCAGGAAGAAGGCCGTTGAGCTTCCTGGTTTTTTTAGACCCACAAAAGAATGGGATCTCCTCGTTGTTTGTGGGCGAACACTTGTCGCTGCTATCGAAGCCAAATCCCAAGTCGGCCCTTCCTTTGGTAACAATTTCAATAATCGAACAGAAGAGGCGATAGGCAGCGCCCTTGATCTCTGGACGGCCTTTCGGGAAAAAGCATACCTTGATAGTCCACAACCGTTCCTTGGCTATTTCTTCATGCTTGAGGACTGTGACGCAACCAATCGACCTGTCGGTGTGCAGGAACCACATTTCAAGGTCTTTCCCGAGTTTGTCGGTGCCTCGTACATGCGCCGATATGAACTGTTCTGCCGGAAGCTTGTGTTAGAAAGGCATTATACAGCATCCGCATTCATCACCTCATCCAGCCTTAACGGTCTTAAGGGTTCTTACAAGACACCGGCGGATGATCTGTCCATGGAGCGATTTGCAAAAGTCCTGGTTGCCCATGTGGCAACCTTCATGTGAAACTATGTCGTCAACGGTCCACAGGCTAATCAATGGCGATGCACGGGATTTGTCCTTTTTGGATGATGAGTCGGTGCACCTTGTCGTCACGTCTCCACCCTACTGGAATCTCAAGCGCTACAACGAAACCCCTGACCAGTTAGGACATATTCAAGATTACGAGAGCTTCCTGAAGGAACTGGAGAAGGTTTGGAGGCATGTCTATCGTGTTCTTGTCCCCGGAGGCCGGTTGGTGTGCGTAGTCGGTGATGTCTGTGTAGCCAGACGCGATTTTGGACGTCACCTGGTCTTTCCCCTCCACGCGGACATTTGCGTAATCTGCCGGCGAATCGGTTTTGACAATCTAAATCCGATCATCTGGCACAAAATCGCGAATGCATCATATGAGGTGGCCAACGGGTCTAAATTCCTGGGCAAGCCGTATGAACCCAATGCGATCATCAAGAACGACATGGAATTCATCCTCATGCAGCGGAAACCGGGAGGATACCGGAAGCCCTCTAATGCTCAGCGAGATGCCAGCAGGATTTCAAAAGAGGAGTTTGACCGCTGGTTCCAGCAGATATGGAACATCCCAGGAGCATCGACTAAGCACCACCCCGCACCATTTCCTCTTGAACTGGCTACCCGGTTAGTAAGAATGTTCTCGTTTGTGGGGGACACCATTCTTGATCCATTCTGCGGTTCTGGTACAACGATAATTGCAGCCTTCCGAACGGGCCGCAATAGTATTGGGGTAGAAATTGACCCTGAATATTGCCGCATGTCTGCACGATACCTGAAGGCAGAAAACGCAAATCTCTTTTCGAATGCCAAACTCTTTTTTGAAAAAGTCGACACAGCAGAGGCATATCTCGTTAAGGAAGACCCAGTTCTCTACGAAGTCAGACCGGCGAAGAAAAAACGAGAAAATGCCTAACAAGACGCTCCACCGGATCGCCGATAAATCCGGCTCCCGGTAACCTTTTACGTTGGGCATCAAAAATGAAAGGCTAATATGACTTTTATTGATGTTGAGGCAATTGAAGAATTCGGTTTAAGGGCGATGGATTGGCGTTTCCAGGGCAG